>CBFDCL010000034.1:0-21263 GCA_965603295.1 uncultured bacterium | reverse complement strand
GCCGGGCTGCCGAGCACTTATGCCCGGACAGCCCGGCCGCTTTCTCCCGGGGCCTTTTGCCTTTTTTTCGGCCCGGGAGCACCACCATTACTCGGACCAGGAGGACAGGTCCCCGACAAACCGAAGGAGGGCGAACTCCGAGTAATGAATTAACTATTGCACAGGGGTTGTTACAGATAGGTTACGGATAGAGAATAAGTGACTGGTGATTAGTGATTCGTGATTAGAAAAGGCCAAACCACTTGTTGGCATGGGGTTTGAAGTTAAAGCAGATGAAATCCGTCACCTTCGCTGGAGATAGAGATGGTAAAGAATCATAAGGAACTGAAAGTCTGGCATTCATCCGTGGAGTTGGCTGTTGAAATCTACAAGCTTACCTGCCAGTTTCCACCTGAAGAAAAATTCGGGATGGTTGGGCAAATGAGAAGCGCGGCCGTTTCCATTGCCAGCAATATTGCTGAAGGGGCGGCAAGAGGGAGCAGAAAAGATTTCATCCGGTTCCTGAATATCTCTGCCGGTTCGGCCAGTGAACTGGATACTCACCTGGAAATACGCCTGAAACTAAAAATGAGGGATTGTCCGGATATCGGAAGAATCAAGGAACATTTAGATAATGTTGCAAGAATGATCCAAGGATTGATCAGGTCTTTGCGGTAACCTTTTTCCAATGACTGATCACTAATCACGAATCACTAATCACCGTCCTTTTCCAATATCTTCCTGCGGAGGGCCTCGGTCTTCTCCGATGGCTCAACGCCCAGGACCAGGGAGAAGGTGTCGCGGCAGCGGTTGTAGGTGGCCATTGCGTTGGCCCTGTGTCCCAGCCTGAGGCAGCACTGGATAAGGCCCTGGTAAAGTTCCTCCGAGAGGTTCTCCATTTCGAGGGCCCTCGAATACCAGTGGACCGCCTGTTCATCTTCCCCCATCTGCTCCAGGTGAGTACAGTGGCTAATGAGGGTCCGGATGAACCTGCTCCTGAGGCGCTCCCGCGGGCCGATGATCCACGGGTCGCTTCCGTCGGAACTCATGAAATGGCCCTTGTAGAACTCGAGGGCCTTTTCCACGCGCGCCAACCTCTCCTTCGGTTCCCCTTTCTGCCCGACGTCGGTTGCATGCCCGGCGCTGATCTGGCCCATGGCCCTTTCCAGCGCCCAGGTGTCCACCCAGCACACCTCAGGGTTGAGGGAAACCTGTCCCTGGCTGACGATGACGGCGTCTGGCACATCGATAAGGTGCCTTAACCGGTGCAGGGTTGTTGCGAGAGTCTGGTGGCCGGTGGCTCCATCGGAATCGGGCCACAGGGCCTCTACGAGGCTGTCTGAGGAGACTTTTCTGCCCCCGAAGGCAAGGATAGCCTTGAGGAGATCCAGGGGCCTTTCCTGGGCTTTCCGGGGGAACCTGATGGTTTTACCCTTCACCACCAGTTCGAACCGTCCGAGGCTGTAGATCTTGACGGGCCAGGGCCACATCTCCACATCCGGCCAGATCTCGGTGGGGCTGAGCCGGTAGACGCCAATCAGACGACTGGTGTATTCGGTCTGGATCCCCTCTTCCATGGCGAGGAGGAGCAGGCGGGTCAGGGCCTGACGGTCCAGCCAGCAGAAAGCGAGGATGTTCAGGCGCGAACCTTCCTCAAGAGCTCGGTTCAGGAATTCGAGGGCCTTTTTCCTGCGTCCCGATACGAGGGACGCTGAGCTTTCCACCATGTCACAGAGAAACCCGGTCAGGACGCTGCCCGTCCGCTGGGAAATCTCTCTCGCTTCATTGAGGAAGACCGCGGTCGATTTCCTGTCGCCTTCAGCGATACTGAACATCGCAAGGGCCAGAAGGTTCCGTGCGATGAAAACGTCGTGGCCGACTTCCCGCTTCAGTGCGAGACCCTTTTCCAGGTGGCTTTTTGACAAGGCACGTTCTCCGACCGCGAAGAGGGCCCACCCTTTCAGGAAGTGATACAGAGCCTGGTCGTTCCTTGTGCTGTCACCGAGCTTCTTTTGCATCCGAACCAGATATTCCGCTGTCATTCCCGGGTCCGGGAGGCTCAGGGCGCTGATGGCGCCTTGACCCAGGAATTGCATCTCCCAGGGGTTACTTTCCCAGATATCCTCCTGAATAAGGCCCTGCTCCACAATTTTCAGAGAGCCGTCCAGGTCACCCCGAACCCAGTTGCGGAATGCCGAAAAGAAAAGGACAACCGTGGTGAGGATGGGGCTGAGATCTCTTTCCCCGTAGGATCTCAGCAGATGTTCCGCGGTCTGAACACTCTGGAACATGTTCCCCGAAGCGTAGTGCCTCAGGGTTTCCATAACATCGGCAGCGATCTGTTTTTCGGGTCGGCCGTTCTCCTCCGCCAAGGTGACCGCTCTATCGGCCCATGCATCAAGCTCGGGGTTTCCCGGATCCCTGAGGAAGAGGCACCAGTACATTCCCAGGGCTACAGCCGTTTCGGTTTCTCCGGGGGGAACGCCTGGGAAGCGTTTGTCGAGCTGCTTCTTTCTTACCAGGAGGGGATCCAGATCCTTGAAGCAGTGGGATTCATAGATCACAGAATCCACTGCCCTGGCCCATGAGAGATAAGACAGTTCGGCATCGCCGGCTTCCTCGCCCAGATCCAGAGCTCTCAGGAACCGGGACCTGCTCTCCGAGGGTCTTGTGGGGAGCAGACACAATCCCGCCAGGTAGTTGATCCGTGTATCTCCTTCTTTCAACGTTTCGGGGAGGCGTCCAATCCAGGAACAAAGCTGGCTGTGCCTCCCCTGGGACAGCATTTCGGGGGCCCTTTCCATGATAAGTTCAGAAAGCGTCTCCCAAGCTCCGATTTCCTGAAGGAGGGAGGCCGCATGATTGTTCTGCCCACTTTTCCGAAGGATTTCGGCCGCCTGTTCTTTAATGGAACGGACGTGTTCCTCCGTGAGTGTGTCCACAGCCAGGGCTTGGAGGAAGTCGCGGAAAAGGCTGTGGTACTGATAGACAGGCTCGGGGAATCCCGTGCAGGACATAAACAGGTTGTGATTCATTAGATGTGTCAGTGTTTCCCCGGCGCGCTTAAATCCCGAAATCTCCTGAGCAGTCCGGCCCGTCATCCGGGGAAGAAACGAGGTTGTCAGGAGGAAATTCCTCGTACCTTCATCAATGTTTTCCCATATCTCTCCTGCAAAAAACCTGGAAATTTCCATGGGAGAACTGTCGAGGGTCCTTTCAACCTCAACCAAAGAGCTTCTCATCCCCTCGGCCATCAGGACCAGTCCCGCCATCCACCCTTCCAGCTTTTCCCGTATCTTCTCCAGTGTTTTCGTGGAAATGCCCTTTAAACCGTGAATCTCGGCAGCCTGAATGAACTCCTCCTCGTCGAGCTGCAGATCCCTGGCAGAAATATGGTTCATCTGGCCCCTGACCTCCAGGATTGATGTGGTTGGCGGAGGGATCGTGCGGGAAATTACAACGATCCGGCTTCCCTTGGGAATTCGGGAAAGGCCTTGAAGAATCAGGTCCAGGTCAAGATGATTGGGATCTTCTGGGAAACTGTCGAGGACGAAATAGGAGCCCGGTGGGAGGTCCTGGAACAGTTTTTCGAAAACCCTCTCGGCAAAACCACCCATATCCGAGTAAAACCCCGGGGTGTACACCGGCAGGCTTTCCTTATCTCCAACAATTTTCCTGTGAGCCAGGAACAGGTAGTGAAAAAAGACACCCGGATCCTTATCTCCGTCATCCACCTGGTACCAGATGTGCGGGACTTTCCTTTCCTTGATATAGCTGGAAATGAAAGTAGTCTTCCCGGAACCTGCCGGCCCTGAAACCCACACGAGCGGTTCCCGGGAACGATCCAGAACGGAAAAGAGTCTCTTCCTTTTAAGAATCTTCCTGTAAATCGGCCGGTTGATCTTGGCCGGGTATCTGGGTTCCCCTTGCATCCCGCACCCCCGGGAAACCGGAACCACATGGAGGCTGAACTGTCATCCTAAGTCGCTGTTCCTGTTTCCCTCACTGCCTTGCCTTTCCCCCGTTGAGCTTTACAAAAAACATTGTTTCCCCGAAAGACGCCACAAAAAATAAATGATTACCTTGATAAACACCTTTAAAAACAAAAGTTAAAGCGATTGTTACTAAAGGTAAATTTTGGACCCATATATTATTATCCCTACCAGAATAGAGATATCTTATATTTACTCAAATAGAATGAATATTGTCCCATTTTCCCTGATATTCATTATGAATATTCCTCAAAGCCCTGTTCCTAAACTTGATGAATTAGGAAGAGCAAGGATCATGCCGGGAATCCTTCTGAAAGTGATATTTTTGGAAAAAGTCTAACTGAATGTATTTTAACACTTTTTTTGAGTAACGGTTTCATCCGGAATTTTTCAACCCTTCAGGGGACGGCCCTTTGCCCAAATATCGTCAAAACGACAAATAATTCTTGACGTTTTTCACGGTACCGGCTGTACTTACAGGTATAGCGCTTCAGGGTGAAACCCTCCCTGGGCGGCTCTTTTCTTCAGGGCCGGAGGGTGTCACAACGATCCTGAGGGGCCCTGGGGGTGCAGGTCATGCCGCAGAAACTGCCTGTCTCTTTCGTTGAACTCCTTTTCCAGAAACACCATCCCGACAAATTCCAGGAACGCTTTCTCGAAGCCCTGACCAAGGTCCAGAAAGTCGAACGCGGGTCCATCTGGATCTGGGTCAAGCAGGACGACCAGTACGTCTGCTCCGAGGCCACGGGGGAAGAGGCGTCCAAGGTCAGGGGAATTGCCGTCAGCGCCGATGTCAAGAGCGTGGTTGGCGACGTGATCACCACAGGTGAAATGATCGTCGCCGAGCCGGACAAAGCCCCGTATTTCAAGGGTGTCGAGAAGAAACTGGACACGAAAAATTCCCTCATTCTCTGTTTTCCCCTGACACTTCAGGACGGGACGGTCTACGGGGCGGTCCAGATCCTTGACACAACTTCGGGGGGGAGCCGGATGAACCTGGATCCCCGCTATCTAGAGCTGCTCCAGAACCTGGTCACCATCGGGGGGATCGCTCTTAGCACCTCCTTGGACCTCGCGAACCAGCAGGAGCAGAACGTCCGGATGAGAAAACTGATCGAGGAGTTTCAATCCTCCCCTCCCATGGTAGGACAGAGTGAGGTTTTCCTGAAAGTGAAGCGGACCGCGGAAATCTATGCGGCCAACAATTTCCCCGTGATGATCACCGGAGAGAGCGGTACGGGGAAAGAGCTCATCGCGAGAGACATCCACCGTCTCAGTTCCCGGAGGACCAGACCGTTCCTGGTACAGAACTGCAGCGCCATACCGGACGCCCTGCTCGAGAGCGAGCTTTTTGGTTACCGGAAAGGAGCCTTCACCGGGGCGGTTGTTGACAAGGAAGGACTTTTCGAGGCCGCGGACGGGGGAACTCTCTTTTTGGATGAGATCGGGGATATGCCCCTTAGCCTTCAGGCCAAGATCCTTCGTTTCCTTCAGAGCAACGAGATCAAGCCCCTCGGGACGACCTCGACGCGCAAGGTGGATGTCCGGATCATCGCTGCGACAAACATGGACCTGGATGAAGGGATCGCAAAGGGGGAGTTCCGGCAGGACCTTTTCTACCGGCTCAACGTCCTTCCATTGCGGATGCCTCCCATCCGGGAGAGGAGGGAGGATATCCCCCTCCTTCTGACCCATTTTCTGACCCATTTTTCACACGTTTCGGGGAAACCGCCGAAAGCCCTTGCCAGCGAAGCCATGGAAAAATTGAGCATGAACTCCTGGTCCGGGAACATCCGCGAGATGGAGAACCTGGTCAAGTACCTCTTGACAGTTACCCAGGGGGACACGATCCACCTGTCGGACTTGCCTCCTCCCTACAGTGGCGGGGCTGGTGCAAAGTACCCTCCCTCATCGATCCCCGAGGCCTCAGTCCCTGGGCCACATCAGGAAACCGAGCCTTCTAAAGAGTCCTCCAGCTTTTCCATGAAGGAAATGGAGCGCAGCTACATCCTCTCCCTCCTGGAGAAGACGAGGTGGAACGTCACCGCGGCGGCGGAACTGGCGGGGATCAAGAGGACGACCTTCGCGTCGA
The DNA here is from genome assembly GCA_965603295.1 of uncultured bacterium. Classification (GTDB taxonomy): domain Bacteria; phylum BMS3Abin14; class BMS3Abin14; order BMS3Abin14; family BMS3Abin14; genus JAFGWO01. The sequence goes on along the minus strand of CBFDCL010000034.1, from coordinate 15,200 downwards.
GGATGAAAAGGCTGGGAATAAAAAAGAAAGATTAGTCCAAAGTCCAACGTCCAACGTCCAATGTCCAACGGGGATAGCCCAGAGTCTGGCGTGTAACCAGTTCAGAGTTCAGGGTACACCCACCTTCGCTGAGGCTACGGTGGGCAGGGAGTTCAGAGAAAAGAGGGACCCAAGATCCAAAGAAAATCATAAACCCGGGATCCTGGAACAGACACGTTCAACGATAAACGTTAAACGCTAAACTAAAGCGATGACCGCGGACCCGAAACCTCAAACCTCAAACTTCAAACATAGGCTCTGCCCGGGGTCAGAGCCCCGGCATGGCCTCCCCTTTACTCTTCGTCGTTCCTGTATGTGCAGGTCTTAGCTCCTTTGAGAGCATCGTTTAAACAGCTCTGGAAGGTCTGGAAAAAGATTCTTGTTCTGGAAATTTTCGTTTTCATGGTCCACCCCGTCTTTCCGACACCCGTGTGTCTTTTCGGTTAGTTCCTGAACTGGAAGGGATATTTCTGCTCGGGCCGGAAACTCCTGGCTTCCCGCAGGATCTCCCCCCACACGGCTAGCATCCCATTGATCCTTCTCATTATTTTCACCCCCAGTTATAAATTCCAATGGCCGGTTACGAACTCCCCAGGCACCCTAACCCGGTTCCGTTTTCAATGGATGGTAAGGAATTATGCCCGACTGGAGGTTACAGATAAGGTACGGATTTGCGATTTTTTGCTGGTTTACCAGAAAAAAATCGCAAATCGCATGACGCGGGGGTGAAGGCAGACACGGGGATAAAGAGACGCGGAGACACGGGGAAAAACAGACATGGGGACCAATAAGGGGGAAGGACTCAGGGCGCAGGGCACAGTAAATGCTGACAGGGCTACCTCACGCAGACTTACAGGGAAAGGCAATGCATAGGAGGGGGGTTAAAAAAATGAACTAAAGGACTTCTCTGCGTTTCCTGCGTCTTGCCTCTCCACCGAAGACTTGCGCGAAGGTGGAAGCGAGTCCCACCTTCAGCGGGACGAACGGGCGTTAGAAAAACATTCTGGATTCTGACTTCTGGCTTCGTTTTTTCCTCCGCCTTGGTTTTCCTCCGTGTCACCGCGTCCCCGCGTCTCCGTGTCATAGAAACGAAGGGGGATGTCGTAATACCTCCCCCTTCGCTGCCTCGCCGCCCCTGTTCCCCCAATGCCCGTTTTGTTTCACGGACAGCCCCAGGAACGCCGTATCGGCCCCACGGTTTACTTGGGATGCTCCGAAGTTCCCAATCGCGGGCCTGAAGTGTCACCGTTTCCGGGGACAATCAAGTCCTTATTTTCCTCACCATCGTCTCTGGCTGGTCTCTTCAGACCCTTACTCTCCGTTCCCTCATCGGTCATGACGCCGATCAGGTAGGTCCCTTCGGGGCACGTCTCCGTGTAGAAAAGAGGAGGTCCGCCCTCGGTTTCGCGGAACTCGTGGAAACCAAATTGCCGCGGATTTTCACCGCTTTCCCTTGCCTGCCTCGCGGTTTCCCTGTAGCAGTGCGCCAGGGACTTAAAGGCCTCGCCGACACAATGAAATATCCTGATCATGAAGCACCCCCACTTCCGGTTCATCACCCGCCACCCTCACCATTCAGGGACATGAAAAAAGGTGACTGGTGTACGATCCTCCCCGGGGCGGTCCCTACTCCATTCCTGATCATCTCCGGGGTTTTCCATTCCCGGGGCGATATGACTCCGCCTCGGCCCACTGACGGCCGACCTCATGCAGGATCTCCGACAGACTCGCCGAACGTCTATTTCCTTTTTCAACCGGTTGGGCCTCAGGAATCCTGGCCACCTCCGCCTGTGCCCACTGGCGCCGAACATCGTGAAGGATAAGGCTCCAGGCTGTCAGTGCGTCTTTTTCCCGTGAGGAAGCCCCAGTTATCAGCCCGTCCATTACAAGTGCCCTTCCCATGGTCAACCTCCCTCCTGACGGAGGCTGCCGGGGTCAGAACCCCGGCAAAACCTCCTCTTTACTCTTCGTCGTTCTTGTGTGTGCAATCCTTCGCTCCTTTGAGAGCATCGTTAAAACAGCTCCTGAAGGTCTGGAAAAAGATTTTTGTTCTGGAAATTTTCGGTTTCATGGTCCACCCCGCCTTTCCGACACCCGTGTGTCATTTTCGCTTAGTTCCTGGACTGGGAGGGTTGATTCTGCTCGGCCCGGACACTCAGTCTCCTGGCTTCCCGCAGGATTTCCCCCCACGCGGCCAACATCCCATTGATCCTTCTCATGTCAAATCACCCCCAATTTGAATTTTTCCACCATTCCTTCGAACTTGCCCCATTAAGAGCAAGGGCCGTACCAAGGACAACAATCAGGAGAGGTATTTTTCTAAGGTTTTGGAATATCAGTACTTTTTTAATTATTTGGAAAAACAGGAATGTCCAGATCCTTCCGGGGAAGGGATCAGTCCGACGATAGGGAGTTGAAATGTCGTCAAAGTGACGAGGAAAAACTGACGCGGTGACATGGGGGGGAAAAAGTTTGAGAGTTTGAGAGTTTGAAAGTTGACGGATAACGCTGTCATCGCGAGCCATTTCACCTGCGACGCGATCTCAGGTAGGAAAGGTGCTCTTAGGAAAGGTGCTCTGACACCGTTGGTTACACCTTCTCCACAAATGATAAAAGGCAGCCTCACGCAGAGCCGCGAAGCTCGCAGAGAAGATCAAAACCTGGAATAAGGATTCAAACATTGAAAATTCAGACTTTCTCTGCGTTCTCTGCGTCTCGAGCGAGTGAAACGAGCGGGCGTGAGGAAGAATTTGTTGTTTGAAGTTTGAGGTTTGAAAGTTTGAGAGTTTGAAAGTTGACGGATAACGCTGTCATCGCGAACCGTTAATTATGTGAAGCGATCCCATGAGATTGCTTCGGTCAGTGTGCACCTCGCAATGACAGGGGGAAGCGAAAACAGTGCCGTGTGATTAGTGACTGGTGATTAGTGATTCGTGGTTGGAAATTCCTTTTCGTTCAACGATAAACGATAAACGTTCAACGTGTTTTCCCCTTCAGCTTCTCAACCTCTTTCACCGTCAGCTTCCTGAAGCTTCCCGGTTTCATGTGATCGGGCAGGCGGATGTCCCCAATGGCGACGCGTTTGATCTTCAGGACGCGGTGACCGACCGCCTGCCCCATCCTTTTGATCTGATTTTTCCTTCCCTCGGTCAGAACCATCCGGAGCCAGGTGTTCGCGTCGGCACCGGTTCCCTTCATCACTGTGACGTTGGCGGGAAGGGTCGGACCGTCGTCCAGTTCAACGCCCTTCCGGAGTTTTTTCAGGACCGTGTTCTCCACCTGTCCCTTGACCTTGACAAGGTAGGTCTTGGGAAGATGGCTTGAAGGGTGGGTAAGCTTCTCGGTCAGATCCCCGTCGTTGGTCAGGATGAGGAGCCCTTCGGCGTCCATGTCCAGCCTTCCCGATGAATACAGGCCCTCGCCCACCTCGGGCGGCAGGAGGTCGTAGACGGTCTTTCGTCCTTCCGGGTCCCTTCGGGTGCAAAGAATGCCTATCGGCTTGTAAAGAAGATATGAGCGCCTCCTGAGACCTGTCTGGAGCCGGACACCGTCAACAGTTACCCTGTCTGAATCGGGGTCGACCAGGACCCCCATCCCGGTAACGATCTTTCCGTTGACCGCTACCCTCCCCTTGCGGATCATCTCCTCGGCGGCCCGGCGGGAGGACATGCCTGCCAGGGCAATGGCCTTGTGGAGTCTTATTTTATCCATCGCTGTGCGACGCGGGGACGCGGGGAGGGAGTGACGCGGGGAAATACAGACGCGAAGACTCGGTGAAGGGGTGACACGGAGTAAAGGCAGACAGGAAGATACGGGGACACGGTGACGCGAAGAAGAGGAAAAACCGCATTGTCCTATACCATCTTTTCTTTGGTTCTAATGGTCCAGTTGTCGGCATTTCTAATCATTTGTATCAGGCCAGCAATGATCTGATCGTAGATTCCTCTTATTTCAATGACTACCTCATTGCCCAGGTATCCGCATTTTCCTGAAAAATCCATCCATACCTGTGTTTCTGCCGCCTCGCTCTCAGCATCGCTAAGCTTGGCGATAAACGCAGCGCGGTATCGCCTTTTCCTCCAGGCTTCAGCAATGTTCGTGCACACGGAACGTGATGATCGACGAACCTGGTCCACCAGGGAATATTTTTCTTCACTTGGGAAGTTGGCTGTAATACTGAAAATCTTCATAGCTGCATCCATCGCAGCGTCGTAAACCCTCAACTCTCTGAAATCCCTGATATTGTTTGACATATGCACTCCTTTCAAGAAGAAGATATTTCTCCATTGAGGAGTGCAATCCTCTTGCCAATTCCCTGCGTCCCCCCACCCGTTTAATGTTTCACCTGAGATTGCTTCGACCTGAAAAACGGTCTCGCAATGACAGCGCAGAAAATACGAGCATCTCTCCGCGTCTCCGTGTCTTACTATTACTCCTCCGTGTCCCCGTGTCTTAGTTCCATCACTCCGTGTCTCCGGGTCCCCGTGTCTCCGCGTCTTCATCAACGTGCTCCTCATCAAGGAGCTCGGTAACTTCCTCCAGCGTCGGCAGGGATTCGATGTCCCTTAATCCGAAGTACTCGAGGAACTCCCTCGTGGTGCCGTAGAGGATGGGGCGGCCCGGGGCTTCCTTTCGGCCGAGGACGCGGATCATGGCCTGGGTGAGGAGGGTTTTGAGGACCGCGCCGGAGTCAACCCCGCGAATCTGCTCGATCTCTGCCCGGGTAACGGGCTGCCTGTAAGCGATGATGGAAAGGGTCTCCATGCTCGATCGGGTAAACCGCCGGCGGGTTCTGGCTTTCAGCAGACTCGCGATCTGCTCGGAATAGGCGGGAAGGCTTCGGAGCTGGTACCCCCCGCTGACCTCGGCAAGAATGAACCCCCTCCCCTGGGATTCGTACTCATCCATCAGTTCGTTGAGGATCTCCCGGACACCGGGTTTCACCAGCCCGGAAACCTCCACAAGGTTCTCCACGGAAAGGGGCCGGGAAGAGGCGAAAAGGAGCGCCTCGATGAGAGCCTTGTTGTGTGTTTTACTCATCTGCCTTTTCTCCCTGATTCGTTGGGGCGGCACCGGTTTCATCCTTCGCCCTTTCCGACAGCACCATGGTGATGGGTTCGCCAAAATCCCTCTGGACAGCGATGAGATGGCCCTGTTTTATCATTTCAAGAACCCCGAGAAAGACGCCGATAACTTTCCACCTGCTGTCGAGGCGGGTGAAAAGTGAGGTAAACCCCAGACTCGGGACGCCGGAAAGCCGTGTCCGGATGTAACGAAGGGCTTCATCAAGGGTGAACGGGTCCCGCTCGACCTCAACGGGGGCCCTCTTTTCGGCCTGGGTGAGGATATTCTGAAAGGCATCCATCAGCTGGAAAAGGGTCGCTTCGGTGAACTCCTCGGAGGAAGCCTCTTCCATAACCGGTTCTGGACGCAGAAAAACATCGTGGTGCAGGACAGGTCTTCCAGCCAGGTCCAGGGCTGCTTCCTTGTACTTCTGGTATTCGAGGAGGCGCCGAACCAGCTCCTCCCTCGGGTCTTCTGGCTCCTGGTCCTCCTCCTCGGCTTCAACGGGAAGAAGCGTTCGTGATTTGATGTAGACGAGGTTCGAGGCCATGACAAGGAATTCGCTGGCGATCTCAAGGTCCAGTTCCTGCATGATCTCGAGGTATTGAAGGTACTGCCGGGTGATCTCGGCTATGGGGATATCGTGGATGTCCACCTCGTTTTTCCGAATGAGGTGGAGAAGAAGGTCCAGAGGCCCCTGGAACCTCTCCAGTTCGATCCGGTAAGCCGCAAGGGGGCTGTCCCCGGATTCGTTCGGGTTGTTGGGGCCGGTCATATCATCCGTTTCAGGGCCTGTAGAGGGTAATGGCGTCCCTTACGTCGGACATGGTTGCCGAGGCCACTTCGCGGGCCCTTCGGTTCCCGTCGTTGAGAATGTCTCTCACCAGGTCCGGTTCCCGTTCGAAACCGGCTCTCTTGTCCCTGATGGGCTCTAAGGTCCTTTCGAGGGATTCGAAAAGCACCTTTTTACAGTCGATGCACCCGATGCCCGCACTGCGGCAACCCTCTGCCACTTCGGCCCGGGGATCTTCGGATGTGAAAAAACGGTGGAGGTCGAAGACAGGGCACTTCTCCGGGTCGCCGGGGTCGGTCCGCCTGACCCTGGCCGGATCAGTGACCATTGGTCTGAGCTTTTCCCAGACCGTCTCCGAACTGTCCTTGAGGAAGATGGCGTTGTCGTAGCTTTTGCTCATCTTCCGTGCGTCGGTCCCGGGCACCTTCGGCGCCTCCGTAAGGAGTTCCAGCGGTTCCGGGAAAACGCCGCCCTTCTCGTTCCCCGAATACATGAAGTTGAAGCGCCGAACGATCTCGCGAGCCAACTCCAGGTGGGGAAGCTGGTCGACACCAACGGGCACGTAATTGGCCCGGTAAATGATGATATCCGCTGTCTGAAGGAGGGGGTAGCCGAGAAAGCCGTAGGTCGACAGATCCTTATGGGAAAGCTGCTGGCGCACCTCCTTGTAGGAGGGAACCCGTTCGAGCCAGGAGAGGGGTGTGATCATGGAAAGGAGGACGAGAAGCTCCGCGTGCTCGAGGATGGCGGACTGCAGAAAGAGGGTGGAGCGTTCCGGATCCAGTCCCACGCTGAGCCAGTCCTTTACGATCTCCCCGGTGTATTCGGCCAGGGTAGCCGGTTCATCGTACATCGTGGAAAGGGCATGCCAGTCCGCGACAAAATAGAAGCACTCGTATTCGTCCTGGAGCCGGAACCAGTTCCCCAGAGCGCCGAGGTAATGCCCGATGTGAAGAGGCCCGGTGGGCCGCATACCCGAAAGAACCCGGCTCATTGGTACACTCCTAAATGCCGAAGGTCCCGCTGATGATGCGCAGGATGAAGGCGTAAACGGGGTAAGTGATGGCTGTCAGGATTCCTGTGAACAGCAGGAGAATAAGGAAAATGCTCCCGTACGGGGACAGCCTCGAGTAGGCTTTGGCCTGTTCCGGAGGAAGAAGCCCTTCCAGGATGTGGCTGCCGTCCAGGGGGTGGACAGGGATCAGGTTGAAAACCCCAAGGTAAATACTGATCTTGATGGAAAGGATGAGCATGATCGTCAGCGGTTCGCCGATCCTGTTACCCCAGAGGATCTCCTGGCCGGGAAAGAACAGCAGGATCCGGTATACGAAGGCAAGAACCGCTGCCAGCAGGAAATTGCTCACGGGACCAGCCAGGCCGACAAACATCATATCCTTCCGTGGATTTTTGAAATTGAACGCGTTAACCGGCACCGGTTTGGCCCATCCGAAGATGACACCGGCTCCGGAGAACGCCAGGATGATCGGCACCATGATGGACCCCAGGGGGTCTAAGTGACGAATGGGGTTCATGGTGATGCGCCCCAGCATCTTGGCCGTGAAGTCCCCTTTCCGATAAGCCACATAGCCGTGGGCCGACTCGTGGACGGAAATGGCCAGCAAAAACGGGATAATGCTCAGAATAAGGGTTCTGAATCCGGATGCGTCCATAAATCTCCTGTCAGGAGGAACTGGTCCTGTTTCAAAATAAAATTAGTGCATGAGTGCAAAAATACCAGTGCAAAAGTGCACTGCTGCACTCCTGCACTTATGCACTTTTTTTCCACTGCTTTTCCGTCCCGGTTGTCTATCACGGGGGGTATGGAGTGTCAATCGAAGGAGCAATTAAGAATTGAGAATTGAGGATTGAGGATTGAGAATTAAAAACTGCAGTTTGAGAGTTTGAAAGTTCAGATTCGAGATTAGTGATCTGTTTTATTGCGCACCGAGCCCCGCGTCCTGCGCCCTGATAATTTTCCTTTTGGGAAATTTTCCTTTACCCACTCCTTCTCCTCGGTGAGGGAGTTCACCAGGCCGTCCACCCTGGCATCCTGCACAGCCTGCATGATCTCCCGGAACAAAGGGCCGGTGGTGTATCCCATGGAGAGAAGGGTTTTACCGTCGATCTCCCTGCTGATGAACCTGAGCCTGGACAGGAACAGGGAAACGGCCTTGGCGGTTCCTTTCCGCTTGGTCAAGGACATGATCAGGAGAAGATCCTCGATCCTTAATGAACCAAGAAGTTTTGCAATGATGCTGTGAGCCTCATTCTCGCTTTGGGCGAGATCCCTCATGACGGATGAAAGCCGGACCCATCTCTCCACCATGATCTTCTGGCGGTCCTCGTTCAGGTGAAAGAGGTCCAGGATCTCCCGTCTTTCCTTTTGGCTCTTCACCAGCATGATGGCGTTTACGTAGATATCACCCAGATCCGGTTCCTCATCCAGAAAGAGGAGCTGAAACCAGGAGTGAATCTTCGCAACCTGCTGGAATACCCCGCGCATCTTCTCGTCGAAGACCAGGGCGCCGTGAAGAGACTCCAGAATCCCGAGGTTCTGCATCCTTTCAAAAGCCCGTATGGGGTTCTCGGCGCGCAAGACCACCAGAAACTCACCCAGGAGGCGGGGGCCCTGGGCGCGCTTTAAATATTCTTTTTTTACAGCGCCCTTAAGGAGGTATTCCGTGTGTTTCCCGATGCGAAAGTTGAACTTTTGCTCGAATCGGACCGCACGGATGATCCGGGTGGGATCATCCACAAAGCTCATGTTGTGAAGGATGCGGATCGTCCGGTCTTTCAGATCGCGGAGGCCTCCGAAGAAATCCACCACCTGTCCGAATTTGTCTGGATTCAGCCGAACGGCCAGGGAGTTGATGGCAAAATCCCGCCGGTAAAGATCCAGCTTGATGGAACCCCTCTCCACCATGGGGTGTGCGCCTGGTGATTCGTAATACTCCGTCCGGGCCGTGGCGATGTCGAGCTTGAAGCCCTCTTCCAGAATCACGACGGCCGTCTTGAACTTCCTGTGGGAACGCACCCGGCCCTTCAGCCTCCTGGCAAGCCTCCTCGCAAACTCAATGGCATCCCCTTCGACGACAATGTCCACGTCCAGGTTCCTCTGCCGCAGAAGAAGGTCCCTGACGAGCCCCCCGACCAGGTAGGCTCGGAAACCCGACTTTTCGGCGACTCGGCCTGCCACAGTGAGAACATTGAGGGTTTTCTGGTCGAGGATCTCCTTCATCAGTTCCCTGATGTTCCGAACGCGTCCCTGGGGTGTTTCCGTCCCCCCGCTCACGGAACCGAAGGAGCGGGTTCTTCTGAAATCGGCGTGCATGGCCTCGAGGAGGTCGGTCCTCGTGATAACCCCCTTCACCTTCCGGCCTTCGATGACAGGCAGCATCCTCTGTCTCTTCTCGATAATGAACTCCTCGACTTTTCCGAGGGAGGAATCGGCAGTGACGGTGGAGAACTCCGTGAGCATGAAATCCCTGGCGACGGAATCGTTCAGGCCGTGAAGAAGCCCACGCTCGACGACCCCCCTGGTGATAATCCCGATCAGACTGGAATCGGCCCCCGCCACCGGAAGGGAGTTGATGTTGAAGCGGACCATGAGTTCTCCCACATCCGAAAGGGGCATCGTTTCCGGAATGTCGATCACCGGGGATGACATAATCGATCCCGCATTAACCCGGTCCCCGATCATTTTTCCGAGGAACTTCATCAGTTTTTCCCTGACCTGGACCAGTGTCAGGTCCCGGATGGATGCCGAAGATGCGGTGGGGTGTCCACCGCCCCCGAACTCTTCGGCGATCAGGGAAACGTCCAGTTCCGGGAGCCGGCTCCTTGCCACGAGGATAATCCGGTCCTCCATGCGGACGGTGGTGATAAGGACGTCCAGGTTCTCCATATCCATCATCTTGTGGACCAGGAGGGCCAGCTCACCCACGTATTGTTCCATCGTTGCGGAAGCCAGGGCGACCGGGATCCCCTTGATATTCTGAACGGTCAGGGATGTCAGGAGGTCGTAAAGAAGCTGGATCTGCTGAGAGTCGAGTTCCCTCGTTATGAAGGTGGGGATGATCTCCAGATGCGCTCCCTTTTTCATCAGGAGGGAGACGGCATCCAGATCCCTCGGGGTTGTAGAAGGGAAGGTCAAGGAACCGGTATCCTCATAAATCCCCAAGGCCATGATCGTCGCTTCCTCTGGCGTGATCCGGATCCTTCGCTTCCTGAGGATCTCCACGAGAAGGGTGGTCGTCGCTCCCACCGCTTCCACGACGTTCACGTCCCCCTCGTAATCAAGTTCCGTCCTTGGGTGGTGGTCGTAGATGTGAAGTTCCACCCCTTCCCTTTGGGCGACCTTGTCGAAAGGTCCGATCCGTCCCTTCATCTTGATATCAACCAGGATCAGACGGGTGATGGCCGAAAGGTCCACATCCTTGATGCGGTCAAAGCTGAACGAGGCTATGGAGGATTTCAGGAAGAACTCTCTTAAGTTCCGTTCCTGGGAACCGGGGAAGACGAGCCGGGCTTCGGGGTAGAGCTTTTTTGCCGCGATCATGGAGGCCATCGCGTCGAAGTCGGCGTTGAGGTGGGTGGTTATGAGATCCATAATGCCGTCCAATGTCCAACGTCGAACGTCCAACGTCAGATCAAGAAATCCTATCAGATCGTCTTCATTGTTTTACATTAACGATTTCATATTAGATGAGTTTATTCGGAAATCCCAGAGCTCAAATAATATTTCTATTGAGGTTGAGTGAGTGTTTCGACATCTCGAATAAGACATCAGATATCAAAAAATGAGACCTTGAATTTACGTTGGACGTTGGACGTTAGACGTTGGACCCGTTAACCTCTTGGATGATATTTCTTATGCACTTCCTTCAGGTGCTCGCGGCTGATGTGGGTATAGATCTGCGTCGTAACGATGTTGGCGTGGCCGAGGAGGACCTGGACGCTGCGAAGGTCCGCTCCCCCTTCGAGCAGGTGGGTGGCAAAACTGTGGCGGAAGGTGTGGGGGTGGATCCTCCTGAGACCGGCCTGATTTGCGTATTTCTGAAGTTTCTGCCAGAAGGCCTGTCGGGTGATGTGACCCTTTCCTCCCCGCCCGGGGAAAATATAGGGTGTCATTCCGGTTTTCATCAGCCGGGGCCTTGCCTCGGCCAGATAGGTCTCCAACCAGTAAAGCGCTTCCTTTCCGAGAGGAGAAAGACGCTGGTGGGACCCCTTCCCCGTTACCCTGAGGAACCCGGCCTCCCGGTTCAGGTCCTCCATCTTCAGGCTCACCAGTTCGGAAACCCTCAGCCCCGCGGCATAGCTCATTTCCATCATGGCCCGGTCCCGGGTGCCGTTGTCGGAAGAAGTGTCGGGCTGCCCGAGGAGACGATCCATCTCGCCAGCGGTGAGAACATCGGGGAGTATCATGGGAACGCGCACGGGGTCGATGTTTCCAGCAGGGTTGTTTTCGGTAATCCCTGCGTTTCGGAGGTGCCCGTGAAAACCCCGGATGGAGACGAGTTTTCTCCTCGCAGTGGTGGCGCCGGCGCCTCCTTCGCGCATCCGAGTGATGAAGTTAAGGATGTGGGAGGGGCGGATCTCCTCCGGATTTTTAATCCCGGACTCGAGGAGGAAACCGACGTACGATGTCAGGTCGGTCCTGTAGGCGGCCAGGGTGTTATCAGAGAGGCCCTTTTCTATCAGGAGATAGTCAATATAAGCGTCGACGAGGGGCTGCATAGGAAGTGGGCGGGGGAAAAAATTTGAAGTTTGATGTTTGAGGTTTGAAGTTGTGGGGATTCGATTGAGAATTGAGGATTGAGAATTGAGGATGAAAGCGGAGTCATCGCGAGCCGTTCTTTATGCGAAGCGATCTCAGGGGTGACCGGCCTGTCACGGCGCAGCCGAAGGCGAAGACGGAAGGAAACTGCAACGACCTTATGGCTTCGCATGAGATTGCGTCGCGCATTGTCGGCTCGCAATGATACCAAGAACACGTTGGACGTTCGACGTGGGACGTTGGACGGATTCTCTGGTCCCTGGACTGTCACTTGATGTATTTCCCAATAATGGGCTCCAGGTCCTTTTTGGTCTCTTCCGGGATAACAGCCGGATCGGTGACAATGGCGAATTTCAGGGCTTCCCCGCAGCCACAGGCCTCTTTATCCCCGATGCTCAGGGCGGTCTGGCGGATAACCTCCCTGGCGTTTTCAACGTTCCGGTGCATGCTCTCAAGGATCCCTTCCACGGAAACATCTTCCTCGGTTTCGTGCCAGCAGTCGTAGTCCGTGGCCAGAGCCAGGGTGGCATAGCAGATCTCGGCTTCCCGGGCCAGTTTCGCCTCGGGGATATTAGTCATTCCGATCACATCGACATCCCATGACCGATAGAGCAGGGATTCCGCCCTTGTGGAGAACTGGGGGCCTTCCATGCAGATATACGTTCCTCCCTCGTGGACCGAGGTCCCGGTGGAGATTGCCCCGCCGGCAAGAATACGCGCCAGGGCCAGGCAAACAGGGTCCGCGAAAGCCAGGTGGGCAACGATGCCGTTTCCGAAAAATGTGGAGGGGCGGCCTTTTGTCCTGTCAATAAACTGGTGGGGAATCACTAGGTCCCCCGGCCTGATGTCTTCTTTCATGCTGCCGACGGCCGAAACGGAGATGATCGTATCTACTCCAAGAGATTTCAGGGCATAGATGTTGGCCCTGTAGTTCACCTCGCCGGGAAGGATTCGGTGTCCCCTGCCATGCCTCGGCAGAAACGCCATCTTCAGCCCCTGAAGGGTTCCTGTGACGATCTGGTCCGAAGGGTCGCCGAAGGGGGTGGAAACATCGATGGTCAGGATTTCGTCGAGCCCCTCCATTTCGTAAAGGCCGCTTCCGCCGATGATGCCTAAGAATTGTGTCATGGAAACCTCCCCTTCCATGGTCTAAAATCCAAGATCCAAAATCCAAGGACGGCAAGGTCTGGATTCAGAATCCCGGGTTTCAAGTTCTTTTCATTTTCCACCATTTCTATAAGTAACTTTTCGACATTAAGTTTGCAACGCCCAGATCAATGGAATAAATTGTTTTTTAAATCAAATTCCTGGTTCTTGGATCCTGGATAAGGAGTTTTAATGGATCAGATTCTTTTCCCCGGTTGTTTTGTCTGCGGACCGGACAACGAATGCGGCCTGAAAGCCGGGTTCCAGACCCTTGACTCCGGTGATGTGGAGGGTTCTTTCACGCCGGACAGGAGGCATTGCGGCTATGAGGGGGTCGTCCATGGGGGGGTGATCATGGGCTTCATGGATGAGGTTCTGGGAAGGCTGGCTTTTACCCGGGATCGCCTTTTCCTGACTCACACCCTTGAGGTCACCTTCCGAAAGGCGGCATCACCCGACGTGGCCTTAAAGGCTGTGGCCTCGGAGATCAACTGGTCAAGAAGGAAGTTTACCGCTGAAGGTACCCTCACGGATGAAAAGGGAGACGTTGTGGCAACAGCAAAGGGGACGTTTCTGATTATGAATGAAAAGATGGAGAAGAAAGTACTTTCTCAGACCTAGACCAGGTCCTGGTCTTTGAAAAACACGGTTCATATGTGCAGTAGTGCACCCGCTCACCTGGCGGGACACTCGTGCAAAGGGTTAATGCACTCCCTGCACTAATGCACTCCTGCACATTAGACATCAGGTCTAGTTCCGGGACTTATCTCAGGTATTCCCTTATCCCCCGCTCAAACTCCGTCCAATCTATCCCCAGTTCCTCGACCGGATCCCCACCCTTCCGGATGTTGTCCTCCCTAAGCATGGTCAACTGATCCGTGGTGACGGGAAGGGGAAGACCCAAAGCCTGGAACAATGCCACGGGAGGCCTGACAAAGACTTCTGGAAAAGGAAAAAAAATCCTTTTTTTCCCAATGGCTTTAGCTGTTTTTTCGAGAATTTCTCTGAAGGTAAAGATTTCGGGGCCTCCCAGTTCATAGGTTTTCCCTTCGTGTGCGGACGATTCAACAGCGGCCCGAAATGATGCGGCAACGTCTTTTACGGAAACAGGTTGCATCAGGTTTTTCCCGCCCCCAATCACAGGCATAATAGGGGTTTTTCTGATCACCTCGGCGAGCATGTTGATGAAAGCATCCTCGGGCCCGAAGATGATGGAAGGGCGAAAAACGGTCCAGGGGAGGTTTCCCGAGCGCACCGCTTCCTCCGCGGCCCACTTGGTTTTGTGGTAGGCGCTGACGGCATCGGGGCGGGTTCCCAGGGCGCTCATGTGGACGAAACGCCCTACCCTTGCCGCGATTGCGGCATCTAGAACATTTTTGGTCCCGAAAAGGTGGGCACCCTCAAAAGTGTTGCCCCGCGCCTCCCTGATGATTCCTACCAGGTGAACGACGGCATCGGCCCCTTTAATGAACGGTTCGAGGCCCTCCCCGGTGACAACGTCCCCTCTGAAGAATGACAGGTTGTCCCCGGGTGGTGTTTCGGGAGTCTTCCTGGCAAGGATGCGGACATGGTGTCCACGTATGAGAAGCTCCGAAACAACCGCTTTGCCAACGAACCCGGTCCCGCCGGTGACGGCGATCAACATGAAAACTCCGAGTTACAGGAGAAGGGAGAAGGGAGAAAGCAGGAAGTGGAATAAGATCGAAATTTCATTTCTCCTTCCCTCTCCGTTCTACGTTCAACATTCTGCATTCTGTTTTTCCTGAAAGTTGTTATCATTATGCCATGCATCCGCGCCGATTGACAAGATTGGCCCTGGTGGCCTCCCTCTACGTGGTCCTGACGTACCTGGCCAATATCCTTGGGCCCGGCCTGAACCTGGGATTCGGTCCCGTTCAGGTGCGCATATCAGAAGGACTTGCCATGCTGGCCCTATACGACCCCCTCATGCCCCTGGCACTTTACACGGGGTGCCTGCTATCCAACCTGTTCGGTGGATTCGGGCTGCCAGACATCCTTTTCGGACCCCTTTTGACCCTCGCTGCCGGTTATGCGACCTATGGTCTCCGTCGCATTCCGATCCTGCCATACCTGCCTCCCATCGTTTTTAACGCTCTTGGTGTCTCGGCCTACCTTTACCTGATCTTGGGGATCAACTTCGGGTTCGAGGTGCGGGAGGGTGGCGGACCGCTGGTCGGTTTTTTAGGCTGGATCGCGGCCCATCCCTACTGGGCCATGGTGGTGTCTATCGGAGTGGGGCAGACCATTTCCGTTGTCGTATTCGGGCATATTTTCATGAGAATGTGGAGAAGGTCGGTGAACGGGGAGCGGTTTTGAGTTTGAGAGTTTGAAGTTGAAAACAGGACCAACGTCCAACGTCCA
>CBFDCL010000033.1:0-21413 GCA_965603295.1 uncultured bacterium | reverse complement strand
TGGGGTTGCCGCTCGTGTGGCAGACGACGCACTGCCCAACTCCCACCGGACCGTGGACGAATTTGGCCTGTCCCATCCCCGCGTGGCATTTCGCGGTGATACATGTCTGGGCGCTTACCGGGAAGGCTGCGACGAGAACAACGAACACAGCGGCAAGAACCGCAACTGTGATTTTCCTCTTCCTCTCCATGGAGCCCCTCCTCAATCCTTCTCGCGTTAAAAAGAACAGGTCCATTTCACCCTGAGACGGGGAGAAATATTTCACAAACGAAAAAAAACCTTGTTATTCTAGATGAGGCCCTCAGGGCATGTCAAGAAAGAGCTGTGGGAAAAAAGCTGTAATGATTTGCAGTTAGCCGTTATCGGGAGGAATTCAGCCCCCCCGTCATACATCGGGGACGAATGGGGCCGCGGGAAACGGCCGCCAGTTCATGCGTAACTGTGAAGCCCGGACAGAAGGTAATTAACCCCGACATAGGTGAAAACAACGGCTCCGAAACCGATGATGGAGAGGATGGCCGCCCGCTTGCCCTGCCACCCTCTGGTCAGCCTCGCATGTAGGTAGGCCGCATAAATGAACCAGGTTATGAGGGACCATGTTTCCTTGGGGTCCCAGCTCCAGTAGGTGCCCCAGGCGTAATTGGCCCAGGCCGCCCCGGTAATGATCCCAAGGGAGAGGAGAGGAAAACCTACGGCGATGGACTTGTAGTTCACCTCGTCGAGCATCTTAAGGTCGGGGAACAGAGACAGCAGGGAACCTTCCTTTACCCCCCTATTTTCCGCCCTCATCTTGATCAGGTAAAGGAGGGAAACGCCGAAGGACACCGCAAAGGCCCCGTAACTGACGAAAGAGGTGATAACGTGGTAAAGGAGCCAGTCGCTCTGCAGGGCGGGCACCAGAGGTCTGATATCATCGGGGAAGAACAGGGCATTGGCCGCCAGGATGATAAAAGCAATGGGGGCCACAATCGCTCCCAGCGTCTTCTGCTTGTATTTCCACTCCACGAGAAGGTACCCGGCCATGACGCAAAGAGCAAAAAAGCTCATGGATTCATACATGTTGGATAAGGGGGCGTGCCCGATCCCCAACCGATAGGATTCCACCCATCGCAGGGCCTTCCCCACCGTGTGGACAACGACGCCCACGACCGCTATCGAAGTCGCCACAGCCCCGACACCTTTGGTGCGGAATGCAAGGTAGGCCACATAAAAGAACGTGGCGAACAGGTAGGAAAAAGTGGCCAGGATATGAAAAGTAGAGCTGTCCATATTGTTCTCACCTCACGGTCGTTTCCGTTTTTCTGCCGGTGCCACGCCGAACCGCATGGGACGGCGAAAGACCCGGTCCCGGGGAGTTTACCGGATCACGGAATTCATTTAGATCCCGCCATTCCCCGTGTCCCAGGGGCCCCTGGACCAAAAAAGTGCGGGCAATCGAAGCGGGGGAATAAAGTACTCAGCCTCTTTTCCCCTTTACGCCTTCCTTGAGTTGGGAAAGACCTGTTTCAAACTCCTTCTCGAAGGATGCCGGGTTCCTGTTGGACGTACCCGCCATGAGAACCGCGGTCTCGTCCGATTCCAGCCCCACCCTGATCCAGACCCGCTGATGGGCAACGAAAAATGCCATGTAGAGCCCGAGGATCATAATGGCGCAGGCCAGCCAGACGACAGGCACCCCAGGATCCCAGGCAACCTGAAGCCCCGTGTACTCCCGGATATTCGTGTCCTTGATACGGAAATACACGGATCCGCCGCGGATCTTGTCCCTGTCGGGGGCGGCGGAGAGGAGAAAGAAATCCCTGTGAGAATTACCGAGGACCTGGGCGATCTTCACCCCCGGGCGGCCAGCCGTGGCGCTGGGTATGAGCTCCTCAACGACATACAGGGAGGGGTCCCCCATGACCCGGAACTCCTGCCCGACGCGCGCCGTGACACCGGGCCCGGATATTCTCCCGGAAGGATCGAGCACTTCGAGGGTAACCGTGGAGTTCCGATCCACCCCGTAGCTCGACTGGTAAAAATAGATTCCGTCCACAATAAGGGGATGGTTGACCTCGATCCTCTTTTTCAGGACCTCCTTTCCCCCTCTCAGGACCGTGAGGTCGCTGAAGTAGTCCTTCGGCTGCTGGCTTCCGGGATAATACTGGACCTGAAAATCATCACAGCGGACTGCGAAATCGAGTTTCATCGCCGTGTTCCGATTCCGGAGGGGCACACGGTCGATGGTCTGGCCCTCGATGATGTTCACATACCCCTTGAACCCGACGAGGCCGCCGTAAAGGGCGCCGATGGCGAGGATGAGGATGCTCAGGTGAACGACATAGGCGCCCATCCTCCCGAACCTCCCCTTTTCCACGGAGAGGGTAACGGCTCCCTCGCCGCGGGTTTCCCTGGGCTTCCCGTAATGCTTCGACAGGACTTCCCTGGCCGCCTCCAGGGCTCCCTCGGGACTGACGGAACGGCGCACGGAGCCCCTGTATTTCGTTCGGGCGAACAGGGCCTCATCGAGGGTATCCGGGGTTTTCGTCATGAGGTTCCAGGTCCGGGGGAACCGCCTGGCCGAACAAAGGGTGATGTTGATCAGAAGCAGTGCAAGCAGGCTGAGGAACCACCAGGACCGATACATGTCATCCAGCGCCAGGAACTTGAAGAAATTGTAAAGACCTGGCCCGTATTCCATGAGGTACTGGTCCGGTCTTCCCTTCTGAAGGATGACCGTACCGAAGATGGAAGTGATGGCCAGGGCGATCAGAAGGGAGATGGCCAGGGTTACGGAAGCCAGAGTGTCGTGGATTACGGTCAGAAACCCCTTGCGGTCTTTCCTGCGGGGCCCTTCGTAATCGGCGGTTGGATTCATCGATTCTTTGGTCTTTTGATTCAAGTGAGCTCCGATACTCCTGAAATTTGAGGTAAATGAAAGGGCGGCTTTCGCCGCCCCTCCTTAAATCACACTGTCCTGGTAAGCAGCCAAGACAGGTTCACAATCATCACTTTGGATGACAATCGTTGCACTTTGTGGGACCCGCGCCCTTTTCCTTGTGGCAGCCCCTGCATGTGTTGTGGAAAGCCGTCTTGGCGGGGGATGCGCTCTCGTCCTTGCCATGGCATTCAAAACAGCCCTTGATCTCCTCTTTGGTCTTGGATGCGTGATGGCAGGCGAAGCAGTCGATGGTCTTGGCGTGACTGGCATGGGGGAACGTAACGGCGGACCTCGTGTCCCCGCTCTTTTTGATAGTGATCGTGTCGGGGGCATCTCCGGCAAAGGCCGCTGAGGCCCCAAACGCCATGGCTACAACGATGGCAATCACAATGACGGCCAGTTTTTTGCTCATTTTCTCACCTCCTGAAAGTTCCTTGAAACGGGTTTTAATTTCTCGCGATTTTATTGGATTCGGGTGTATACCACAGTCGCGTTTTCGGTGTCAATCACCTTATTTCATGGGAAGTTCCGGCCCCGGACTCATCCGGAACCCTCTCCCCTCCCTCCAGCACCGCCAGGACATAGTTCTCCGGATCAAGGTAGCGCCGGGCAGCCTCCCTCACCTGATCGGGGGTAACGGACAGCAGCCGTTCCCGGAACGCCAGTTCATGCTCCAGATCCTGGCCATAGAGAGCCGGGAAAAACAGTTCGTCCGCCCGGGACTGGAGGGTCTGGAGCCGGATATTGCGGTATCCCACCAGGTATCTGCCGGCCCGGTCCATCTCGTCTTCCGGGACGAGTTCCTCCCGGACCCGCCGGATCTGCTCCAGGAACCCTTCCACCGCTTCCTCCTCCCGCTCCGGGCTGACACCTATCCCGAAGGCGATAATGCCAGGGTCGATCCCGGGAAGCACAAAGGAGAAAACGCTGTAGGCAAGGGATCGCTTGTCTCGCAGTTCGGTAAACAGTCTTCCTCCCTGTCCCGCCAGGATGGCGTTGAGGACTTCCAGGGCGTCGAGGTCCTCCGAATCCAGCGAGGGGCCAAGGTAACCGAGGATCACGTGGGTCTGAGCTTTGTCCGGAACACGGACTTTCCCCGCGACGATCCCAGCGGCCGGGACCTCCACAGGAAGGGGGCCCGGGTCAAACCTCTTTCCCTGGAGATCCCCGAAATCCCGCTTTGTCAGACGGTAGGCCTCATCGACGGTGATATCGCCCGCGATGGAAACAACCATGCCTTCGGGGCGGATCACAGATCCGTAAACGGATCTGAGATCCCCCCTGGTAAGGGAGGCCACCGATTCCTCCGTTCCCATCATGGGAAACCGGTAGGGATGTTCGGAAAAAAGGGTCCGGGTGAAAAGGTCCAGGGCGTAAAGGGGCATGTCATCCCTGCGGGCCCTGATTCCGCTGATAACCCTCTCCTTGGAAAACCTGATCTCATCGGCCGGAAAAACAGCCTCGGTGAGCACTTCCCTCATGAGACCAAACCCCTCGGAAATGTCGCTGCTCATGAACTTCCCTGTGATCCCGAAACTGTTCCTCCCGGAGAATCCGGTCAGAGAGGCCGACATGTCGTCGAGCTTTTCAGCTATCTGTCTGGCGGTCCTTTTCGTGCTACCGCGGGTAACCAGCCCCGCCATCAAGTTGAAAATCCCCTGGTCTCTCTCCGATTCGTACCTCACGCCTCCCAGCACACCGATCCTGGCCGCTACGAGGGGGAGCCTCGAGTCCTCCCTGACAAGGAGGACGATCCCGTTGGGAAGGACGCTTCGGTAAACCGGCGCCCCTTTCTTCCCGTCCGGGGGGGGCCCGGGCCTGACGGTCTCACTGAGCATCCTCCGGACCGTTTCGTCACCGGGCTGGGTCTCTTCCTCCCTGGTCAGGAAGCCCACTGTAGCCCTTTCCGGCCGAAAGACCCTTTGGGCGGCGGCCATGATATCCTGCGGGTCCACAGATTGAAGCCGGGAGTAATACCTGTCGAAAAAATCCAGGTCCCCCACGTGGAGCGCCACATACCCGATTTCCCTGGCCTGCCCCTCCACCGTTTCCTTGGAGAAGATCTTTTCACTCATGACCTGCCTTCTTGCCCGCTCCAGTTCCTCGAGGGAAACGGGTTCCGTCTGGAGGCGGGAGATCTGCTCAAGGACGCCTTTCAGGGCATCGCCGGTCTTTTCCTGGGACATCGTCGCACCGATGACGAAGAGACCGGGATCCGTCGGCGTGTAGGCGAAAGCCCAGGCACTGTGAACAATACCGGAATCCCTGAGCCGGACCGGCAACCTGGCACTCCGGCCCCCGGAAAGTATTGACGCCGCAAGGTCGAGAACCGGGGTTTCCGGATCCGTCAGGTCTCCAATGGGAAAAGCCAGTACCATCCTGGCCGGCTCGGAATCCAGGACCAGGCGAAAGATCCTCGGACTTTCCTGTTTCGGCTCCACGACCTCCTTTCGGACGCCCCCTTCCGACCTGGAACCGGGGAACAGCCTTCTGGCCGATTCCATCACATCCTGTGCGCGGACGCCTCCGACGGCAACCAGCTTCATATTTCCGGGGACGTACCAGGTCTCGTGAAACCGGATCATGTCCTTGCGCGAGATGCCGGCCACGGATTCAGGGGTGCCGATAACGGTCCTGCCGTAAGGATGGACCTTATAGGCCGTTTGAAACATGTCCCGGGAGAAGACCCTGGAGGGGTTGTCGTTCCCCCGGTGGATCTCCTCGATGACCACCAGTTTTTCCTTTTCGAGTTCCTGGGGGTCGAAGGAGGGGTTCATCACAGCATCAGCCAGAATGTCCATGGCCGTCGTGAAAAACTCGGCGGCGATGGAAATATGATAGACCGTGTGTTCCGGTGCGGTATAGGCGTTGATATCCCCTCCGGCGGCTTCCACCGCCCGTGCGA
The DNA here is from genome assembly GCA_965603295.1 of uncultured bacterium. GTDB lineage: Bacteria > BMS3Abin14 > BMS3Abin14 > BMS3Abin14 > BMS3Abin14 > JAFGWO01. The sequence continues at coordinate 15,588 of CBFDCL010000033.1, read as the reverse complement.
TCTCCCCGACGCCGTGTTTTTTCGTCCCTTTGAAGATCATGTGCTCGAAAAGATGGGCAACACCCTCTTTCCCGGCGGGTTCGTCGCGGCTGCCCGCCCCGACCCAGATCTGGAGCTCGGCGACATTCTGGGCGGGTTCCTCCCGGATAAGCACTTCAAACCCGTTGGGAAGTGTTTGGGAAACGGTTTCGCCTCGATCCACGAACGCCGCAGCGGGGAAACCCGACCAGAGGAGAGCGGCTGCCAGCACCGCCGCGAGGATCACGAAACGCGAAAGGTTCTTTTCATTGATTTCGGGGCGCATGGGGACTCCAGAATAAGATTGAAGACTGACCCTCAGGGTTAAATATCGATCCTTACATGTCGAATGCACCCCTCCAGTTTAACCACGACTCGGATAAGTTCAACCGTGATACGACTGTTTCCCAAAGTAGAAATTCAAATTACCATTTCGAAACCAGGCAAACCATGTTCCAACAGGGATGAAGGGGATGGAAGGGATGGGAAATATCGGTGATCAGTGTTTGGTGATTCGTGATTGGAAAAGTAGCCCAAAACACAAAGGAAAACACGTTGGACATTGGACGTTGGACGCTCTTCTCTCAACTCTGAACCCTCAACTCTAAACTGTGTTGTTATACCAGGGCATCTCCCGGAACGGCCCCGCGAGGTCGGTAATCCGGTCCACCCGGAAATGTCCTTCCCCATTTCCCCCCGGCCCGACATGGACGGTCAACGCTCCGAAACGAGCGCCTGCCTCGACATACGCAGGCACATCGTCAAAAAAGATAATTTCGCCCAACGGTTGTGACAGCATCCCCGCCGCCTCTTCGTAAGCCTCCCGGTGGGGTTTTCCGAGGAACCCCGTTCGTTCCAGGTCGCAGATCCCCTTGAAAAACCTCCCGACCCCCAGGATCCCGAGGACCCGTTCGGCGTGCCTGAGGGAGGCGTTGGTAAGGATCACCATGGGCAGTTCGATGGATTCCAGAAAAGACGCCAGTTCCGGTTCAGGGTGGAGCATCTCCTCCACCGGGACATCGTGGACAAACTCCATGAACTCCTCTGGGTCAACCCCGTGCCGATCCATGAGGCCGCCGAGAGTCGTTCCGTAATTCGCGAGGTAACGGCTCCGCAAGTTAAGAACTTCCGCCGGGCCGAGTCCCGTCAGTTCGGCAACAAACTGGCTGATCCGTTCCCGGATTTTGTCGAACACGCCCCTATCCTTCGGATAAAGGGTGTTGTCCAGGTCAAAAAGGATGCCCCTGGAGTCGCGCAGTCTTTTGAAAATCTCTTCTGGAACCATGCTCAACACTCTCTAGTGGTAAATCGCCATTGAATACCCGATTGATAAGACAGTAAGAGGAAATACCGTATTTCTGCCTGCCATCCGCAGCCGGGGATCCTCGGGTCCGGACGTAAGATAAAACATCAAACTTCAAACATCAAACGAGAAAATGGTAATAAGTGACTGGTGACTGGTGATTCGTGATTGGTTGAGCAGCCTAAAGCCCAAAGGAAAAAACGTTGAACGTTGGACATTGGACGTTGACCCGGGTTTCAACTTTAAACTCTCAAACTTTCAAACTCTTAAACCGCTACTTTGTTCCCCAATCACGAATCACTGAACTATCTATGATATATTGGCTCCCCGCCCCTGGCGGAAACCGGAAAGGAGTCTCCCATGGAGATGCAGTGGATGACGATGGAGGAGATCAGGGCCCGGAAGGGTGGGGACACCCCGGTTATCGTGCCGTTCGGCACGGTGGAGCAGCACGGCCCCCACCTCCCCCTATCAACCGATACGCAACAGGCTTATGCCGTAGCCCTCATGGCCGCCCGGATCGTGCCCGCCATCGTAGCCCCTCCGGTGCACTATGGGCAGTGCAGCAGCACCAGGAACCACCCCGGAACGATCACCCTGACCGGGAATACACTTAGATCCCTGGCAGGGGACCTGATCCGTTCCTTTTCAAGACAGGGTTTTACCAGGATCATCCTTTTCTCCGGGCACGCCGGCTCTATCCACATGTCAGCCCTCCGGGAAGCCGCCCAGATGGCCGTGGACACGGATCCCTCCCTGAGGCTGGCGGTTGTGTGCGACCTGGATCTTGTCAGGGAAGGAGCCGACGGCCTTCTGGAGACACCCGGGGACGGCCATGCGGGGGAGATCGAAACGTCCAGGATGCTTTTCCTGCATCCTGACCATGTCGGGGAACTACCCAAGGAGGAATACCCCAAGCCCCGCCCGGGAATCGTGGTCCCCGACCCGGAACGTTACTGGCCCGGCGGGGTCTGGGGCAACCCCAGGGCGGCGAGTGATGAAAAAGGTCGGCTCCTCATGGAAATAACGGCCCAGGCGCTGGCCGGGATTGTGGAAACCATTAAATCCGGTTGAGGATTGAGAGTTGAGAATTTTGACGTTTGGGGTTTCAAACTACGGTATACCGACGGGCAATGGAGAAAACAGGTATGAGGATCATGGATTTTTCGCTGTAACGATAAAGACAGGCTCTCACGACCCACTAATTCCAGATCTAAGTGCCACACTTCCAACCGCAAACGTCTGACTTCCATCATTTGGCATCCCTGAGATCGCTTCACTTGGGAAACGGTTCGCGATGACTGCGCTTTTTAACTCCAAATACCAAACTTCAAACCTCAAACTTTCAAACTTTTCTTTTCATCATTTCCGCCAGAATAATCGACCCCGCCACGACCACGTTCAGGGAATCGACACCGGGAACCATGGGAACGCTCACAGGTTGTCCCATGGCCCGGACGGTTTTCGAGAAACCGTGACCCTCGCTTCCCAGCGCCAGGATGGAACGGGGGCCAAACCGGACGATACCCAGGTCGGCGCCCCCCGCCTGGGCAAGATAGATCGTGTAACCGGACTCCGCCAGTTCCCCCAGGTCCGCTTCGGAAATCCCGTGATACAGGGGAAGATGAAACCCCCCCCCGGCGGAGGTCCTCACCCCTTTCGGGCTGAACGGATCCGCCGTCCCTTTTCCGAGCAGGACGCCCTGGATCCCGAACGCCCAGCCCGTTCGGATGACACCCCCGACATTTCCCGGTTCCTGCAGACCGTCCAGGAACACAAAGGTCGAGGGGTCCTTCCTCTTCAGGAGGGTCGGGAATTCGCCCCCGGGAGGGATGCGGGCGGCCCCGATGACCCCCGTTCCCGCGCGCACGTCGCTCAATCTGGAAAAGGACCCCCTATCCAAGGTGAAGCCCGGGATTCCCGGGAAACCCGCCGCGTCTGGATCCATGCGGCCCGCCGCCCTCCCCTCTCCTGAAAAAACCAGGTAATCCAGAAAGCCGCTTGCCCTGGCCTCCTCCAGTACCCGTTCCCCCTCGACGAGGCATATCCTCTTGCGCCGCCGGATTCGCGTGGATGCCGCTGAGCGCAGGATCTTCAGTTTTTCCCTGGAAAGAGGCGGTAGGGACATGGGGAAAGGCAACCTCCGGAAACCCGAATAAAGTTTATTATTTTTTTCTAATATTCCAATTAACAATTGACAGGACCCCAATGGAAGGTTAGTATCACCATCGTAAACGGGAAACAACCACCATTATTGGTGATTCATTCGAGGAGGATAAACAATGTCAGAGAGTAAAAACGTGTTAGCCGTCACCGATGCCAACTTTGAAGATGAGGTTCTCAAAGCAGATAAGCCCGTCCTCGTGGACTTCTGGGCCGCCTGGTGTGCCCCCTGCCGCATGGTTGCCCCCATCATTGATGAGATCGCGGACACTTACGGTTCTAAAATCAAGGTGTTTAAGGTGGACGTCGACGGCAACCCGGCCACGCCCTCAAAATATGGCATTAGGAGCATCCCCACGATCATGCTGTTTAAGGATGGCATCGTCGTGGACCAGGTCATCGGTTCTCAGGCCGCCCAGATCAAGGGGATGGTCGAGAAGAACACATGAATAACCCAGGAGAAATGGCGGGAGGTTCCATACAATGAGCGGTTATTCCATCCATGAGCTGAAATGTCCATCCTGTGGCCTTCAGTACGCCCAGATGATCTCGGACCAAGAAGAGCATCTTCCCATACCCTGTCCTTCCTGCGGTGCGGATCTGGAAAAGATCAGAAAATTGACCGGCGCGGAGCTGCTGACTTCATGCAATTTAAGTTACGGCGGAGGCTGATAGAACACGAGCCGGCAGTTAGCCGGCATCTAATAAAAAAGGGCGGCCCCAAAAGGCCGCCCTTTTTATTGAAGACATGATCAACTATTCGCCAGGCTGAATGGCTTCCACGGGGCAGGTCTCGGCACACTCGCCACAATCGGTGCAAAGTTCAGCGTCGATGACGTAAATCTCCCCCTCGCTGATGGCATCCACGGGACACGAGTCGATACAGCTTCCACAACCGGTGCATTCTTCAGTAATCACGTAAGCCAAGGCAGTCACCTCCTTCGAAAAGTTCTAGTTCAAGTCAGATGCAAACAGGGTCTGCATAACCTCCATCCCCACAAAAGTCAACCGTAATTTGGGATCGGGAATAAATACGGAGCCCAAGGACCAAAGTCCAAAACCCAAAGGGAAAAACCCGGAGAATCGAATCCGGACATATCCAATACTGAACATCGTCACGGTTTCACCAGGAAACTGGTGCCGCAGCCACAGGGTGGGGCAGAAAAACCTTTAATTGAGTTTTCTGAAAAAACAGGAGGATGTTACTTCAGGAAAAACCCCCGGTTCCCTTTCTTTGGCCTTTGGGCTTTGGACTTAAGACCCTGTTCTCAGTTGCACTTCGAGTATCCGCAAGAATGGCAGGTGGCGCAACCCTCCGCAAAATCAAGGGTACCGTTGCAGTCGGGGCAAAGACGTCCCACCGAGGTGATGAGATCATCGATGTCGGGGTTCTTCTTTTTCATTCCCTCGGACGGAAAATCAACGACCTTTGAGGGCTCATTTCCCCTTTCGCGCCGGACCTCGTCATATTGTCTCAGGGCCTTGGCGATGGCATCCGAACACGAGAGGATCATTTCTCCGTTCTGCCAGAGGGGTGAAGGACACCGGATGCCCGAGAGCTGCCTGAGGACAGCCTCCACCTCGATGCCCGACCGGAGGGCCAGGGAGATCATGCGGCTGACCGATTCGGACTGGGAAGCAGCGCACCCCCCCGCTTTCCCCATCTGGGTAAAGACCTCGCACAACCCTTTCTCATCCTCGTTGATCGTGACGTAAAGGTTCCCGCAGCCGGTCTTCATCTTGATGGTCATCCCCTGGGTCATGGACGGGCGAGGGCGCGGCTTCGGCAGAATAGCCTCGTTGGGTTCCCCGGTACCGATCTCGGCCGAGGGCGCCCCGAAGGAAAGGACCTGTTCGTCCCGGCTTCCGTCCCGGTAAACAGTGACTCCCTTACACCCCAGTTCGTAAGCCAGGAGGTAGACCTCTTCGATGTCCTTCACGGTGGCTTCCCGGTGGAAGTTCACCGTCTTGGAAACGGCGTTGTCGGTGTTCTTCTGGAAGGCCCCCTGCATCCTCACGTGCCACTCGGGACTCACATCGTGGGCCGTAACGAACACCTTCTTGACCCAATCGGGAATGCCCGGGATGTGCTGGATGGAACCCTCCTCGGCGATCCGCTCCATCAGTTCCTCGCTGTAAAAGCCTTCCCTCTGGGCCACTTCGCTGAAGTAGGGGTGAACCTCCACCAGCCTCTGGTTGTCCAGAACGTTCCTCTGGAAGGCCACGGCAAACAGCGGTTCGATCCCGCTCGTCGTGTTCGCTATGATGCTGATGGTGCCCGTGGGGGCGATGGTCGTGACCGTGGCGTTCCTCATGGGAGGACGCCCCGGAAGGTCAAGGGCACTCCCCTTGTAGGCCGGGAAGGGACCCCGCTCCCCGGCAAGGGCCTGAGAAGCCTTCCGGCTTTTCTCCTGCAGAAAGTTCATTATCTTCTCACCGAGGGCCACGGCCTCCTCGGAGTTATACGGGATCCCAAGACGGAACAGCAGGTCGGCCCACCCCATGATGCCGAGACCGATTTTGCGGTTCGTTTTCGTCATCTCCTCGATCTGCTTTAGAGGGTACCGGTTCATCTCGATGACGTTGTCAAGGAAACGGACCGAATGCTCGATCACACGGCCGAGCTTGTCATAATCAATGGAAACACGGTTGCCGTCGACCCGGAGCATCCTGGCCAGGTTGATCGACCCCAGGTTGCACGACTCGTATGGGAGCAGCGGTTGTTCGCCGCATGGATTCGTGCTCTCGATCTCCCCCAGTTCCGGGGTGGGGTTGTCCCGGTTGATGCGGTCGAGGAAAATGATGCCCGGTTCGCCGTTCTGGTGGGCTTTTTCGACGATGAGTTTGAAAACTTCCCGCGCGTTGAGATTCTCCTCCTCCTCGCCCGTGCGGGGGTTGATGAGCGGGTATTCCTGCCCGTCTTCGGCCACCGCCTTCATGAACTCCTCGGTGAGGGCCACGGAGATGTTGAAGTTGTTGAGTTGGTCGTTCTGCTCTTTGCAGCGGATGAAAGTAAGGATGTCGGGGTGGTCAACCCTGAGAATCCCCATGTTGGCCCCGCGCCGGGTCCCCCCCTGTTTGATCACCTCGGTGGCCTGGTTGAAGACCTTCATGAAGGAGATGGGACCAGACGAGACCCCCGATGTGGACTTGACCACATCCTTCCCGGGCCGCAGGCGGCTGAAGGAGAACCCGGTTCCCCCGCCGCTTTTGTGGATCATCGCCGTGTGCTTCACCGCGTCGAAGATGCTCTCCATGGAATCACCGACGGGAAGGACAAAACAGGCGGAGAGCTGCTGAAGCTCCCTTCCGGCGTTCATCAGGGTGGGGGAGTTCGGCAGAAAACTCAGGGAGGCCATGAGGTTGAAATAGAGCTCCCGGGTTTCCCGGACCTGCTCCTCCGAGGCTCCGAACTTTTCCTCGGCCTGGGCAATATTCTCCGCTACCCTCACGAAAAGGTCTTCAGGGCTTTCGCAGGGCTCTCCCTCCGAATCCCTTTTAAGGTATCTTTTTGTAAGGACGACACGGGCATTGTCAGAAAGTTCAGCAGGTTCCAGGGTCGAACCAAAATCCAGGGTTTCCTGTTTTTTGCCGGAATCAGGATGAGCGTCCCCCGTCTTGCTTATGGACATGGCTCCCTCCGAAAACTCGTTGATTTATAAAAGGAAAAATAAAAGAATGAATCCTATATATGGTATTTTCTAAAAAAAGTAGCACAATATATGGGAGGTGTACAGAATTTTCTGGGAAAAAATTTTTTATTTTTTTTGCATGCGGCACGCGGGGAAAAACACCGGCCGCCCGCCGTATTTTCTCACAATTGCCAAAGGTCTTCTGTTTGTGTTACCAATAGATCTTATTGACTGTTTCAATTGATTCTCCCGTGTATGGAGGCTGTGCCATGGAGACCATAGACTGCAGAGGCCTTTCCTGCCCCGGGCCCGTGATCCGGACGAAAAAGGCCCTGGAAAACCTGGAGGAGGGAGGCGCCGTCGCGGTGGACGTGGATTCCGAGGCCAGCAGGGAAAACGTCCGCCGTTTCGCCGAGACAAAGGGGGCGAGGGTCGATGCCGAGGAGACCGAAACCGGCGTCTACCGCCTCGTTATCACCGCGCCCGGAGGGGAACCTGTAACAGCGCAGGCTGCGCCGCCGGTGGTCCTCATCGCCGACGACCTTCTGGGAAGGGGGGACGAGAAGCTCGGGAAGATCCTTATGGAGGGGTTCATCAGCACCCTGGCGGAACAGGAAAAAACCCCGGACATGATCCTCCTCATGAACGCCGGCGTCAGGCTTGCCGTGGAGGGCTCCCCGATGGTTCAAACCCTGGAAGCCATGATCGACAGGGGCTCTGAGATGCTGGTCTGCGGCACATGTCTTGATTTTTTCGGCCTTAAGGAGAAACTGGCCGTGGGCATGGTCTCGAACATGTACGACATCCAGGGAGCCATGCTTGCCGCATCCAGCGTTATCAGGCTGTGAAAAAACAGAAATCAGAATTCAGAAGAAGTCAAAATACATGAAAAAGCGTAAGGATATTTACAGGCTGACCTCGATGGTCAAAGCAGCTGGCTGAGCGGCCAAACTGGGTCCGGGCGACCTTTCAATGCTACTCGGCCCTCTCTGGTCCCAGGCGGTCCCCGACGAACGAATGCTGGTGGGGCTGGAAACGTCCGAAGACGCCGGGGTCTACCGTCTCGACGACGACACCGCCCTGGTTCAGACCCTCGACGTGATCACCCCCATCGTGGACGATCCCGTGGATTTCGGATACATCGCAGCCACAAACGCCCTGTCGGACGTCTACGCAATGGGCGGCATACCCCTTACAGCCCTGACCTTCCTGGCTTTCGAGTCGTGCATCCTTCCCGTGGAAGGGGCCTCCATGATCCTGGAAGGTGCCTCGGCGGCCCTCAAGGAGGCATCGTGCGCCATGCTCGGGGGACACACCCTCGAGGATCCCGAGATCAAGTTTGGCCTCTCCGTCACGGGGATTGTTCACCCCGGGAGAATCGTGACCAATTCGGGGGCCGTCGCCCGGGACCTTATCTACCTTACGAAACCCCTCGGGACGGGCATCGCCTCAACGGCAATCAAGGGGGAAATGTTCCCCGTGGAGCTTCAGGCCGATTTCGTGGAAGGGATGAAAGCCTCCAACGGACCCGCCTCAGCCGTCATGACAAAGGCTGGTGTGACCTCGGCCACCGACGTGACCGGTTTCGGCCTCCTGGGCCACCTTCGGGAGATGTGCAAGGGAGCCAACCTCGGGGCCGTGCTGGACCTCGCCTCCATCCCCCTGATACCGGGCATACCCGGCCTGGTTGACATGGGGCTGATCCCCGCCGGGGCATACAGGAACCGGGACCACCTGGCCGAATATGTTGAGGCAAAAGGCATCCCGGAGGAAAAGCTGTTCCCCCTCTTCGACCCCCAGACGTCAGGGGGCCTCCTGATGGCCGTTAACCCGCACCACGCCGGGGACCTGGAACGGCTGATGGCCGAAGCTAGAATCCCCCTCTGGAGGATCGGGATGTTCGGGGAAGGGGAAAAAATAATAATTGAGAATTGAGAATTGAGAAGATAGTTTGAGAGTTTGAAAGTTTGAGAGTTTGAAAGTTTGAGAGTTTGAGAGTTTGAGAGTTGAGGCAACGACATATCGACTGGACGACTTGGCAATTGAGCGATTTAGCAACTTGGGCCTCGTTTTATAATTTACGTGTTTTCCCTTGGATCTTGGATTCTTTTTTTAGATCTGAGATTATTCACGAATCACCAATCACGAATCACCAATCACCGTTTGTTCCCTCTTCACCCTGAACACTGGACTCTGCACTTTCCTTTGGTTGACCCTTCCGGCACCCTCATGTAAAACTACATTTCCTTTTAAACCCTTTCGTATTCCCGAATCTTATATAAAGCGCACGAAAGGAATTCCATGAATAGAGAACCTCTCACCGTTTCAAGGGCCCTTGTCAGCGTCTGGGACAAGACCGGCCTCCTTCCCTTCTGCCGGACCCTCGTCGAAATAGGCGTTCAAATCGTATCCTCCGGGGGGACGGCCCGTGCCCTGGAAGTGGAAGGCATTCCGGTGATACCGGTCAGCGAGGTCACCGGCTTTCCCGAGATCCTCGACGGGCGGGTCAAGACCCTCAACCCCATGATCCACGGCGGCATCCTCGCCCGGAAGGACGCACCTGACCACCTGGACCAGCTCCGTGAACACGGGATCTGGCCCTTCGATCTCGTTGTCGTCAACCTTTATCCGTTCCGGAAGACCATCGAAAGACCCGATTCGTCCCTGGACGAAGCCCTGGAGATGATCGACATCGGCGGACCCGCGATGGTCCGGGCCGCTGCCAAAAACTTCCCGTCCGTGGCCGTCGTGGTCAACCCGGAACGCTACGCCACGGTCCTGGATGAACTTGCCGGGGAGATCGGGATCTCCTTCGCCACCCGCCTGGCCCTCGCGAGGGAAGCGTTCAACCACACGTGCCTGTACGATTCCGACGTGGCCGGTTATCTCTCGGTCCTCGACGAAAAGGGCGTCCGGGCACCCGATGTCTTTCCCGACACCCTCCTCCTGACGGGAACGAAGATCCAGGACCTCCGTTACGGGGAGAACCCCCACCAGAAGGCCGCGTTCTATGCCGCCCGGGGTTCCTCCGAGCCGCTCCTGACCAATGCAAAGCAATTGTGGGGAAAGGATCTTTCCTACAACAACATCCTCGATGCCGACGCCACCCTCCAGCTGATCCTGGAGTTCGACCACCCCGCCTGTGTGATCATCAAGCATACCAACCCGTGCGGCGCCGCCCTCGCGGATTCCCCTGCCCAGGCCTACCGGAAGGCCCTTCAGGCGGACCCCCTCTCCGCCTACGGGAGCATCGTTGCCTTCAACCGGGGCGTGGATGAAGAGGCCGCAGCGGAGGTGTCCAAGGTCTTCACGGAGGTCATCATCGCCTCCTCCTATTCGGAGAAGGCCCTCGCGATATTGAAGGGGAAGAAGAATCTGAGGATTTTAGAGATGCCCGAACTGGTGAACCCTCGCCGGGACCCAGCCGTGCCGTCCTCGAGGAGCGCCGGGGGCGGCTACCTCCTCCAGGACCGGGATCTTCTGACCCTGGACGAGGACACCCTGCGGGTTGTGAGCAAGCGCGAGCCCACGGACAGCGAGATGGCGGCCCTCCGGTTCGCATGGATCATCGCGAAACATGTCAAATCCAACGCCATCGTCTATGCCGGGGACGGTCAACTGGTAGCCGCCGGGGCGGGACAGATGAGCCGGGTGGACTCAGCCAGGTTCGGGGCCATGAAGGCCAACCTTCCCATCGAGGGGACCGTGCTGGCCTCCGATGCGTTCTTCCCCTTCCGGGACGGCATCGACGCGGCCGCCGCGGCCGGGGTGACGGCGGTGATCCAACCCGGCGGAAGCGTCCGGGATGAGGAGGTCATCGCCGCGGCCGACGAGCACGGCCTGGCGATGGTGTTCACGGGGATCAGGCATTTCAGGCACTAAAAGCAGTCCAAAGCCCAAAATCCAATGTCCAAAGAAAATTCATCCACAGCAGTTGTTTCAAATCGTTGGACGTTGGACCATGATTATTGGAGGTATTTCATGAAAGTTCTCGTGGTGGGCGGAGGGGGACGCGAACACTCCCTCGTGTGGAAGTTAAACCAGTCCCCCAGGACGGAAAAGGTGTTCTGCGCCCCGGGGAACGCCGGGATCGCCCGGGAAGCCGAGGTGGTGCCCGTGGATGTGACCGACACCCCGGCCCTCGTCCGGCTCGCCCGGGAGAAGGGGATCGGACTGACGTGCGTGGGCCCTGAACTGCCCCTTACCCTCGGAATCGTGGACGCTTTCGAGGAGGCAGGGCTTCGCATTTTCGGCGCCAGCCAGGCTGCGGCGGAGATCGAGGGAAGCAAGGTTTTCACGAAGAACCTCCTGGAAAAATACTCGATCCCAACGGGGGGCTACCGTGTGTTCACCGAAGCCGGCCCCGCAAGAGAATACCTGCGCCAGACGGGCGCTCCCATCGTGGTAAAAGCGGACGGGCTGGCAGCCGGGAAGGGGGCGATTGTCTGCCAGACCCTCGAGGAGGCGGATGAGGCCGTCCGCCTCGTCATGGAGGAACGCGCCTTCGGCGAAGCCGGAGACCGGGTGGTCATCGAGGAGTTCCTCACCGGGGAAGAGGCCTCTTTCCTCGCCTTCACCGACGGGAAGACCGTGCTTCCCCTTGCCACCTCCCAGGACCACAAGCCCATCTTCGACGGGGACCGGGGACCGAACACCGGGGGGATGGGCGCCTATTCCCCCGCTCCGGTGGTCACGAAGGAACTGTTCGACCAGGCCATGGACGAGATCATGATCCCCACCGTCAGAGCCATGGCCTCGGAGGGGTGTCCCTACAAAGGGGTCCTTTACGCGGGCCTGATGATCCGGGACGGGCGGGCGAAGGTTCTTGAGTTCAATGCGCGTTTCGGCGATCCTGAGGCCCAGCCTCTGTTTATGAGGCTGGACGGGGATCTGGTGGATATTATGGATGCGGTCATCGACGAACGCCTGGACGAGATCACCCTGAACTGGCACGATGACGCATCCATCTGCGTTGTCATGGCTTCCGGAGGGTATCCCGGCTCTTACGATAAAGGCAAGGTGATCTCGGGCATCGACAAAGCCGACGCCCTCGAGAACGTCAAGGTGTTCCACGCCGGGACATCGGAGGAAGGGGGACGCATCGTCACCGCCGGAGGCCGGGTCCTGGGTGTCACCGCCCGGGGAGGGGACATCCCGCAGGCCATCGAAAGGGCCTACCGGGCCTGCGACCTCATCACCTGGGACGGCGTCCAGTACAGGAAGGATATCGGGGCAAAGGCGCTAAAGTTCCTGAAGTAGGTCCAACATCCAACGTTCAACGTCCAACGGGAAAAATCATGTTGAAACACGTTAGACATTGGACATTAGACATTGGACTATCCGGAGGATGAAACACATGGATCAATTCGACGTCCTGATTTTAATGGGCAGCACTTCCGACGAGGAGGTCATGGAGTCCGCCTCGAAAACACTCGATACGTTCGAGATCCCCTACAGGGTGACGGTGGCCTCGGCCCACAGGTCTCCTGAAAGGGTACGGCGCCTAGTGGAGGAAGCCGAAAGGGACGGCTGCAAGGTTTTCATCGCGGGGGCGGGCTGGGCCGCGCACCTGGCCGGTGTGGTGGCGTCCCTGACAGTGCGTCCCGTCATCGGCGTCCCCATCGGTTCGTCCCCCCTGCAGGGTCTCGACGCCCTCCTCGCGACGGTCCAGATGCCGGGGGGGATCCCGGTGGCCACGATGGCCATCGGCAGAGGGGGGGCCAAAAACGCCGCCCTCATGGCCATCTCCATCCTGGCCCTTGATGACGATGGGCTTAAAGAGAGACTTACCGTCCATCGCCGGGAAGTGGCGGAGGTTTACGAGGGTTGAATCCGGGTGTGACCGATCAGGGGCAGTTCCGGGAAGCGATCCGCATCCTCGGGGAGGGGGGCCTTGTCATGGCCCCCACGGAAACCTTCTACGGCATCCTTGGGGACGCCTCTTCTCAGACCGCGGTCAACAGGCTCCTCGAGCTGAAAAAGAGGGGCTTCGGGAAGCCGGTTCCCCTTATCGCCGGGAGCGTTGAGATCGTGCGCGCGATGGCCAGGGAGATCCCTGACCTCTTCGAACCTCTCGTCAGGGAATTCTGGCCCGGTCCCCTCACCCTCGTTCTGGAGGCCGCCGAGGGGGTCCCCGGCGGCATTTCAGCGGGCACCGGAACCATCGGCATCCGGGTCCCCGCCCCGTCCCCCGCCCTGGACCTGACCAGGTACTTCCGCCGGGCCCTTACCGCCACCAGCGCCAACTTCGAGGGCAAAACCGCGCCCCGGGCCGTCAGGGAGATCGACCCCGTCCTCGCCGGGGAAGTGGACCTCGTCATCGACGGCGGCCAAACACCGGGTGTTTTGCCCTCCACGGTCCTGAACCTGATCCCGGACCCCCCCGTAATGATCCGTTCCGGCATCCTGGGTGAGGAGGTGAAAGAATTTCTCAGGCAACAGATGCAGTAAAGGTCGTTGAAAATTGAATCTGCTCCAAGTCGGTTTCACCATCTTTCGCAATATTCCCCTCACCACAAATTGAACTCGCGAAGCGGATAAAAAATCGGGAAGACATTTTCCCAATGCTGAAGGTAATTGTGGAATTAATTTCACATATGATGGTTAAAATTCCCTTCAATCAATTCTCATAACCCTCCCTCGGATCAGTCCCGGGAACAGCATAAACGGGCTGCGTTCGCTGACGATCCTAATCCTCTGGATTTTCAACAGGTTGCCGGAAAGTATTTCCCCCACGACATAAACGGCATGGACCTTGCTTACTTAATTTCAAAACCGTTACCGTGACTCTACACTCTTGAATCGAGGGTACAAAGAAAGACATCATGTGTCCCCATGGCCAATTAGAAAAAGCCTGCCTCTTTTGCAATCCGCCATCTTTTTTCACCAGTGGCCAGGTTGCCTTGAAGCGCGAAGTGAACCAGTTCCGGGAGGCAATCCGCATCATTCGGGACGGCGGATTGGTCATCGCGCCCACGGAGACCTACTACAGTATTATCGGGGACGCCTGGTCCCAGAAAGCGATCAGGAGACTGGTTCAGCTCAAAGGAAGAGATTACGGAAAACCGATCCCTCTTATCGCAGGAAGCATGCGGATTGTCCGTAACGCGGCGAACAACATTCCACCCATACTTTCAGATTTAGCCAAAGAATTCTGGCCCGGGCCTTTAACCCTCGTTCTGAACGCTGCCCGTGGGTTCCCGAGCGGCATCACCGGGGGAACCGACAGTATTGGCATCCGCATCCCCTCCCAATCCCCGGCTCTGGACCTTGCGAAATTCTTTCGCCGCCCCTTGACCGCAACCACTGCCAACTTTGAAGGTCAACCAGGTCCCCGGTGCGTGAGGGAACTGGATGAAGATCTTGTGCGGGAGGTGGACATGGTCATCAACGGAGGATGGACAAAGGGTGTCCGACCATCGACGGTCCTTAACCTGGTCCCGGAAAAACCCACCCTGTTAAGGAGCGGTATTCTCGGAAAACAGGTCGATAGCTTCCTTGCGGAACTGTCCTGGCGGATGGATATATTAAGTTTGCCTTTTTAGGTAAAAATGGTGATTGGTGAATAGTGATTTGTGATCAGTGAGTAGAGCTCAGCATAACCTGCCCCCGATCACTGATCACGGATTTCAACTTCATACTCTCAAACTCTCAAACTTTCAAACTCTCAAACTCTCAAACTCTCAAACAAAAAAAGGGGCTCCTTTTGGAGCCCCTTTTTTAAAACCGCAACCTCCGTTCAGAATCGGAACGTCACGTCCATCCCGATCAGGTCGATGGAGGTCTTGTAAATCCCGTCGAAGATATCGTCGATGGAAGGGGAAGGCTCGTCGCTGTCAACGTCCCTGTCATCCTTGGTCAGGGCCATGTAGGCCACGTTCACCGCCCAGGATTCAACGTCGTAACCCACTCCCAGCGTGATGCCGGTCGAGTCGGCCCCGGGAAGTCTCGGGTCGTAGGTTTCCTCGATCACGGGGGAGGGCTCGGTATAGTAACCGGCCCGCACGGTCCAAGTGTCGTTCACCTTGTACTGACCACCTAACCGGATGGCCATGACGTCCTCGTATTCCTTGGTGATGGTCCTGATAATGGTGCTGCCGTCTTTGAACTTCAGCTCCTTGTAATCCGACCACTGGGTCTGGTCAAAATCCAGGTTAAAGGAAAAGACGTCCGAAACCTGGTAGGAGATGCCAAGGGCCATGGCGTCGGGGATGTTCAGATCCACCGAAGCGGGACCGGAATAAGGCGCTCCCACGGTGTCCGGGAACAATAAAGCATCTCCGGAAAGGCCGGCCGTGACCCCGCTGTGCCACGTAAAACCCACCCGGAGGGCATCGCTCGCCTGGTAAAGGCCGCTGAGAACAAAACCCAGCCCGTCCCCGTCACCTTTCATCTCGTAGTCCCAGCCGCCGCCGATTCCGTCGGTGGATCCTCCCTTGTAGACGACCTTCTGGACGTCGTAGTACTCGGGCC
>CBFDCL010000032.1:0-21917 GCA_965603295.1 uncultured bacterium | reverse complement strand
CGACCCTGGACGATGCCGCCGGAGAAGCACTGGACAAGGCTTCCAAAATGCTCGGCCTCGGGTACCCCGGTGGACCGGCCCTCGAGAAAGCAGCTGAAGGCGGGGATCCTGATGCGGTAAAACTTCCGCGCCCCCTCGCGGGTACCGGCACCCTCGATTTCTCGTTCAGCGGCCTGAAAACCGCCCTTTACACATTCCTGAAACGAGAGGGTTATCTCGACCGGACAACGGAAGGGAGACGGCTGCCCCTGAAAATCCAGGATATCGCAGCCTCCTACCAGGCCGCCGTTGTGGACGTCCTTGTTGACCGCTGTCTGCTCGCGGTCCGGCGATTGAACCTGAGCGATCTGATTATCTCGGGGGGAGTTGCAAGAAACACTCTGATGAGGGAACGGCTGTTCGGCGCTGCCGGAGAGAAAGGTTTCCGCGTTCATTTCCCTCCCCCCTCGCTGTGCACCGATAACGCGGCAATGGTCGCCGCATTGGGATACCGTCGCAGGGACAGGGCCGCGGCCTTTCCCCGAAGCATCAACGCCTATTCAACCAAAGCGCTGAAAGCCGGAAGGAAAACCGTGGAGGATTTCATGGCATGACCCTTTATCCGAGGTTAAATATTTTGGTGGTCTTTATTCTCGGCCTGACGGCGGGATGCGCCACCGTCCCCGGAAACGCACCGGAAAGCCCCCCGGTCCTGCCGGAACGCCACCCCGAGGTGGGGGAAACACACTCTCCCACTCACAGCGATCCCAGGGTTGATGCTTACGCCGCTTTTGCCAGGGGGCTGCTTCTCGCGGAAGAGGGCCAGTTTGACCGGGCGGCGGACTACCTGGAAATGTCTGTCCGGCTGGATCCCGACTCAACGGCTCCCCTGATAGAACTCATGCGGTTACAGCTGGAAACGGGGATGGGGGCCGAAGCCGAACAGACCGGCCGAAAAGCTCTTGCCATCGACCCGGATCTCGGCAGCGTTCACATCGCCCTGGGCAGGCTCCTTCTGGAGTCCGACAGGGTTGAAGAAGCCCTCACCCACCTGGGTCGTGGAGCGGAACTCGAACCCGAGAACATGAGCGTACTCTTCTCCCTGGCCGAAGCGATGGACAAGTCCGGTGACCAGAAAGGCGCCCTGGGCGTTCTGGAGAAACTGGCGGCCACAGAAGGTCATGAAGCTCTGGCCGATTTTTATATCGGCCGCCTCCGTTTGAGGTCGGGCGACATACAGGGAGCCATCGATCCATTAATCCGGGCCGTGGGCTCCAACCCTTCCTTTCTCAGGGGGGTGGAGGAGCTGGGTCAGCAGATGGAAAAAAACAACCGAGCCGGCGATGCTATCCGTCTGTACCAGGGTTACCTGGAAAAGGACCCTGAAAACACTCCGGTAAGGGGGTTCCTGGCGAAGATCCTGCTTACGGAAGAGCGTTATGCGGAAGCCGGGGCCCATCTGGATACCATCCTGGCGAAGGATCCGGAAAACGAGAAGGCCCTGCTCCTTCTGGGCCTGATGGAGTCGCGAAACGGGGATTTTGAAAAAGCCCTGGAGGCTTTCAGACGTCTCCGCAAGGTCTCCGGGGACAGCTTTGAGACCCTGATGCAGATAGGTTCCCTCCAGCGCGAAATGAAAATGTGGGCCGAAGCGGTGGCCACCTTCGAGGAAACGGCTCGAACCTACACCAACCGGTTTGAACCCCACCTCAACCTAGCAATCGTCTATGACGCCACCGGGGAGATGGAAAAAGCCGAAACCAGTTCCCGGATGGCCCTTTCCCTGGCCCCCGAACGATCCAACATACGCACCTATCTCGCCGGGCTCCTGACAAGGCAGGAGCGCTACGAAGAAGCTATTACACTCCTGAGGGAGGGTCTGGACCGGGATCCTGACGACACGGTTCTCCTTTTCCAGATGGGGGTCACCTACGATCGCAGCGGGCGTTTTGACATGACCGAGGAAGTGCTTCAAAGGCTGCTCAAGGCAGACCCGGACCATCCCGATGCCCTGAACTATCTTGGCTACTCTTGGGCTGAACAGGGAAGAAACCTCGAGGAAGCCCTCAGGCTGATCCAGCGGGCCCTAAGGATCCGACCCGACGCGGCTTACATCATCGACAGCCTCGGCTGGGTCCATTACCAGATGGGGGATTACGGTAAAGCCCTGGATCTCCTTCTTAAAGCAGTGGAAAATATGAAGGACGATCCGACGGTGCTCGATCACCTGGGGGATATCTACGAGAAACTCGGACAGGAAGATCTGGCCGTTCAATACTGGTCAAGGGCCCTTGCCGCCGACCCGGACAACGCCGAAATCGCCCGAAAACTCAGGGAAAAAGGGGCCATTGGAAACTCCCCATGAGAGCCGGAGCGTTTTTGACAGCCGCCTGTGCCCTGAGCCTCACGGCGGCGGCCTGCGCACCGAGGCAGGTCCTCCCCGTCAGCGACATCGATCCGTCACCCCTTTTCAGAATCGTTCACCATCGGCGC
This sequence comes from uncultured bacterium, assembly GCA_965603295.1. Lineage (GTDB taxonomy): Bacteria > BMS3Abin14 > BMS3Abin14 > BMS3Abin14 > BMS3Abin14 > JAFGWO01. The sequence goes on along the minus strand of CBFDCL010000032.1, from coordinate 19,445 downwards.
TCGGTCCTTGAAGCAGGCATTTCAGGAACCCTGGAAATGGACTTTGCCCGGGGCCACCGGCATTTCCGTGGCAGAGCTTACGTCATATCCTTCCCGGACGGCCGGTTCCGGCTCGAGATCCCCGGGTTCATGGGAACCACATACCTGATCATGGCATCTGACGGAAAGGAACTGGTCGCCTACTACCCCGGGGAAGGGAAAGCCTACCGGGGCGACGTAGGCAGCCGGCATATCGACGAACACCTTCCTTTCCCCCTCCCTGTGGATGCTGCCCTTGTCCCGGCTTTTCTCCTGGGGGTCTACCCCGAGGAAAACGGTCCGCCGGAGATCAGGGCCAGCCTGCTTGATTCGGGTGAAAAACGCCTTAACGCGAGGTGGGAAGGCACCAAACTCCGATTCTCCCACCTGTTTTCTAGGGGGAACCGCCCTTCCCTGCGTGCGATCCATGCCCTCATGGAGGAAATGGAACTGGAAGTGGCCACGGAAAAGACGCCCCCTTACCTGCCTCTGGGCTTTACTCTTACCCTCCCCGATACGAGGCTGAAAGGGGAATGGGAGAAGGTGAGCTTATATCAGGGAGAAAGCTCGGCACTGAAACTGAAGATTCCCGATTCCGTTGCTGTGACTGATCTGGAGGGACCCCCTTGATCCATCTCCTGGCCCCTGCCAAGATCAATCTCCACCTGAGGATTACCGGGCTCCGTCCGGATGGCTACCACGACATTGAGAGCGTGGTCCAGAAAATTTCCCTTTACGACAGGATCACCCTGGCGGAGGAAGACCAGCCGGGGATCAGGGTGACATGCGCAGAACCAGGGGTTCCGTCCGGCCCTGAAAACCTGACTCATAAGGCCGCCGCCCGGATGATGGAAGCATCGGGCATCGAGGGGAGGGGCGTTTCCATTATCCTGGAAAAACATATCCCCCACGGTGCCGGCCTGGGGGGCGGCAGCAGCGACGCGGCCACCGTTCTGCGAGGGATTTCAGATCTTTTCGGCCTTTCCATCGGGTCAGATCATCTCCACGAGATTGCTGCGGGCATCGGCTCTGACGTTCCTCTCTTCCTCTACCCGTCACCTTCACTGATAACGGGAAGAGGCGAGATCATCAGGCGGGCGCCTTTCCGGGTCGATGCGTTTTTTGTGGTTGTTTTTCCGGGGTTTGAGGTCTCGACACAATGGGCATATTCCAATTTCCGTTTGACAAAAAAACCCTGTAAATATACGATTTCCACACTTAAAAAGGTCGAGGGGGAAAAACTGCACCCGGACCACTGGCAGGACCTTCTGGTTAACGATTTGGAGACTGCCGTTTTGACCCGAAATCCGGAGATCGGCCGATGCAAGCAGGACCTGGTCCGTTTTGGGGCGAGGGCATCGCTGATGTCAGGGAGCGGTTCGGCTGTTTTCGGCCTTTTTGAGGACCGATACACGGCCCAGCGGGCCGCGGAGGGTATTGTTGCGGAGGGATGGCATTCCGCCTCGATGGCGGAACCCATCTTTTCCTAAACTACCGGGCCTTTTGCAGGATCAACTGGGAAAGGGAGGTGCACAGGATGAAGATTACCGACGTCAAAGTATTCCCGGTGGACGAAGATAAATTGAAGGCCTACGCGACGATCACTTTCGATAACAGCTTTATCGTGAGGGATCTCAAGGTGATCAGCGGTAACAAGGGTTTCTTCATCGCCATGCCCAGCAAGAAGAGGAAAGACGGCACATTTCGTGACGTCGCCCACCCGCTCAACAGCGAAACACGTAAGATGATCGAGGACGCGGTGCTCGAGGTTTACAACAGGGAAGCAGCATCCAGCGCCACCCTGGCCCCATCCCCGGGAAGCGAGGAGGAGACAGCCACCGAACCCTCGACCGAACCCTCGACCGAACCGGAAACCGAACCGGAAACCGAACCGGAAATTGAACCACCAACTGAAATGAAAACCGAGACGGAAACCGAGATGGAAACCGAACCCGAAACTGAAATGGAAACCGAACCCGAAACTGAAATGGAAACCGAACCCGACGGGATAGTCCCCACCCCTGTCGCGGATGAAGAAGAGCCCGAGAAGGAAGCCACGGAAAACCCCACCATCGAGCCTTCGGACGACCCCGACAAAGCCTTCGGGTACAAGGAATAAAGGAGCTTCCTGGGGCGTCGACAAACGGTAAGTCACGGGATTTTGGATCCCGCATTTGTAGGTTCGAATCCTACCGCCCCAGCCAGACAGAGACCGAGATTCCCTGCCCCTGGAACAGAAATATTATGCCTGTCAGCAATATCAAGCTTTTTACCGGTAACGCGAATCCCGAATTGGCCAGAAAGATCTGCCAACGGCTCGATCAGCCTTTGGGAAACGCGCTTGTGCGCGAATTTTCCGACGGTGAGATCATGGTGGAGATTTCGGAGAACATCCGCGGTGCCGACACATTTGTTATCCAATCCACCTGCAGGCCCGGGAACAACAACCTCATGGAACTCCTGATTCTCATCGATGCCCTCAAGCGGGCATCGGCCTGGAGGATCACTGCCGTCATCCCCTATTTCGGCTACGCCAGGCAGGACAGGAAGGTTGCTCCCCGCGCCCCTATCACCGCCAAACTGGTTGCCGACCTGATCACTGTGGCAGGCGCTTCCCGGGTCCTGACCATGGATCTTCACGCCGGCCAGATCCAAGGTTTTTTCGACATCCCGGTGGATCATCTTTACGCCGCACCCGTTCTCCTGGGTTACCTGAAGGAACTGGATCTGGGGGAGATCGTCATTGTGTCCCCTGATGCCGGCGGGGTGGAACGGGCCAGGGCTTTTGCCAAAAGGCTCGGAGCGGGGCTGGCCATCATTGACAAGCGCCGCACCGGCCCCAACATCAGTGAGGCAATGAATATTGTCGGTGAGGTGGAGGGAAAAGCCGCTATCGTCGTAGACGACATGATCGACACGGGCGGAACCCTTGTTCAGGGCTTGAAGGCCCTCAAGGCAGCGGGGGCCGGCCCCCTTCTGGCGTTCGCGGCTCACCCGGTCTTCTCGGGATCGGCGGTGCAGCGGCTCCTCGACTCCCCTGCCGAAAAGATCGTCGTCACCGATTCCATTCCCTTAAGCGAGGAAGCCCGAAAGTGTGAAAAAATCGTCCAGCTCAGCGTCGATGAACTCCTCGCGGAAGCGATCAAGAGGATCAACGATAACGAATCCGTCAGTTCCCTCTTCATCTGAAGAGTTCGGCTGACCAAAGGAGGAAACAACAGAATGGCAACTCTCAGATTATCGGCCGAGACGCGCTCCGACACCGGCAAAGGTGCGGCCAAGAAGATGCGCCGGGCCGGAAGAATCCCCGCGATCCTTTACGGGAGGGGACAGGAAGGTGTCTCCCTTTCCCTTGGCAACAAGGAGGTTTCCCATCTTCTCGCGAACCCCGGGGCGATGACGAACGTCCTGGAACTGGAGATCACGGACAGCGGCAGGAGTTCGAAAAAGAACATCCTGGTCAAGAAGATCCAGAAACACCCTTTCCGGGAGGAAGTCCTGCATATGGACCTTCTCGAGATCGCCTTGGATCAGAAGATCTCCGTCATGGTTCCCATCGAATTGGCCGGGGAATCCGAGGGTGTCAAGATGGGCGGTATCCTTGAGATGAAACGGCGGGAACTCGAAATCACCAGTCTTCCCAACCAGATTCCCGACACCATCGTTATCGACATTACCGAGCTTCAGATCGGGGATGCTGTACACGTGGAGGACATCACACCTCCCGATGGCGCTCAGATCTCCTTTGAATCCAACTTCACCGTCCTCTCGGTGGTCGCCCCGGCGGCCGAAATCGAAGAGGAAGAGGCCGAGGAAGAGGAAGCTGAAGGGGAAGCGGCACCAGGGGAAGAAGCGGCTCCGGAGAAGAAAGAAGAGGAAGGCGGCGAGGAGTAACCTTCTCCCTCGGAATGTAAATGTGGCTCATCGCGGGGCTGGGCAATCCCGGCCCCGATTATGAAAGAACAAGGCACAACCTTGGGTTCCTGGCCCTGGAGGCGCTTTCCACGCGATGGAAGATTCCAGTCCTGGACGTGGACAGGCGGCTTTCCCTCGGCAGGGGGCGCAGGCGGGGAGAGGAGATCTTCCTTGCCAGGCCCCTCGCATACATGAACAGGAGTGGTGAAATCCTCGCCCCCCTTGTTAAACGTGAGGGGGTGGAGATTTCCGGGGTTCTGGTAATCGTCGACGATCTTGATCTTCCCCTCGGGACGCTGCGTTACAGACCGTGGGGAGGATCCGCCGGTCACCGCGGCATGGATTCCATCATTCAGTGCCTGGACAGCGACCGGTTCAAAAGGATCAGACTCGGAATCGGCCGGCCCGGGGAAGATACCGGGGAAAGCGACTTCGTCCTCTCCCCTTTCACGGACAAAGAGATGGCCCTGGTTGAAAAGGTCGTCGGTGCGGCCGTTGACCTCGCCGGGAAAGTGGTCTTTGAGGGAAAAACCACCCCGGTAACAATCAGGCTGGTGGAAGACCAAGAATAAGGAGGGACTATGACCTGGACGAACCTCGCACCACTGTTCGGGGCCGCGGGCCTCGCCTTTGCGCTGCTGATCTTCCTTTACATCAAGAAGCAGCCGGTGGGCACGAGCAACATGGAAGAACTGGCCAAGATGATCCACGACGGCGCCATGGTCTACCTGAAACGGCAGTACATGATCCTGGCAATTTTTATTGCGCTGGTGTTTGGGCTGCTCTACTGGAAACTGGGACCGCAGACCGCCAGTGCTTTCCTGGCCGGGGCCGGCTGTTCCATGCTGGCCGGTTTCTTCGGCATGAACGCCGCCACCCAGGCCAACGTGAGGACTTCCCAGGCCGCCATGGAGAGCGGTCAGGCCAAAGCCCTCAGCGTTGCCTTCGCGGGCGGCGCGGTCATGGGCATTTCCGTCGCCTCCCTTGGTCTTGTGGGTGTGGGGATACTCTATTACCTGTTCGGGAACGTCGAAATGGCCCATAATATCAACGGGTTCGCCATGGGAGCTTCCTCTATCGCCCTCTTCGCCCGTGTGGGCGGAGGGATCTTCACCAAGACCGCCGACGTTGGCGCGGACCTCGTAGGCAAGGTGGAAGCCGGCATCCCCGAGGATGATCCCCGCAACCCCGGGGTCATCGCCGACAACGTGGGAGACAATGTGGGCGACGTGGCCGGCATGGGCGCCGACATCTTCGAATCCTACGTCGGTTCCATGATTGCTACCATCGCCCTGGGCGCCACCTCCCTGGCCATCCCCGACGGCATGAGGTCGACCTACATGGCCCTTCCCCTGCTCATCGCCATGGCCGGGATCGTGTGCAGTGCCATCGGTATCTTCTCCATCAAGATCCTGGAAAAGATGTCCCCCGCCGCCGCACTGCGGTACTCCACCTTCATCGCGGCGGGCCTGCTCCTTGTCACGGCGTTCATGCTTGTTCAGGGGATGGGTATTAACCCCGGCGTGTTCTGGGCCATCCTGGCGGGAACTCTTGCCGGCATCTTTATCGGGCTGGTCACGGAATACTACACTGGAGGCAAGCCCATCCGGGACATCGCGGAAGCAAGCCAGACGGGCACAGCCACGAACATCATCACCGGCCTGGCGGTGGGATACGAATCCACAGCCATCCCCATCGGCATCATCGCCGTTGCGATTATCACCTCCTCCATGGCAGCTGCCCCGATGAGCCTTTACGGCATCGCCATCGCTGCGGTGGGCATGCTTTCCACTGTGGGAATTACCATGTCGGTGGACGCTTACGGTCCCATCGCCGACAACGCGGGAGGGATCTCGGAGATGGCGGGTCTGGGACCCGACACCCGGAAGATCACAGATGGCCTGGACGCCCTCGGAAACACAACGGCCGCCATCGGGAAGGGGTTTGCCATCGGTTCGGCGGCCCTGACAGCCCTGGCGCTTTTCGCCGCTTACACCAAGGCCGTGGGCCTCGAGGTGATCGACATCTCCACCCCCAAGGTCGTTGTGGGCATGTTCATCGGCGGCATCGTTCCGTTCCTCGTGGCAGCCATGACCATGACTTCCGTGGGCAAAGCCGCCTTCAAGATGGTGGAGGAGATCCGCCGCCAGTTCCGTGAGATCCCCGGCATCATGGAGGGAACCGGCAAACCGGATTCCGCCCGGTGCGTGAGCATCTCCACCAACGCCGCCCTCAAGGAAATGATCGCCCCCGGAATGACGGCGATCCTCACTCCGGTTATCGTGGGGTTCCTCCTCGGAAAAGAAGCCCTGGGCGGCACACTGGTAGGAGCGACCCTGACCGGTGTCTTTCTCGCCCTTTTCATGGCCAACGCGGGAGGCGCCTGGGACAACGCCAAGAAATACATCGAGGCAGGTAATCTCGGTGGTAAAGGATCGGACTCTCATAAGGCCGCCGTCGTGGGCGACACGGTGGGCGATCCTTTCAAGGATACCTCCGGCCCCGCCATGAACATCCTCATCAAGCTCATGTCGGTGGTTTCCCTGGTGCTCGCGCCGCTGTTCGCAACGATCACGCCGCTGATTAAATAAAAAAACAGGGGCCAATATCCAAAAACAGGGGCTGGCCATTGGTTAGCCCCTGTTTTTCGTTTGAAGTTTGGGGTTTGAGGTTTGAGGTTTGAAGTTTATAATCCACAACTCACGGTTCGAATATTGCTGGAAAGCCTCTTTTCGAGTTTTACAAGAAATGAAAAACAGAAAAACCGATTCTATATCCAGCGTTTCAACTTCAAACTTCAAACTGCAAACCTTAAACTCGCCCACCGTGCGGCTTCGGAAGCCCCACCCCTGCGGTGGAGACGCGTTCACCGTGGTCCGGAAGGGGCCGGTGGTGACACTGAGGTGCCGCACATGCGGTTCGTTTGTGAGGATGGACAGGGGGAAATACCAAAAAGCAGTGATTGGTGATTTGTGATTGGGAAAGCAGCCCAAAGCCCAGAAAGAAACTCGTTGGACGTTGGACATTAGACATTGGACCTGTTTCCAACCACAACTTCAAACTTTCAAACCCTCAAACTTTCAAACTTCCAAACCGTTCCTTTTTCTCAATCCTCAATTCTTAATTCTCAATTCGTTTCCTCACTTCTCGAACACCTCCGACTCGCGCTGGGACACGGCCCTGTCGTAGGCCGCCATCACCTCCTTTCGGCTTACTGCTCCGACAATTTTCCTGCCGTCGTACTCGGCGACGACCGCAAGCTGGGAGACTCCCCGGCTGCTCATCTTCTGGAGGGCCAGCTGGATATTATCCGACGGGCTGACGGTTAAGATTTCCATCGTGGCCACGTCGGCCGCGATCACGAGCCGGCTCAGATTTTCCTCCTGCAGGGCGGGGCGGATATCACGGAAGGAGATGATCCCTCTCAGATCGTTTTGCCCGTTGACCATATAAAGGTTGGAGACATCCTCCTCCTTGAGACGTTCGATGATATTAACCAGCGGTTCATTTTCCCCGACAGTCACCACATGCCCACCCATGATATCCCCAACCTTGACCGTCTGCAGAACACTTTGCTCCCAGCTCTGGTAAATATCCACGCCCCTGCGCATCAGCTTGATAGTATAGATGGACCCGCTCTTCAGGGATGTGGCGATGAGGGTGCTCAGGATGCAGGAGATCATGAGGGGCAGGATAATCTCATAGGTGGCCGTCATCTCGAAGATGATAATGATGGCGGTGATGGGCGCGTGAGTGGTGGCCGCCACCACGGCACCCATAGCCACGAGAGCATAGGCCCCGGAATCGGCGGTAATCAGGGGGAAGAATTCGTGGACCCCCCAGCCGAAAAACCCCCCGGTCATGGCTCCGATAAAGAGGGAGGGCGCGAAGATCCCCCCGGACCCTCCGCTGCCCAAGGTTACCGAGGTGGCGATAATCTTTACGAAGATCAGGGAAAAGAGAAGCAGTCCCGTAAGCTGGTTCTTCAGGGACAGGTTGATGGCCCCGTACCCCACACCGAACACGTGGGGCCATACCAGGAGAAGGGCACCGAGCATGAGACCGCCAAGGGCCGGCTTGAGGTAGTCCGGGATACGAAGAACTTCGAAAAGGTCCTCACTTTTATACAGCGTAATGATAAACAGAATTGCGATGAACCCGGCCGCAACCCCCAGGAGCGGATAGAAGAAGAACTCCCACAGGGAGACCAGCTTGTAGGTGGGAATGATGAAGGCGGGAAAATCGCCGAAATAGTGCCGGGAAATAGTGGTCGCAGTCACCGAAGACAGGACGATGGGGGAAAAGGTGGCCAGGCCGAAATCCCCCAGGATCACCTCGGCGGCAAAAAGGACACCTGCTATGGGTGCGTTGAAGGTAGCGGCGATCCCCGCGGCGGCGCCGCACCCCACGAGGGTCCTTCGCCTTAAGGGAGACACCTTCAGGAACTGCCCCAGCGTCGATCCGATGGATGAACCGATCTGGACAATGGGGCCTTCCCGGCCCACCGATCCTCCACATCCGATGGTGACGCCGGAGGCGATGATAGTCGCCAGGGCCACCCTTCGCCGGATCCTCCCTCCCCTGAGCGCCACAGCCTCCATGACCTCCGGCACCCCGTGTCCCTTGGCCTCGCGGGCGCCGAAATAGACGATGGGGCCCACGATGAGGCCGCCCAAGGCGGGAAGGCCCACCTTGAGGTAAGCCGGAAGGGTATGGGCGAAGGTCAGGAAATCACTGCTACTCTGGTAAAAACCGTATTGCGTCGCCTTGATAACAAGACGAAAGAGAAGGGCCCCGTAGCCGCCAAGGATTCCGATGGCGATGGCCAGGAGGGAAAGATAAACCTGCTCGTGAAGGTGCCATCCTCCCCGGGCCCGCCTGATCTTTGCCAGGACCCCGGTTGTCATTGGGAAAGTATAGCAGACCGCCCGCCGTCGGGCAGAAAAAGAAGAAAAGCAGTCCAGAATCCAGAGTCCAGGGTCCAGAGGAAAGAGCGGTTTGAGAGCTTGAAAGTTTGAGAGTTTGAAGTTGCAGGCGCAGTCATCGCGAACCGTTACCAGGGTGAAGCGATCTCAGGGTTCTTCCATGAGATTGCTTCGGTCGGGGTGCACCTCGCAATGACAGACGTACCAACACCCTTTCGTTGGACGTTTGACGATACGGTTTGGAGTTTGAGATTTGAAGTTGCGGAATGGATCCAAGATTCAAGATTTACCACGTTGGACGTGAAATTCCCTCTGGACCCTGGACTCTGGACTACTTTCCTTTGCACCCTGCACTCTAAACTCTGCACTCTGCACTGCCCTTCTTGCACCCCCGTTTCAAATGTGCTAGTTAATCTAACTCTCATCACACGCCGGCCCCGACCGGGCCGATTTTTTACTCCTTGCTCTCTTTGCCGGGACCACCCGGCTCAAGGGGGCTGTAGCCCGAAAGGAGAATCCATGTGAAAGGCTACGAGACTATCTGCATCCTGAACCCCGATCTCACCGAGGAGGAGGTCCAGGAAAACCTGGAGCGTTACTCCGCCCTTATCGTTGAGAACGGTGGCGAGGTAACCAAAACCGACCGTTGGGGCCTGCGAAAACTGGCCTACAAGGTCCAGGGCCATGTCAAGGGCCACATGATCTACCTCCTGTATTCCGGTGGACCGGAAACGGTGGGTGAACTGGAGAGGAACCTCAGGATCCTTGACCAGAACATCCGATTCATGACGGTAAAGGTGGACAACCTCGAGGAAGCCGCGAAAATCAAGGCACAGCTTCTCGAGGATCCGACCCTCAGCATCCAGGAAGGACGAGATGGCTAATTATAACAAGGTGATCCTGATGGGGAACCTGACCAGGGACCCCGAGCTGCGCTACACCCCCAACGGCACGGCGGTAGCCACCCTGGGCCTTGCGGTAAACCGCAAGTACAAGGTCAACGAGGAATGGAAGGAAGAAACCGACTTCTTCGATATCGTCGTTTTCGGCAAGCAGGCTGAAAACTGCAGCGAATACCTCAAAAAGGGCCGGCCCGTTCTCGTGGACGGCCGTCTGCAGCAGCGGCGCTGGGAAAACGACGAGGGACAGAAGCGCAGCAAGGTCGAGGTGGTCGCCTCCATCGTTCAGTTCCTCGGAACGGCCAGGGACAGCGGCGAATCGGGCGGCTCCGGTGACACGGACAAAAGTCCCGAGTTCGACGATTCGGACATCCCCTTCTAACATTACCCCCCGCGGCCGGCCCAACACCCCGACGGGAAAAAGGAACGAGACAGGATGGAAAAAATGAGAAAACAGAGGTTCATGAGGCGCCGAAAGGTCTGCCACTTCTGCGTCGATAAGGTGGAACACATCGATTACAAAAACGTCAAAGGGCTTAAACGCTACATCACGGAAAGAGGGAAGATCCTGCCGAGCAGGATCTCGGGGAACTGCGCCAAGCATCAGAGGAAATTGACAGCCGCCATCAAGAAGGCGCGCAACATCGCTCTCCTGCCCTTTACCGTCGAACGCTAGAGGAGCCTAACCGGTGATGGTGAAAGGCCGGATGAGGGACGCCGGCCTGTGGCCGCGTCTCCTCGGATTTGCCCTGATCCCCCTGGTGGTCCAGGCCTTCCAGCCCGCCGTCGGCGGACTCCTGATCATCCTGGCGCCCCTCCCCCTTGCTTACGGAATGACCCGGCGCGGGAGACTGGAAGGGACCGGGGCTATCGCCCTCATCGCCCTATTGACATCGATGGTGGCGGGACCGGATCAGGCCCTTTTCTTCCTGCTGGAGACGGTGCCCCTCTGCATAGGGATCCGCCACGTCGCCCTGTCCCGGGCTCCCTTGTACCACTCGGTTTCCCTGGCAGTGGGCCTTGTTGCCCTGGTGGCTCTCGCGGTATTCATTCTGTACAGCCTCCTCACGGGCCTTGGATTCGGCGAGATCTACCGTGAGGCGGTCGGGCGCGCCGACCTTTTCATGGAAAGTATCGTGGACCCCTCCAGGCTGGGGCCCGAGGAAATACAGCAGGTTCGATGGATGGTGGAACGGTTCCAGAGACTGTTCGTTGGCATAGAGATCTCGACGCTCATTTTCCTGGTGACCTTCTATGCCCTGATCGTCCGGGGATGGATGGCGGCAGCGGGGCTTCTCAAGGGGGAACAGTTGGCCCTTTTATCCACATGGTCCCTCCCCTTCCCCTTCGTCACGGGTTTCATCCTGCTGTCCTCCCTTGTGATCCTCACCGGAGGAACCATAAGGAGTGTCGCCCTTAACGCGCTTCTGCCTTTAGGAGCCCTGTACGGGATCCAGGGCGTCATCGTGTCGGGTCACATGTTCACAAAATGGGAATTGCCGCCCTTTTTCAGGGCATTGTTTCTGGCCATGGGACTTATCTCGTTTCCTACGGTCTTCATGATAATCATCGCCCTTGTGGGGCTTTTTGACACTTGGATCGATTTCAGGCAGCGCTGGCCCATCCCAGAACCACCCGCGCCGCCGGAGACTTAAAAAAAGGAGCATCAGACCATGAAAGTAATCCTGCTGGAGGACATTACCAATCTGGGTGACATGGGGGACACCGTCAACGTAAAGGACGGGTACGCGAGGAACTTCCTCATACCACGCAAGCTCGCCCTGCCGGCCACCGCGAGGAACCTCAAAACCCAGGAACATCATTTCCGTGAGATCGAAAAGAGGAAGGACCAGGCGGCTGATGAGGCCAAGGATCTCGCCGAGAAGATCTCCGGCATTGTCCTGACGTTCACCCGGAAGGCCGGCGAGACGGGACGCCTTTTCGGTTCCGTAACCAACATGGACCTCGCCGACGCCCTCGCCGAGAAAAACATCTCCATCGACCGCAAAGACATCGTCCTTACGGAGCCCATCAAGAACCTCGGTGAGTTCGATGTCACCATTAAACTGCACCAGGATGTGACACCTGTAATCAAGATCACTGTCCTTCCCGAGGAAGGCGAGATCCCCGAAAAAATCATGGAGGAAGTCGAGGAGGAGAAACCTGAGGAGACCGTGGAGGAGGACGTCTCCCCCTCAAAAGAACCCGCGGAGGAAGAAGCCGAATAGGCTCCTTTTTTGTGGCGGTATCGGTACTGGAAATAATATAAGTAAGAACAGGGCGCCGAACAGGCCCGGTTGGAACATCCAACGAAATTTTACTGCTGCTTTTCTCGGGGTCAGGGGGCCATGGCAGAAAAAGACACGGATATCAGGAAAGTACCGCCCCAGAACCTTGAGGCAGAGCGGGCGGTCCTCGGGGCCATCCTGGTGGACAACGAGTCCATCTACGGAATCATGGAACTCCTGGAACCCTCGTTATTTTACCAGCCCGCCCACAGGCTGATTTTCAGCACCATGCTGGAACTCAGCGAGCGGGGCCAGGCCATCGACATCCTCACTCTGACCGATCGCCTCCGTTCCGGGGGCAACCTGGACCAGGCCGGCGGCCCCGATTACATCCCTTCCCTTGCCGACGAGGTCCCCACCTCGGCAGGCGTGGTCAACTATGCGAGGATCGTCAGGGAAAAGGCCGTCCTCCGACGCCTGATTGAAACAGCTACTGAGATCGTACAGGACTGCTTCGACGCACCGGGGGACGTGGACCAGCTTCTTGACGAGGCGGAACGCAAGATGTTCGCCATCTCCGAACAGCGCATCCAATCCGGTTTCCTCTCCATGAGGGACATCGTCAAGAGCAGCTTCAAGACCATTGAGGCCCTTTACGAGAAGAAGGAATCGATCACCGGCGTCGCCACAGGATACAAGGACATAGACGACATCACATCGGGACTCCAGCGGTCCGACCTCATTATCATCGCCGGACGGCCCTCCATGGGCAAAACCGCCTTCGCCCTGAACGTTGCCCAAAACGCAGCCCTGTCCCACCAGAAAAACGTGGCTCTCTTCAGCCTGGAAATGGCCAAGGAGCAGCTGGTCATGAGGATGCTCTGTTCCGAAGCCCGGGTCAACGCCCACAGCCTTCGAAGCGGGTACCTGGGCCAGACCGACTGGCCCAAACTGACCACAGCGGCAGGACGCCTCGCGGATGCCACTATCTTCATCGACGATTCCCCGACTATCAGCGCCATGGAAATGAGGGCAAAAACCAGGCGCATGAAAGCCGATCGGGGGCTGGATCTGATTATCGTGGACTACCTTCAGCTCATGTCCGGCCGAAGCAGGAACGACAACCGGGAACAGGAGATCTCCGAGATCAGCCGGTCTTTAAAAGCCTTGGCTAAGGAACTCTCCGTTCCCGTGGTTGCCCTTTCCCAGCTCAATCGCGCGGTGGAAAACCGGCACGACAAAAGGCCTATTCTCGCCGACCTTCGGGAGTCGGGAGCCATCGAGCAGGATGCCGATGTGATCATCTTCATCTACCGGGACGAGGTCTACAACAAGGATTCCATGGAAAAGGGGCTCGCCGAGATCATCATCGGCAAGCAGAGAAACGGACCCATCGGCACCCGGAAGCTGACATGGCTTGAGAAGTACACGCGCTTCGAGGATCTTTCCGACAGGGATTTCCACACGGATGAGGCATGAGGAGAAGGACAAAGGGACCTGCTGGGCCGAGGTTGATCTCGGGGCCCTGAGATCCAACTATCGCCTCGCCCGGCGCCTCCTTCCCGCCGACGCACCCGTCTTCGCCGTGGTCAAAGCCGATGCCTACGGACACGGTGCCCCCGAAGTGAGCCGGGTCCTGATCGAGGAAGGGGCCTCCGTACTCGCCGTAGCAACGGTGGACGAGGCGGCCGAACTTCGGAAGTCCGGCATCGAGAATCCCATCCTGGTCATGGGGCGCATGCTCGAAACCCAGATCGAGGACGCCCTGAGGTGGCGCGTCGATGCCACCATCGTGCACGTCTCTATGGCCCGTGCTCTGTCCGACATCGCTGTCCAAAAGGGTGCAACGGCACCCGTACACATCAAGGTGGACACGGGGATGACCCGCCTGGGACTTCCCTGGGAGACCGCCGACCAGGACATCAAAGAGATCTCCTCTTTCCCCGGCCTGGAAATCCGCTGTATCTTTACCCACTTCGCCAATGCGGACCTGGCCGACAGGGAGTTCACCCGCCTTCAGCTGCAACGCTTCAGCGAGGTCCGGCAGAGGCTTGAAGGTTTTGGTGTGCAGGCCTGTTTCCATATGGCCAACTCGGCGGCCATCCTGACTTCCCAGACCCCCGAGGACACCGGGACCCGGCCCGGCATCATGCTCTACGGTTCCTCCCCGTCCGAAACGGTGGACGGGAAAGACCTCACCCCGGTCCTCTCCTGGAAATGCAGGGTTCTGCAGGTCAGGGAGGTTCCGGAGGGCACGGGGATCAGTTACGGCCACGATTTTTTCACCCGAAGGCCGAGCCGTATCGCCACGATCTCCGTCGGATACGCGGACGGGTACCTGCGCACCCTCACCAACAGCGGCCAGGTCCTTATCCGCGGGCAGCGCGCCCGGGTTGTGGGCCGGGTCACCATGGACATGACCATGGTGGACGTGACCGACATCCCCGGGGTGGAGGCCGGCGACGAAGTGGTTCTTATTGGAACCCAGGGGAGTGCGGTCATCACCGCTCACGACGTGGCCACCTGGGCCGGCACCATCAGCTACGAGGTCCTGTGCGCCATATCGCGGAGAGTCCCCCGATTTTACCGGGATATTGCCGAGTGCAGAGTGTAGAGTGCAGGGTGCAGAGAGAGAAAACATATTGAATGTTCAACCCTTGCCCGCCGCAGTTTTTCGCGAAGGTGGGTTTAACGTTCAACGGGAAAACCCGTTGAGGGTTGAGGATTGAGAAAAACTGGTAACTTGTGACCGGCGATTGGTGACCGGCTTTTTCCAATCACGAATCACCGATCACTAATCACTGCTGGATTTTATTTTTTACTGTTTTATCACATACCCACCGTTGCCCCGTTCCCCTCTTCCATAGTACAAAGAAACCCATGCGCATCGTTTCAGCCTTAGACTGGATTGGAGTCCGTGCCCTTTCCTTCATGGAGGAGGCCGGTCGCGGGGGCATCCTGTTCCTGAAGGTCCTTCGCGGCCTTTTTAGAAGGCCGTTCCCGCTGAAACTTACCATTCAACAGATGGAGGAGGTCGGTGTCCGTTCCCTCCCCGTGGTCCTCATTACCGCCGTCTTCACCGGGGCGGTCCTCGCTCTGCAAACCTACAGCGGGTTTAAAAGGTTCGGGGCGGAGGGTCTCGTGGGAACGGTGGTGGCTCTTTCCATGACGAGGGAACTGGGCCCTGTCCTCGCCAGCATCATGGTGGCGGGACGGGTGGGATCAGCCATGGCGGCCGAACTGGGCACAATGCGCGTTACCGAGCAGATTGACGCCCTGATCACCCTGGCCACGGACCCGGTGCGGTACCTGGTGATCCCCCGTTTCGTGGCAGGGATGATCATGCTTCCTTTCCTGGTTGTTTTCGCCGATATCATCGGGATCTTCGGGGGGTACTTCGTGGCGGTCAACGTGCTCGGGACCAGCAGCACCATATACGTCAACAGGACCCTCCAGTACCTGGAATTTTCCGATGTCACGATCGGGCTGATCAAGGCCGCTGTTTTCGGGATGATCATCGCCCTCGTCGGGTGCCAGATGGGGTTTTACACCTCCGGCGGTGCCGAGGGCGTGGGCAGGGCAACCACCAAAGCGGTGGTGGGTGCCTCCATACTCATCCTGATCTCTAACTACTTTCTCACCGCCTTCCTGTTCTGATGAGCGAAGCCCCCAAGATCAAGGTCCGGGACGTGAAGAAAGCCTTCGGGAGCAAGGTGGTCCTGGACGGCGTCAACATGGACGTCTTCCCGGGGGAGAGCGTCGTGGTTATCGGCCAGAGCGGGGTGGGCAAAAGCGTCCTTTTAAAGTGCGTCATCGGGATCCTCAAACCGGACGAGGGCATTATCGAGATCGACGGGAGCCCCATTACCGATCCCGGGTTCAAAGACATAGATGAGATCCGGCGCAAATTCGGGATGCTGTTTCAGTACGCTGCTTTGTTCGATTCTCTCACGGTCTGGGAAAACGTCGGTTTCGGCCTTCTCCAGCACTCAAACCTGAAACCCGGCCAGATCCGGGAGGTAGTCGAGGAGAAGCTCAGGATGGTGGGGCTTCCTGGAACACTGGATCTGATGCCATCGGAACTCTCTGGAGGCATGCGAAAACGGGTGGGGCTGGCCAGGGCCATCGCCATGGAACCCGAGATCCTCCTTTACGATGAGCCCACAACGGGTCTCGATCCCATCCGCGGCGATTCCATCAACGACCTGATCATCCAACTGAGGGAGGAGTTGGGCATCGCCTCCATCACCATCACCCACGACATGATCAGCGCCTACAAGATTGCCGACAGGATCGCCATGCTATTTAAGGGAAAACTCATCGCCACCGGGACCCCCGACGAGATACGCTCCACCGATAACCCTTATGTTCATCAGTTCATCCACGGCCAGGCCGAAGGGCCAATTAAAGACGAGTAGCCAAGAGCCAGTCGACAGGAGGAAACCCGTGGGCAAGGTATTGATATTTCGGATGGAAAATGCCTATGCTTAATAGATTTCGTATAACTGTTCGATATCCTCCTGGATACTGAGAAGGGAACCTATGTCCCGCTTTAAAGCCGAAACATACGTCGGCCTCTTTCTCCTCGCGGGGTTCTGCATTTTCATCTGGGGAACCATGCAGATCACCCATCTCGGGGAGGATGAGGGTTACGAACTCTACGCTGTTTTCGAAAACGCGGCCGGTCTGGACATCAACGGTCCGGTCCGCATGGTCGGGGTCAACGTGGGGAGGGTGGCCGGGATTGACATCATCGACCGAAAAGCCCGGGTGGTGCTCTATATCGACGAGGGGCGGCAGATCGACCGGGAAGCCGTTTTCTCCATCCGCAGCCAGGGGATCCTGGGCGACAAGTTCGTGGGCATTGAGCCCGGCGCCGGGGGGGACTATTACAAGCCCGGCGAAACGGTTTCCAGAACCAGGCCAGGCACCGATCTCGACAGCCTCATGGATTCCCTGCAGACCGCCGGTCAGGACCTTTCCGCCATCCTTTCGAGCCTCCGCAAGGTTATCGGAACCGAGGAAGGCGAACAATCCATGGCCGATATCCTCCAGAGCACACGGGATCTCACCTCCAACCTCAGCGGCCTCGTCACGAACAACCGGGCGAAAGTGGACCGCATCATGGACAACCTTGACGGGCTGACGGCCAAGCTGGACGGCATCGCCGGGGAAAACAGGGAGGACGTCCGGCAGGTCATCGCCAACATACGCGAGGTCTCCCAGAGCATCCGGGATGATCTCCCAAGGCTGACAGGGAAGCTGGAGGGGGCCGCCGACCAGGTGACCGGCGTTCTGTCTGACAACCGGGAAAGCGTAAAGGAGACCATCGAGAGGATTCGGAAGGATGCCGAGATCCTCGAAGAGGCCCTGGAATCCATCAAGGTGGTAGCCAAACGGATCGAGGAGGGTGAAGGGACCGTCGGCAAGCTCATAAACGAGGACGAGACATATGTCAGCCTCAACGAGACCCTCGGGGGGCTCAACAAGGCGATGAAGAAGGGGGAGCAGCTCCAGATCAACGTGGACATTCACGGCAATTACCTGTCGGATGTCGAGGGGACCAAGGGATACCTGACCCTTGATATCAAGCCCACTCCGGATAAGTTCTACCGGCTCGAACTGGTGGACGACCCGGAGGGGCTCCGGGAATGGGAAAACAGGACCACCGTGATCACCACCGACCCGCCCGGGACGACCACGACCACGGTCACCGATGAGATCACCTACAGCGATCAGTTGAAGTTCTCCGTTCAGTTGGGCCGCCGCTTCCACGACACGGTCTTCCGCCTGGGGTACATCGAGTCCTCCTTCGGGTTCGGCATGGACCGCTTCTGGAGCGAAGACAACCTGCGGCTTTCCGTGGATGCTTACGAGATGGACCGGGATGAGAACCCCCGGGTCCGGGTGGCCGCGGCCTTCCGGTTCTGGGACTTCTTCCACCTGGACGTCGGAGCCGAGGACATCATGAACAGGGACCGGGATACCCTCTGGCTTGTCGGCTTCGGTCTGTCCTTCGTCGACGACGACCTGAAATACCTGCTGGCTCGCTCCCCTATCCCCTGACCCCATGGCCCGGCCCAGCACCCTCTTCGTCTGCCAGGCCTGCGGTGCCACCTCTCCGAAATGGCTGGGGCGCTGTCCGGACTGCCAGTCCTGGGGTTCCGTTGTCGAGGAAACCCGCCGGGAGGAGAGCAAGGGCCGGGCATCTTCTTCAAAGACCCCGACCCCGGTCACCGGCGTTCCTGAGGACTTCTCCCGGCGCATTCCTTCCGGCTTTACCGAGCTTGACCGGGTCCTCGGCGGCGGCATGGTCCCCGGCTCCGTGATCCTCCTCGGCGGAGATCCGGGGATCGGCAAATCCACCCTCCTTCTGCAAGTCCTCGCGCGCATGGCCGCTTCCGGGGCCAGGATCCTTTACGTGACCGCCGAGGAGTCTCTGCGTCAGATCCGTATGCGGGCCCAGAGGGTCGACTCCGAATCCGACGACCTCATGGTCCTGTCGGAAACGGACTTCGGCACCGTAGCCCGAACCGTGACAGATTTCTCCCCCGCAGTGGTGGTCCTCGATTCCGTTCAGGCCCTTTATCATCCGGATATTGGCTCTTCCGCGGGAAGCATCAGCCAGGTCCGGGAGATCGCCGCGCAGGCGGTGAATCTTGCCAAGGAGAGGGAGATCATCACCTGGCTCGTCGGCCATGTGACAAAGGACGGGGCCATTGCCGGACCGAGAGCCCTGGAGCACATGGTGGACACCGTCCTTTACTTCGAGGGGGACTCTTCCCACTCCTACAGAATCATCCGATCCGTCAAGAACCGTTACGGGTCCACCAACGAACTGGCTTTCCTGGAGATGACGGGCGGGGGGTTGGTCCAGGTGGAAGACCCGGCGGGCCTCTTCCTCCCGACGACAGGGCGCCCTTCCCCGGGTTCCGTGGTGGTGATGGGGCAGGAAGGTTCCCGGCCTCTCCTTGTGGAGATCCAGGCCCTCGTGGCCGAGACCCCTTTCCCGAACCCCAGACGAACCGTTTCCGGCTCCGAGCTCTCACGGGTTCTTCTGATCCTGGCGGTATTAAACAAGCGAACCGGCATCCAGACCGGAGGCCTGGACGTCTTCGTCAACGTGGCGGGAGGGCTGCGCCTGACGGAACCCGCGGCGGATCTCGGGATTGCCCTGGCGATGGTTTCCAGCGTTCTTGAGAAAACCGTGGCTGACGGCACCGCCGTGTGCGGGGAGATCGGTCTTTCCGGCGAGATCCGGCCTGTCCCTCGACTCGAGGCCCGCCTCAGGGAAGCGGTTCGACTCGGCCTTACCAGGGCCATCGTCCCGGCCCCGGGAAAAGGGAACCTCCCTGACATCCCGGGCATGGAGATCGTTCCGGTTGAGACCATCGAAGACGCTGTCCAAGCCGTTTTTTCATAGGCTCATCACCGTATCTCTTTTCCTGTTCTTCTTCCCG
>CBFDCL010000031.1:0-23410 GCA_965603295.1 uncultured bacterium | reverse complement strand
GATCTCACCCAAATCCATCGGAAAGTAACGGCTCCACACCAAAGTCTCTGACACCAAGTTACCAAGTTAACCAGATGGGTTTTTCCGGTTTTGGAATTGCTCTTTCTTTCTCCCTAGCTTTTTACCAGTCTTTTCCCCAAGGAGCCGGCTTTCTGCGTTGTTCGCACGCTAATCTGCTGACCCTTATCCATGGCGGCAAGGCCAATGTAAAGGGTTCCCACGGTACGTGCGCCAAGGAGGCCCGCTGAATCCTTCAAGAGTTTAACCATTTTGCTCGAGACACGCGCCAGGAAAGAGGGAGCGGCCGAAGAGACAACGATAACAGCCCGTTTGGTTTTAATGTCGTCTCGCACCTTCGGGGTACCCTTACCCCACGGCCACCAGGCAAAGCAGACCAGCCTTTCGACAAAAACCTTCATCACAGCCGTTACAGTACCGAAATTCATCGGTGAACCTAGGACGATGGCATTCGCTTTCTCGATCTCATCGAGGATGTTGTTCATGTCATCCTCGATGACACATTGCCCCCGTTGCTTCCCCGGTGCCTGTGTGCATGCCCGGCAATTCCTGCAGAATTCAATCCGTTGGTCTTTGAGGAAGATTTTTTTGGTCCTAGCACCTGACTCCTCGGCCGAGGAGAGAATTTCATCAATGGCCTGGTCCACGATGCCGCCGATACGGTAACTGCCGATAACTGCCAGCACATTTTTTTCTTCACTCATCGGATATTCCTCTGGCATCCCCTGGTTTATGCTAGTCAATCCAATGTCAGGATGAAGGACGGTCTTTAACAGCGGTAGTGCTCTGACAACGGACCTCCCGAAAATGGAAGTCCCTTGTGCCGGACGTCACACTCCGGCCAGTTCCAGAAGGTACATGGCTGCGATCAAAATAATCGACAAGGGAACAATGACAACCCAGTCGTTGACTTTCAGAAGTTCCGGAATCATGATATCCCCGAAAAAACCTTTTTTCAAAACACCTTTTTTCAAACTGGGATACTTTGCCGCCAGAATTCCGGAGCCAATCAGGATTCCGGGAAGGCCTCCGAAGACCGCATCCAGATATCCGTTGCCCATTGCGCCTGCAATCGTTCCCGGACAATATCCGAGAACGGCAAAACCAACTCCAAAGATCAGCCCGCCAATGACGTTTCCCCCCCAAGAACCTGATTTGGGCTTTAACTGGACCCATCCCAGGTGTTTCATAAGATGGATGCCGATGGTGCCTGTTACCACAGCGGAAAGCATGATCTTGACGACGGTGAAGTCCTTTAACAGGAGCTGTCCGAGAACTACATCGTATCTCGTAACCCCGCCTTTCTGGAGAAGAAAACCGAAGATCATGCCAAAGGTTAAACCCTGGAACAGGGATGTTCGTTTCGATCCCATTTTCACTTCCTTTAAACCATGAAGCCAAAAATGATCTTGGCCACCAGAACACCACTGATAAAAAAGCAGATAACGGAGATCCAGCTTGAAACCGCCAGCTGCATCGTGCCGCTGATCCCGTGTCCGCCGGTGCACCCGTCTCCCCAACGGGAGCCGAAACCCAGCAGGACCCCGCCGAACAGAGCCACGATTATCCGCGTCATCCGACCGGCACCGAAAGCGGCCTCCCAACGGTAAGGGAGCCACTGCCACTGAAAATCTCCCGAAAGGATGGAAGCAAGAAAAGCTCCGATGACCATTCCCGCAACCAGCATCCACTGCCAGTCCACTGTCGGTACAAATTCCTGGTAATAAAGTTTTTTCTCAACTTCGTTGCGGCGCCAGAGCTTTTCAATCATCCCCGCGCTGCGTGCAAAGGCAGTGGAGCATCCGATAGGGTGCCCGGACACCAGGAGGGTAAACCAGCTCAGAACGCCAATACCGATGCCCACCAGATAGGGGGACCATCGGACCTCCGTCAACCAATCCATATTTTTCTCCTCCTGCAGAGCTTATGCTGGTTTGTAACCGACAGGCACAAGAGGTTTCCAGGGAAAAGGACTTCCGGTGTCAGAGACCGAAAGGCCCTATTCTTCCCAGTACCTCGCCTTGTCGGGGAAGATCCACCTCACCCCTCCCCTTGGTTCTAAAGCATCCCCCTCGTATCGGGGAATCAAGTGGACATGGAGGTGGGGGATCGTCTGCCCCGCCCATCGGCCGTCGTTGATCCCGACATTATACCCGGCCGGGGAAAATTCACGGTCCAGAGCCTGTTTCGCTACATCAAGGGCCTGAAATACCGCCGTCTTTTCAACACTTTCCAGATCGAAAAAAGACGGAACGTGGCGTTTCGGGATGATCAGCGTGTGCCCTTCAGAGACCGGGAACCCGTCGCGGATGGTCACCGTGAACTCCGATTCGGAAACCAGGCGGCCAGGATCCATGTTGCAAAAAGGGCAGGCTTTTTCGGTCATTCCCGGATTCCCCTCTGATACAGAAGACCGGATCAATGAGGAAGAAGGCCCGCATTCACGTGGATCATGCCTTCTCCGTCCTGTTTATTGTTGCGGGTGTCAGAGCACTTTTAGGATTATAACAAAGAGGTCTCTGAAATGTTATCATCAGCACGTTTTCAAATGAACAGGGCCGCCAGGACGGGCCGGGAAAGCCGGTAGGGAGATTTTTCTGAAAATCATGCAGACAACTATCTTTCACAGGGAAGGACTCTTTCAAGCGATCGGGGAGCAGTACGCCCTTGACTGGAACGGCATCCACGGATGGGACCACTGGGAAAGGGTGCGCGAAACCGGGTTGGTGCTGGCCAGGGAAAACGAGGCCAATCAGGGGGTTGTGGAGCTGTTTTCCCTCCTTCACGACAGCTGCCGTTTAAACGACAGCCGAGACCCGGAGCATGGGCCTCGGGCCGCTGTATTTGCCAAGGACCTGCACGGCCTGTTCTTCAGGCTGGAAGACAGAGGCTTCGACCTTCTCCTCACCGCCATCCGTGACCACACGAAGGGTTACGTCCATCATGACCCCACAATCCAGGTCTGCTGGGATGCGGACCGGCTGGATCTGCCGAGGGTCGGCACAAGGCCGAGACCCAAGTATTTCGGGACCAAAGCTGCGAAAAAGATCCTGCAAAAGATAAGTTCAAGGTCCAACGTCTAACGTCCAACGAAAAAACAGTGCCAAACGCAGGGTGCAGAGGGGAAAAGCATGTATTTGAAGCTTGCCGTTTGAGATTTGAAGTCAAGATCGACATGCCTCAGGCCACAATGTCAAACTGTAAACGTCAAAACTCAACTTTCAAACTCTCAAACATTCAAACTCTCAAACCTTTAGTTCTCAACCGTTTTTCCCGGTATCCTCTGCACGGCAACCAGGGAGATCAATGAAAGTACCGAAGCCGCGATAAACGGAATCCGGTAGTCCACCATCCAGAGCACCCCTCCGATCACAGGGAGCAGGACCGCCGCCGTGTGGTTGATGGTGAACCCCATCGCCATGCTCGAGGCGATGTCCTTGCGGTCGGCCACCTTCTGGAAATAGGTCCGGATGGCAATGGAAAAATTGTAAAACAGGTTGTCCATGATGTACAGGCTTGCCGCCACCCAACGGGACTGCGTTAGGGCATAGGCCAGGAAGATAAACACCATGGCGGCATATTCCAGGGTGAGGACCCTGCGTTCCCCGAACCGGACGATGGCTCTCCCCACCAGGGGGGAAATGAAGTACCCGATGACGTTGTTCAGGACGAAGAGAAAAGTGACCTCCTTGATACTGAACGAGAACACTTTGACGAGGAGGAACACTGCAAAGGCGATAAAAATCTGCCTTCGGGCCCCCGCCATAAAGGTGAGGAAATAGAAGAGCCGGTACTTCCATTTAAAGACCATACGCCTTTGCTGCGGTTCTAACTCATGATCTACCGGGTTCTGTTTCAGTCCCCAGATCCCGACCCCAGCAACAAGGACCCCCACCACGATGAACATCATCCGGTAATCCAGGTACCAGCTCATGAGGTATATCAAGACCCCCACGGCGATGTTCGTGGCCGCCGAAAGGCTTCGTATGAAACCGAGGACCAGGGGGGCGGTCTTTGAATCGAAGTACTGGAGGGTCAGGGACTGGTTGGTCGTCTCGTAATAGTGAAAACCAAAGCTCAAAAGGAGGGTGGTGGCCGCCAGACCCGCGAAGCTCGGGAAAAAACCGGTGACCGCGACCCCGATACCCAGGACCATGATGGACAGGGCCGACAGGTGGTGTTCCTTGATAAGCAGCATCGCCCAGACCGCGAGAAGGGCCAAGAACCCCGGGATCTCCCGGACGGACTGGATCACGCCGATGTGGTTGCCGTCCAGGTGGGCCCACTCCACTGCAAAGTTGTTAAAAAGGGTACGCCAACCCTGCAGCCCCACCATGGAGGCCACGGAGAGGACCAGGAGGAATCGGAGCATGGATCGCTGTCGATCAGGTACTTTGGGGATGGTAAACATCGCGGAAGATTACACGGAAAAACAGCTCTTCGCTACGGACAATCAACAATTGTCAGGTTTGATCCCCGATTCCGGACAGCGGGAACAGCCGATTTTTCCGGTGGATCCGCGGTATCAGAGCAATTTTTTCGTTTGGATGTCCTGGTGGCCATAGTGCCACCGGGGTCCATTTCAAAGGAATCCTTTCGGTGTCAGAGCACCGTGAAATAGGTTCAACGTTTAACATTTAATGTTTAACGTGAAAACGGATTCCTCCGGTGGCAGACTCTTTTGGACCTCAGGTTTGCCACGGTGGTGCTTTTTCATCTACTATGGCCCCGGGGTTCGCGGAAAGTTCAGAAAGGGAGGCGTTTCCTGGAAAAATTAAGGATGGTCCACATCATCGGCAGCCGTCATTCCGGAGGGGCCGAGCGTTTCTTCATCAGGCTCGTTCGCAGTCTGGCCGACATGGAGGCAGACGTGTCTATCATCGCCCGCACCGGCAGCTACGTCGCCCGAGAACTGGCCGGCGAGATGCCGCTGCACGCTGTCCCCATGGTCAACGTCAGGGACCCCTTTTCCCGCTTCCTCATCACGAAGGCTTTAAGGTCAATCCAACCCCAGATTGTTCAGACCTATATGGGCAGGGCCACCAGGCTGACTAGAATCCCGGGGAGCAGCCCGATGGTCCACCTGGCCCGTCTTGGGGGGTTTTACAAACTGGCAGGCTACCGGCACGCCGATGCCTGGGTGGGGAACACGCGGGAGATCCGCGATTACCTCGTGAAAAACGGTTTCCCGGAGGACAGGGTCTTTTACATCCGGAACTTCGTCGATCCCGAACCGCCGGCACCGGAAGAAACCCTCCTCGAAATCCACCGGGAACTCGGGATCCCCGACGATGCCCCCGTGATCGTAAGTGCAGGGCGTTTCGTGGAGAAAAAGGGGTTCGACCTCCTTCTCGAAGCGTTCTCCCTGGTCCCCCTAGGGATCGGGGGACGGCCTGTCCACCTCGTCCTGGTGGGGGCGGGGGATATGGAAAAGAGCCTGAAAACCCTGTCCGAAAAGCTCCGGGTTCAGGAAAGGGTTCACTGGTCCGGATGGCAGGACAACCCCGGCCCTTATTATGAAATGGGAGACCTGTTCGTTTGTCCTTCCCACCATGAACCGCTGGGGAACGTCATCCTGGAGGCTTGGAATCATGGGGTCCCTGTCCTCTCCACCGCCAGCCAGGGCGCAGTGGAGTTGATCCGGGACCATAGTAACGGCGTTCTTGTTCCGCACAAGGATGCGAGGGCCATGGCGCTTGGAATCGAACGGTTGTTAGGCCGCCCCGAAGAGTCCGCAAATCTCGTTATGGAGGGATCAAGATCCCTGGATACCGCCTATCGGAGCGATGCGGTGGTGGAAGAATACCTTCGGATATACCGGAAGCTGCTTGAAACGCCACCCGGGGGATGAGCCACAGGTTCCAGGATCTGGTGGTTTTCCCGCAAGGAAGAGTACTTCCTGTCTGTAATCCCCTGGAAAACTACGGGCACCAAACTTTCAAAAGAAACAACTACTTCCAAAGTTCGCCCGGAAGGCCCCAAAGCCTCTCGGCGTTTCCATGGGCAACCAGGTGGGCCACATCCCCGGGCAGATCCTTCAACACCTTCCTCCAGAGTTGGACCTGCCGGACGTAGGTCTTTTTCCAATGCCATACCCACACGTTATCGAAACCGAGGATGAACCGGTCGGGATGCGTGGTAATCAGATCTTTCCACCTGGGGGCTAATCGGTTCCCTTTAAACAGGTTGACCAGCGGCTGGGTGGATTTTTTGATGGCAATGGGGTTGCACTTGGCCATTAAGAAATGGATGTTCCCGTAATTCTTTATGAGCATGCCGACTTCATCCGTTTCGAGCTCCCCCATGTGGATCAGCACGAAGGGGTGTTCCGGATACTCTTTTAAAAGAGATTCGAATTCGGACATGAACCGCTCTCTCTCGGGCCCGATGGCGGCAAACTCGATGTGAGCGATGAAGGGCCACCCTTTTGTGACAACCTTGTTCAGGGCAACCCTCACATTCGGGCTGGCAGGAGAAGAAACCACCTTGGGAGCAACAGGAGCGCTTTTCGTGTGGTGGTACTTTTCCGCGTGCCAGATAAGGACTTCGGCCATGGCTCCGAATCCCCCCTGATTTATCTGCTTGTCCAGGTAGTTATCAAACTCCCTGGGGCTTCCTTTAATATACGGTCCCCCCTTGGTCCTGACAGCCGGAGTAATGCGGTCGGGGTGGCGGGAGGCAAAGGACAGGAGCTGCTTCGGTTTGACCTTTCCGCGCTGGGCCAGGAGGACCCTGCTGACCCCTGCCTGGTCCATCAGATCAAGGATCTCCCTTAAAGAGATCTCCTGATCGTACTGGCTGTGAGCGTCGATGATGGGGATCGTTCCGTCACCAGAAGCCAAAAAAGGGACAAATACCAGACCAGCCGACAGCAAGATCAGGAATATCCAGTTGCGGATCGTCATCACGGGTTTCCCCCTTGGGCCCAACGCGTGGTTCATCCGGTGTCAGAACACAGTGAGACACGTTCAACGTGGAAACGGACACTTTCAGTAGCAAAGCACTTTGAACCGAGGAACCTTCTGCCGGATTTACCCTTTTACCCTCAATACACCCTTTCCAGGATATCGGAACAGGTGCCCGTGCAATCACCTGAATAGTTTCTGTACGTCGATGTTTTCGTGGCCTCGTACCCATTCGGGTTCATAATGAAGGTGCCGCTTTCACTGGAATTGGCGCTGCCACCCTTGAAACTGAAACGGTTGCCACACACATTACCCTCGTAATAGGCGACGGAGTCCTCATAGGTCGCCAGGCATGGGTTGCCCGAATCCTGAGTGATCGTGAGAGTCACGTAGTCCTCTATGGTGCCAGCCATACCACCGCAATTTGTCTCGCATATAAAAGGTCCGGTCCAGGTACCATCGATATCAGCAGGGTCTTCGCCGCATTCGGCGATCTGGAATCCGATATTATTCAGGTCAACCTCAGCATCGACGGGGGAGACGACCTGCACGCAGACCGAATACGCGCCGAGGTTGATGATGTCCATGGTGGTTTGCGTGGCTTGGGCGGTTGCGGGTAAAACGGATGACGGTTGGGATGCAGCATCGAGGGTTATCTCGAACGGACCGTAGACCTCTTCAGACGTACACACCGTGCTGAAGGCCTCCGCACGGTCGATACGCAGCCACAGCTGCCCGGTGTCCCCATTCAGCGGCACTATCCCCTCTGAAAGCGCCCCAGCCTGAGGTGAAAAGGTGATCCCGGAAAGGTTGTCCTGAAAGTTTATCCCGAGTGCACCGAAAGGTCCTCCAGAGGAGCCTGGGTCGTAGGTGACCGTGAATATCACGGACCAGATTTCGGAAGCCGAAAGCATGATATCCTGTCCCAGGTCACCGATTTCGAAATTGACGTCCCCGACAAGGCTGCGGCTGCCCCCGCCGCCGCACGAGAACAGGTAAACCAATCCAAAAGCCAGCACCACCAGGATCAACGCAAAAACTTCCGTTTTCTTCATGGAACACCCCCGGAACGGAAAAAACCGCCTCTGTGAAAATCCGATTCCCAAATATCTGAATTAATCTCCCATCCAACAGGTTAAGTTTAGCGGCAAGAGTGTAAGTGTTCAAGAAAAGCCATCCACCGGCAGACGGAAAATGGAACCGGGAAGAAAAAAGGAAGATTTTGTTCCGAAAAACCACCAGAACAGACCCGGGAAACAGGACACTTCCAAGAGGAGGTCTTAGGATCCGGCCCTCACGGTTTTTCCTGCCACGGACGGCCCGTGAGGAGAAACCAAGCGTTGCGGTAGCTGATATTGTGCCTAGCCTCTTCTGACAGGTCTCTTATGATGAGGCGGGCGTTTTCAATACGCTGGCGAAGGTACGGTTCATTCTGGCGATTGGGAGGGCCGAAATCGAACCCCACGACAAACCGGTCACTGAACCTTTCGAGGATCTTTTTGTAGGCCGGCTTCAAGGTATTTGCCTGCTTTTCCCTCGCCGTCGTCTTCCAGATGACGGTGTCCAGCACATCCTGCCCACACTCGTACCTTCTTCCGGGCTCCCCCGTGGAGATATCAAAGTAAAGGTTCGGAAACGTATCCAGAAGCCGGACTACCATTTCAGGCCCGAATCGCTTCTCCTTGTCCGGCTGTCGTATCTGACCGAAATGGGTCCAGATGACCCTGGCCTCCGGATATTTCCCGAGCATCTCTTCCAAAGCACTGATCGGTTCATCCT
Source organism: uncultured bacterium (assembly GCA_965603295.1). Taxonomy (GTDB): domain Bacteria; phylum BMS3Abin14; class BMS3Abin14; order BMS3Abin14; family BMS3Abin14; genus JAFGWO01. The sequence continues at coordinate 14,708 of CBFDCL010000031.1, read as the reverse complement.
CGGGTTCCAGGTGAATGGAAAAAGGGATGCCCGTTTGGGCCGAAAGACGAAACACCCTGTGCCCGTTTTTCCCGTTTATGGGGATATCGATTTCCCGGTGCGTCCTGCCGGCCTTGCATTGGGCGGTGGACATGTAGTGCCTGAACTCGATCTGCCCGATGAACGGGTAGTCTCCCCCCCGGACCTGAGCTTCGAGCTGATCGATAAAATGGCGCGGCTTACCCCCCTTTTCCTTCCACCAGTTGCCATTGCCCCCCTTGTTGGTAGTGAGGATAAAACGGTCCGGATATTCGTTGACAACCTCGTGGATGAAGTAACCCCAACGGTATCCAAGGGAATCGGCATCTCCGGAAGCCTCGTACCCGGCAAACGATATGAGGGCCACCCCTGTCTCGTCCATGACCCTGTTAGTGTGGCAAAGCACCTTCCGGGTCTTCTCCCTGGGCAGAAACGAAAGAAGGTCTACCAGGGGGATCGTTCCCCGGTCGAGGAACATCTGGATCCTTGCCATCCACTTTCCTTCGATGGCCTTACGGGAAAGCTTCACCCGGACAGGGCCATCGGCTTTCACCGGATGCTGGCCGAGGGGCAAGGCCAGAGTTACAGTGAAAATGAGAGTGAAGGTCAGGAACGTCCGTTTCAATTGTCCGGCCTTTTTACTCAAAGGACACGAGGAGTCCTTAAAGCTGGGGAGCACACCCGGGGTTTTCCGCTGCCGCGTTCCGGCCGGCGATCCGGCCGAACACGAGGCACTCGGTAATGGCGCAGCTCCCGAGACGGCAGGCCCCGTGGACTCCCCCGGTGACCTCCCCCGCCGCGTAAAACCCTCCGATGGGAATCCCGTCAAGATCCAGGACCTGGCCCCTGACGTTAATCCGGACCCCGCCCATGGTGAAATGTACTTTCGGCCAGAGGCGGATTCCGTAGTAGGGGGGCTGATTCACGGGAGAGGCGTCGCTAAGAATCGGCTTGCCGAAATCAAGGTCGATCTTATCCCGGACGAAGCCGTTGTACCGGCCCATGGTCGCCTCAAGCTCTCCCAAGGAGATATCGTAGGCCGAGACAAGGTCCTCTAAACTCTGGAATTTTCTGACAACCCCTTTCTTCAGGCCTCGGCCGATGTCCCATCCCTGGGAATCCACCGCTTTCGAATCGGCGATGCCGACACAAGGATGACCGATGGCCAGCAGGGCGTCGGACACTGTTTTTCGGTCTCCCAGTTCGTTGACGATCCGCTTCCCGGTGGCCGGATCCACGACGATCCCGTAAAGAAAAACGATGTAGTCTGCAAAAACCGGCCCGTCGCCGAACCCTTTTTCGTCGGGAGACGTCCACGGCCCAAGCTGGATGTGGGAAAGGTGGACGGGCGCCGCGCCCAGCTTCAGGGCCTCTTTTAGAGCTTCCGCCGTGGCAAAACGCTTGTTGGTGGTATCAACCTCGGCGGTGAGACGGGGATCCTGAGCCGCCCGGAAAGCCAGATCGCTCCCGAACCCTCCCGTAGCCAGGACCACCGCCTTTCGGGCGCCAAGTACCTTTTCAACCCCGGCTTCAGGGTCCTTGTAGTCGTAGCCTTCCCGCACCTTCACACCGCACACTCTTCCCTCCGGGCCGCGGATAAAGTTCTTGAGGAATACACCCAGCCGGATTTCGACGCCCAGTTCACGGACCTTTTGGACCTGTCTGTTAATGATAGCGGCACCGGTTTTTCCTTCGGGGGTGTAGCACCTGTGGACGGAATGGCCCCCAAAATGATCCACTCGGTCCATGTACTTAACCCCCAGGTGATCGACGGACCACTGGAGGACCTCGTTGGATCTCTCGGCAACCTCCCGAACCAGGTCCGGGTGGTTTAGCCCCAGGCCGGCCCTCATCATGTCCGAATACATGAGCTCCGGGGAATCCTCGTACCCGAACTTTTCCTGGAGCGCTGTCCCGGCTGCTGCGATCCCTCCGTCACTGATGGAGGAGTTCCCCCCCGGGGCCCTCATCTTTTCCAGCACGACAACGGAGGCACCCGCCTCCCGAGCCTCGATGGCCGCTGCAAGCCCGGCGAACCCGCTGCCGATGATGATGACATCGAAGGTTTCGTTGGAGTCGTTCACCTTTCGCTCCTCCCTGGATTTTTCCTGTTTGCGGTTAAGGTGGACTTTCGTTGGATGTAAGACGTTGAACTGGTCCCCCTGGTTTTGGGCCGCTGTTTCAGCAACCAATCACCAATCGCTGATCACGAATTACCAATTTTCTCTTTGGCCTTTGGGTATTGGGCTTTGGGCTGTAATTCCGCATATCAATCACTATTTACTAATCACCGTTTTATCCTCTTTGAGAATTACCGCCTGGACGCCCCCGGAGAATTTCCCATCAATGACGACGGGGGAAAACGTGACACTTAATAGTTGGCCGTAAGGACTGGCTTCGTAGTGAAAAGGTTCCGCTCTCCCCTGGGTAAACTCTCTGATCATCTCATGGAATTTCCTGCCGCTTGAAGGTCCTGTGTGGTGCGAACGGACATCCTCGCCGATGTATTCCGGTTTACGGTCAAGGATCTCTTCCGCTCTCTCATTGTAATACAGGATTCTGCATTCGGCATCGATGATGGTCACGGCGACCCCCATATAGTCCATGGCGTGCCTGATCATGTTTTCTTCGTGGTTTCCATTTTCCAATGCACTTACCTACGCCCCCTAAATTTGTTTCGCCCCCTTCATGATCCTGGCATTATCCTGGTGCCAGAGCACTTACGCAACCACCTAACAGGGCAGAAGGGTTGAAACGATCCGTCGGTTATTTCCTTTGCTTTCTCCTCCGCCTGTGGTACAAAGCATAGCCCGCAAGCCCGCTTCGGGATGAATACGCTTCCCCAGGCAGGCCGCTCGAATGGATCATCCAGCGGATCAAGAGTTCCTCAAGGCACCCTAAGAAGTTTTTCTTTCCCCCCGGTTCCCTGAAGTATTCCTCCCGACGATCTCGTTCGACGAGCCCCAGACCGGATCACCAAAAAACCTCTGCAATTAATTGCGGGCCGCACAGGTGTGAGCCAGGAAAGAGATATGTGAGTAAAATGACATTCAGTGAGTTAAACCTTATCGAACAGATTCAGCGCGCCGTCCGGGAAGAGGGGTATACAAGCCCCACCCCTATTCAGGAGGCCTCCATTCCCAGCCTTCTGGAAGGACGCGACCTTCTGGGATGCGCCCAGACCGGGACAGGCAAAACAGCCGCCTTCGCCCTGCCCATTATTCAGCGTCTTTACACGGAACGAAAAACCGCAACCCCCCGCTGCGCCCGGACCCTCGTTCTGACTCCCACCCGTGAACTGGCCGCACAGATCGACGCAAGCTTCAGGATTTATGGCCGCCACCTTGCGCTTACCCGTGCGGTGGTCTTCGGGGGAGTGAGCCAGGGACCCCAGGTGAAAGCCCTTGCCAGAGGCGTTGATATTCTGGTCGCCACACCGGGCCGTCTTCTCGATCTTATGGGCCAGAAGCACCTGCGCCTGGACCGTCTCGAAGTTTTTGTCCTCGACGAAGCGGACAGGATGCTGGACATGGGGTTCATCAACGATGTTCGCAGGATCATCGCCGCTCTTCCCGGAAAAAGGCAGTCGCTCTTCTTCTCCGCCACCATCCCGCCGGAAATCGTCCGGCTGGCCGGCAGCATGCTCACCAACCCGGCCAAAGTGGAAGTGACCCCTTCCGCCACCACGGTGGAGCGCATCGACCAGAAGGTGATGTTCGTTGGCCGCAGGGACAAATTCAACCTCTTGGCCCATATTCTCCGCGATCCCGAGATGTCAAAGGTGCTGGTTTTTACCCGGACCAAACACGGCGCCAACAAGGTTGTGAGACAACTGGAAAAAAACAGGGTCCAGGCCGAGGCGATCCACGGCAACAAGTCACAGACCAGTCGTACCAGGGCACTCGAGAATTTTCGCCGGGGCCAGAACCGGGTCCTGGTCGCCACCGACATCGCCGCCAGGGGAATCGATGTTGACGGTATTACACACATCATCAACTACGACCTGCCCGATGTCCCGGAAAGCTACGTTCACCGCATCGGCAGAACGGCCAGAGCGGGGGCGGACGGGATCGCCATTTCCTTCTGTGATATGGAGGAGAGGGATAATCTGAGAGACATCCAGAGCCTGATCAGGGCACAGGTTCCGGTGGCCGAGGATCACCCCTGGCACATTGCTGCCCCGTTCGTGAAAATCCTGGAACCCCGGGACCTAGATCGGAAAACGCAGGGCAGCGGGAACGGAAAAACCCGGAGGGACAGTCATCCGGGCAACGGCAGGACCAGGCGTCCATCATACGGTAAACGTTCCGCAGAGACACAGCCATTCGCGCCCTTAAGGCAGGGGACCTGAAGAAACATCTGGGTTAGCAAATAGAGATGGAGGCTGGTGCCAGAGCTTTTTTTTAAGCATCAGAACACCAGGGCACCGGTGCAGGGGGGAACAGTGTAAGAAGTGCAGGGAGTGCACAACGGTATTGCAGCACTGATGCGCTTGTGCACAAATGCACTCGGGAAAAACCGTTGTCAGAGCACCTTTACTCGAGAATCCGGGCTGGAAATTTTGTGAGTTCGATGCCTCTTTGTACACTGCACTGCTTTTCCAGCCCTCGGTGTCAGAGCACTCGGATGACAAAGGTCAGTCACGGCTGGTAGACAATAAAATTAGACTGGCACCCATGCCCGGCCGAATTGATATCCGCTACCACGGAAGGGACATCGTCCCTTTTGTAGACCCACAGTTCCTCGCCGTTAAGACCATTGTTAGTCCTGAAATAAAGGTTGCCCGGGTAAAGAATGAAACCATAGGGGTTGGACAAGTCGCCGGTAAAAATATCTTCCGGCAGGTTGCATTTATCAACTGCACCCGGATCAACCCCCAGAGTTCCTCTCCCGTGACATCGTCATCCGCCTAGAAGTAAATTTTACCGTTCAACAATTAACGATCTCCAATCACTGGCTCCTGTCCTGTGTCAGAGCTCTTTGATTCAGGGCGCGATAACCCTCCCTCCCGGTTTGCTCCCCCACGATGTAGTCAACCACGGCTTACCCCATACAAGAAGAGAGCACCTGAAGAAAAATTCATTTATACTTTTTGATTTTACCCTGTAATCTGGCTCCAATGTTTTTCCCCGGAAGGAGATAGAGCATGGCCGAACAGAGTATCTATCGCAAAAGCGTTGACGAAGTGTTTGAAGCGCTTGGAACCTCATCCGAAGGGTTGAACCAGGAACAGGTGGAGCGGCTCAAGGCGAGACATGGCGAGAATGCTCTCGTCACCGCGGTAAAACGCTCCAGGCTCAAGATGTTTCTCTCCCAGTTTACCGACCTGCTGGTTATGGTCCTTATCGTTGCAGGTATCGTTTCCTGGGGTATTGCCTACGTCAAGGGAACCTGGACCAACTTCCGTGACGGTTCGGTCATGTTCGTCATCGTTTTCCTCAACGCAGTTATCGGATTTACGCTGGAAAACAAAGCCAGCCGGATCGTAGAGAGGCTCAGAGAACTCATCCGTTCACCCGCGAGGGTCCGGCGCGATGGAGTTGTGGGTGAGACCGATCAGAGAAACCTCGTCCCGGGTGACATTGTCCATGTGGACCAGGGGAGTAAGATCCCTGCCGATCTGCGGCTTATTGAGGTGAACAATTTAAACACCAACGAGTTCAGCCTTACCGGGGAATCCCTGCCAAGGGCCAAGCAGGTTGAGTCCATTGATGATGAGCGGGCGCTCGCCGAACTTGACAACATGGCATTCATGGGCACCACAGTAGCCAGCGGCAGCGGCGTCGGTGTGGTGGTGGCCACGGGCATGGAGACCGAGTTGGGCCGGGTCGCTGCCATGACGGAAGAAACCGAGGAACTCATATCCCCCCTGCAGGAAGAACTCAACCTGCTTGCCAGACGTCTCACCACAGCGGTTGTCATCCTCAGTCTGGCGCTGTTCGGTGTGGCCTTGTGGCAGGGATTGTCGTGGCTCGTAGCGGTCACATACGCCCTGGGCGTAGCGGTGGCTCTCGTGCCCCAGGCCCTGCCTGCCCAGCTCACTGTGGCCATGGCCTCGGCCAGCAGCCACCTGGCGGACAGGAATGCCGTGGTTAAAAATCTGCCCTCCGTGGAAACGCTGGGTTCTACGAACGTGATCTGTACGGACAAGACCGGCACCCTGACCCGCAACGAGATGACGGTAACCCGGCTCTGGTTCAACGACAGGGAGTTCAGCGTGACCGGCATCGGATACAAACCAGAGGGCGAAATTCAGGATGCCGATGGCAAGCCCTTGAGTGACGAGGACAAGGACCAGATCTCTGTTCTCATGGAAGCGGCGGTCATGGCCTCGACTGCCAGGGTCCACGAACCGGACGACGAGCATCAGGGTTGGTACGCGGTGGGCGACCCCACCGGGGCAGCCCTGATCGTCACGGCGATAAAGGCCGGGGTCAATCTGGAAAACGGGGAACCGAAGGAGGAGGAAATCCAGCGGTTCGAATTCGAGTCCGAGCTCAAACGCATGAGCTCGGTCCGGGCGTGCGGGGACCGCAAAATGCTGATGCTGAAAGGGGCCACCGTCGCCGTGCTCGACATCAGTTCCTCAATCTACATCGACGGAGAGGTCAGAGCAATCTCTGACAAGGACAAGGAGAACATCCAGGAAATTAACGAGCGTTTTTCCAGCCAGGCCCTGCGCGTGCTGGCCGTCGCTCATCGCCTTCTGGAGGCGGGGAAGTGCGAATACGAACGCGAGGAAGCAGAAAAGGACCTGGTTTTCCTCGGCCTGGTGGGCATGATCGATCCGCCCCGGGAGGGCGTTGGTCAGGCTATGGACAAATGCCATCGGGCCCACATCCAGACTTACATGATCACCGGGGACCAGGCAAACACGGCCAAGGCCATCGCAAGGGAGATCGGCCTTGCACCGGACCCTGATAACTGCCCGGTGGTCACAGGCATGGAGATGCAGGAGATGGATGACGACCAGCTAAAGGAGCTTATGGCCGGGAACGACACCGTCATCTTCTCCAGGGTGGAGCCCGCGCACAAGCTCCGGGTGGTCACGCTCCTTGATGAACTGGGCCAGGTGGTAGCGGTAACCGGGGACGGTGTTAACGACGCCCCGGCACTGAAAAAAGCCCACATAGGGGTGGCCATGGGCCGTACCGGAACGGACGTGGCGAAGGAGGCGGCCAGGGTGGTACTTTTGGATGACAGCTTCCCCACCCTGGTGGCGGCTGTGGAGGAAGGGCGAACAATTTACAGTAATATCAGAAAAGTGGTTCTGGCCTCGCTCACCACAAATGTGGCCGAACTCGCGGCAGTGCTGCTCGGGCTGGTGGGCATCGCCATCGGCAACATGGCGATCCCGATCCTGGCGATTCAGATTCTGGCCATCGACCTGCTGGCCGAGGTCCTGCCCCTGACCTTCCTGTGCTACGACCCTCCCACCCCCGAGGTGATGGAACAGCCGCCCCGCAGGCGGGAGGAACACATCCTGACCCCGGGCAGCAGCGCCGAGATATCTTTCCTGGGAGTTCTTATCGGTGTCCTGGCCGTGGGCAACTTCTTTCTCTTCATGAATCGCCACGGGATCACCCTGAACCAGGAAAGTGTGGGCACCATGGATTACGCCCGGGCCAGCACCATGACATGGCTCACCATAGGCTACTGCCAGTTCGTCAACATCCTCTCAAGGCGTTACACATACACTTCCTTCTTCAACAGGAACATCCTTACCAATCGGATCTTGCTCGGTTCCCTGCTTTTTTCCGTGGGGACGATGACCCTGGGCGTCTACGGGCCCTATATTAGCGATCTTCTGGAGTTCGCGGCCATTGGCCTGACGGACTGGCTCTATGTTTGGGGTGCGGCCGGGATTTTTCTCGTTGTATGGGAGGGGATCAAGATCCTGCGACGGAGCGGAAGGAAACCAGGTCGAGCCTCCGTCAAACCACGAAAAAGCTAAAGGAGAGGAAGGATTCCCCAAACGGAACATTGGGGTCGCAGCCAGGATCTTAACCTGTTTTGCATTTCGAGATATGACCCTCAAAGTTCTCTATGGTATCCCCACCTGGCTCTTAAAGATCCTGAACGTCTCCGGCGTATCTCCAGGATCGAACTGGCTGTAGATGATGCCGCCATCGAGACCGCTTGACGCTTCGCACGCCCCGTGGTGCGTACCGGGCTCCCCATCCGCTCTTGCCATCTCAAGCAACTGATCGCCAGCGTCCCGTGACAACACGTTGGTATTCACATCCGTGAACTCGTACACGCGGCACCCGTCGTAACGGTTGGTAAGGGTGTTGTCGACGGGAGTGACGAGAAGGTAGCTCCTGCCGTCCTGCCAAACGATGGCAGGGGCCTGGAAGTGATCTCTCCCTGTCGCCGCCAAAGCGTCTGTCGAGGTCAGGAGCTTCCCGAGGTATTCCCAGCCGGCGGCATCCGTCATATCGCACGGGCTCTCGCATTTAAAGTGCAGAATATTCTCTTCGGGGACAAGAAGATCCATGCACCAGAGGGAGAGGTAGACTGCCGTATCAGTGGCAGCAAGGCCGGGTTCGGCGAACACGCAGGTCGTGAGGTCCGAGAGGCTTGATCCTACGGCTGCACGTTTCAGGTCCGCGTTAAGGGCAACCTTCGGTGAACCTCCGATGGGTGAGAACACGGGCGAACCGATGATCCCACCCTCGGGTTGAATGCCGAAACCCCCGAACAGCTTGACTGGCGTCGCCCCGGCCAGGTCCAGGGGTGTCGAGGCCGTCTTCATTGCGATCCAGCTGTAGTCGAGAAAATAGGACCACAGGTCAGCGTTAAGGTACTGGAACCAGATGAGTTTCCATCTCTCCTCCGGCGGCGCTCCGGGATCGAAGATCAGGGAGGAGGTCTCGCTCTGCCAGGTGCCCGTGCTCCCTGCGTCGATGGATGGCTGAGGGGTGGTGACGGTCATAGGCCCAACCAGTGTTTCAAAAAAGGGCGCTGCAACCACCCCGGCGTCCTGCCAGGTGCCTCCGTTGTCATCCGACCAGGCCAGCCGGACAGAGACGCTCCAGTAGATGTCGGTGGAGTAGAAAACGGAGGAATCCACCGAAGAATAGCTCATCCACACCCGGCCGTCAGCCGGATCCCTGGCGATGGAGGGGTCGAAAATACCCAGTTCACCGCCACCGGGAAAGGTGATCCGTTCGGGGGACAGGGAATTACCGCTGCCCCCGCCGCACGATGCCAACAACAGCACCGATACGACAATAATCAAGCTGTTTTTCATGTTGACCCCTCACGGGAGGTGTGCTGACCCGGGTCCCGATCCTCCGACCCAAAACAAGGTGTCAGAGCACTTTGTCTTTGGGTGTTGGGCGTTTTGACTTTTTCGGTCCGCCCCCCGGCTTCACCGTTCTGATGGCGCAGTTTAAGTACCTGTCGTACGCGTAGAAAGTTACCTTATGGTTGCCGCCCGCCGTGTCTTCCTTAAAAGGGATTTCCATGTGGTCAAAACCATCATGGAAAACTTTATGCAATCTGCCATCAACAAACACTTCGATCTTCGTTATTTTCAGGGCCGCTTTCGTATCCACGACCAGGGTGTTATTCCCAACAGCCGCGCTTTTTAACTCTAATCGGGGCGCCTTAAAGTCCCCGTATTTGGACCTTCGTCCCCGATAGACAATTCCGAAGATCGGGCTGAGTTTAAAATCTTTCTTCACCTCATGGACACGTCTGTTCCCCGTCACCGCAATGTACCTCGAATCGTTGATGCCGGAACCGCTGGCAGCCAGATCCCTCAGATGATCGACCTTCTCGGCATCCGTCCCGACGATGTAAGAGTGAACGGTATCCACAGCCACGGGGTCCTTCCCCGCAAGGATAAGCCGCATGTTCATCAGGGCTTTTTTCACACTTCCGGTTCCTTGGGCCCTGGGCCCGTACTGGGAACCCTGCAGGCCGTCGGTAACGACGAAATCCACCGGCCGACACAGGTAATAGTCGTGGATCCAACCGTTGAGGGGACCCCACCCATGATGGATCTTTTTTATCCTGATCGCTCTGCCTTCGTCTTTGCCGTACACCGCTGGCGGCGTCGCTCCAATGCCGACGTTCTTGATCCCGCCCGACATACCGGTATACAGGTGATTTTTCAATACCGGGATCGATATGAGCACGTCCGCATGGAAATAGGTCCTGTTGAAATAATAGGATCCCCTGGCGATATGGGGCATCCTGGACCCGGGATATTTTGCCTTCTCCTTCAGGTCCACCGCGACAAGGTCCTCGGAATTTAAGGAAGCGTAACTTGACATATCATCCAGTGCGATAAACCGGTCGACGCCGGGAATTTTTCCATGAGTGTAGCCCATGAGGTTGAAATTGGTGGAGGTAGAACCCCACGCCGAACCTTCCATGACAAACACTTTTCCGGACGGATTGAACTCCCTCACTATTTCCACGACCGCTCTCGCTACCCGGTAGTCGGTGGTAATGCCGTTGACTTCCTTCGGAATCTGGAGTTCGGATTGATAGGGCTCGAAGTTCAGGAAGGACAGCCCCGGATTGCCCCTCGTGGCAACAATGTTCGGCTTGAGGACAACCACATCGCCGTCGTTGACAATACCCCCCAACCCCCCGGCCAAATTCACTGCCTCCCGGACGATCCTCCTTATCTCCGGATAGTCGAATCGGGAAGCATCTTTCACCGGGCTTTGAACAAGACTAACGGTCGTCGTTTCCGGTGCAACTCCTGGTATGTTTTTTCCCATTCTCGATCCACCCCTGTCTCGAACAGTCCAGGTTCAGAACATGGCGGACTTCAAGTTCCCGGGTGCACCGGTGCACACATGCACCTATCTTTGAGGGAGGGTTTTTCCCAGGATACGTTGGTTCCTATCCCCCCACAAGGACGGAAACAGCCGACACGAGGCCCAGGATAACAAACAGGACACCAACACCGGTGCGGATCCTGTTGAGGAGCACATCCCCAATTTTCAGGTGGAACTTCCCCGCCATGATACAGATAAGGGTAAACCAGGCCATGGCTCCAAAAACGATCCCACCGCCCAGGGTGAAAGACTGGAGGGCAAACAGACGCGCCGACCTTAATCCCAGCAGGGTGAAGGCCGCAAGGTAGAAAGCCAGTGTCAAGGGGTTGGAAAGAACGAGAGTGAAGTTGAGAAGTGTAAGATGAAAAGGCCCGAAGCTCTCTTGTGGAGCCGTCCTGTCTATTTGACGACGGGAATAAAGCCTTAGACCCATGGCTATCAGGATTATGCTGCCAATGAGCCTGAGCCAGAACTTGCCCCCCATGATAGCCGACGTGAGATAACCGGTTCCCAGGGCTGCTATAACCCCGAAAATACCGTTGGCGGCCACCGCCCCCAGGGTGGGCCAGAAAGCCCGCCAGAACCCGAGGGACAGGGCGCGTTGGATTGTCAGTATGCTTATGGGACCAATGGGAGCGGCCGCGGCCAGGGCCACTGCCGCCGAAAGGAGGAACTGTAACGGACCTGACGAGACTCCTGAAAACAGAGTTTCCGGATGCATAATTTGGGCGGGTCCTTGGAGCGATTCACAAAGCTATGGTGTCAGAGAACTTATGACACTGTTACCCTCCCGACCTCATCAAGGCGCAAAAATGAAATCGTCCGGTCCCGGGTTCATATCCCCAGCCTGAACCGGAACCTCTCCCGGTTCCAGGGTGTAAAGCTCAAACCCGTCGCTGCCGTTTGTGGCCGCGAAGTAGAGCTTACCGTCCATGACCGTGAACCAGCCAGGCCAGCGCCCCGCATCAATCGGGATCGGGTTGAAACTGCCGGTTCCGCTGTTGAGGTCGGCCACAAGGCTGGCTCCATCAATCGGGTCATAGACGAAAAGTTCATATCCTACGGCTGGTAAATAGGCCTGAAAGTACAATTTTCCGCCCAGCACTGTGATGGCAGAAGGGAACGAACTTTCAGAGCCACTGTTGATGTCCGCCGCCAGGTTCGCCCCGGATATCGGATCAAAAACAAATAGTTCGTAGCCTGTGGATGAAGAAGTCGCTTCAAAGTACAGCCTGCCGTCCAGCACCGCAAGACTTCTGACAGCAGAACCAACGCCCCCGCTGTTAATTTCGGCTGCGAGGCTGACTTCGTCAAGGATCGGATCGTAGACGAAAAGCTCGGTCCCGGTGGCTGGTGTTGTCGCTCCAAAATACAGCTTGCCGCCCAGTTCTGTAAAATCACCTGGGTTCGAACTATTGTTCCCGTTTGTGTTGATATCCGCAGCCAGGGTCACCCCATCCAGCGGATCATAGACAAAAAGTTCGTAACCTGTAGTCGGGGTGTATGCCTCAAAAAACAACTTGTCGTTAAACGCTGTCAAGTCATCGGGAGTGGAACTGCCGTTCCCGTCTGTATTGATGTCAGCTACGAGGCTGACTCCGTCCAACGGGTCGTAGACGAAAAGTTCGTTCCCCACGGCAGTGGTCTCGGCCCTGAAGTAAAGCTTTCCGCCCCACTCCATCATTTCCCAGGGGGATGAACTGTTGGTTCCATCCGTATTGATGTCCGCCACAAGGCTCACACCATAAATGGGATCATAGACGAAAAGTTCACGCCCTGTGGACGCTGAGATAGCGTTCATGTAAAGTTTGCCGCCCAGTTCGGTTAAGCATACCGGTTCGGAACTTTCACTACCGCTGTTGATGTCGGCAACCTGGTCGGGCATATCGATCCCGTTAAAGCGCCACAACTCGTACCCGTCTTCCCCGCCATCGTCAGCGGGGAAAAATACATAACCTCCCAGGACATTGGGACTGTCCGGATTGTCATCTCCTCCTCCGCCGCCGCAGGCGATCAGGCCCGCAAGCATCGCTGCAACAACTGTAATTCCAAGCACTTCACTTCGTTTCCGTTGCATAAGGCACTCCCCTCGTGGAATAGGATCGTCATCGCGCCGACCCCTTTTTCGAATAGCGATTTTTCACCCCTGTTCTATTTGAAAGTGTAGCTGGGAGGGAAGCAAGGCACAAGAAGGTTCAAGATTTAACTGGGGAACCCAGGTTCAGAATCAACCCTTCGACAGGCTCAGAGCAGGCGGAGAGACACGGAAGAAAAAAGGATTCAGGGCTTAGGGCGCGGGGCCCAGGAAAAGCAGAATCCAGAAGTCAGAATCCAGACAAAAAATTAGTGCACTAGTGCACCGGTGTACATGTGCACTCACAACTTTCCGGATCCTGGTTCCGTTTCGTAACCTCAAACTTTCAAACCCTCAAATATTCAAACTCTCACACTTTTCCCCCGTTCCATCCTGGGCCAAAAATGTTATTTTAGATATCTCGCACCGCCCTTTCGGGGACAGGGGGACGCAAGATGGTCTACCGGATACTGCGCTGGCTGGCACGCACCTCGGTACGCATATTTTTCCGGCGGATCGAAGTGGAAGGGGTGGAAAACGTCCCCCGGACAGGTCCCGTCCTCCTGGTACCCAACCATCCCAACGCCATTGTGGACGCCCTTGTGGTCGTAATGCACATCAAGCGGCCCATTTCCGTGACAGCAAAAAGCACCCTGGCCGACTTTTTTCTCATGGGCCAGGTCATAAGGTCCACCAACGTCATCCTGTTCCATCGGAAAAAGGACATGGGAAAGGGGGCAGATCCGTCCAGGAACACGGAAGCCATCGCCCAGTGCCGGCGCAGGCTCGAACAGGGCGAAGCCATCCTCATCTTCCCCGAGGGCCAGAGCCACTCTGATCCGAGCTTAAGGCCCCTTCGTCCCGGCGCGGCCCGCATCGCCCTTGATTACCTGCAATCCGATGGAACGCCCGGCGACCTGGTGATCATCCCGGTGGGCCTTCACTTTCCGGAAAAGGACCGTTTCCGCTCGGATGTGTGGATCCGATTCGGCAAACCTTTCGACCCGCGAAAGTGGCAGGAGGAGAATCCGGATGACGGTCCATTGGAGCTGACCGCCGAGATCGAAAGCCGCATCCGGAAGCTTACCTTGAATTTCGAACGCCGTCCGGACTCGCTCCTGCTCATGTGGGCTGCCGAGATCCTCGAGACCGGCGCGGCCCCCCCGGCGCGTCTGGGACTGGAAAAGCACAGGGTGTCGAGGCGGCTAAAGCTCGTTCAGCTCCTCAACGAGGGATACAAACAGTTAAAGGACGACCAGGCAGATGACATCGCCCGGCTGCGCAAGCGCGTCCGGGCCTACCGGCTGGAACTTCGTGGGCTCGGGATCAAACCCTCGGAGGTGTACCTTCGGATGCCAGCGTGGCGGGTTGCCCGATTCGTCATCAGGGAACTGGTGATCCTCGTGGTGGGGATGCCCATCGCCGCCTGGGGGATCCTGAACCACATCATCCCGGTTGCCATCATCGGGACGTTGGCCGTCACCTTTTCCGTTGAGAAGGACAAGTGGGCCTCGAACGTGGTCCTTCCCACCGCTGTGTTTATCCCGATCTTTTACACCATTCAGATCACTGCCGGCTGGTTTTTCCTGACCTCGGTGTGGGCTTCACTGTATATGGTCTCCCTTCCCATAAGCGGTGTTTTCGCCATCCTTTATCGGGACCGAGTGGGGAACATCTGGTACCGCGCCAGAACCTTTTTCCTGTTTCTGAAAAACCCGGACTTAAGGGAGCGGCTCGGCCGTGAGGGACGCTCGATCATCGAGGAGCTGACGAGGTTGGGGGAAAAGCTGGAAGAAGAAAAAACAGACGTGGAGACA
>CBFDCL010000030.1:0-23528 GCA_965603295.1 uncultured bacterium | reverse complement strand
GCAATCAAACGGAGGTAACATCATGAAACTGTCAACACCTAACCGAAACTGGACAGTCTAGACACTTGAAACTGCTGTTCCAGGACCAGGACTTAGACTAGGACAGGGACCTGCTCTTCATTTTCTCCATTTCCATATCAATGCCTTCAGCGCTCTGAGCTCCACATCTGTCAGCCCCAGGCCGGGCGTCTCCCTTTTGAACTGCTCTCGGTTCCCGTATCCGCCGAGGTAACCGTTCACCCGGGCCGTGGCCGTGGAGTCGGTGAAACGAACCGGGTCCGGGTAGATCGTTTCGTAGCGTTTCTCCAGGTCTACCTGGTTCCGCAGGAAGTATTTCTGATGGTAATCCTCGGCCCTGGTAAACCGGGAAAATGATAACAGTTCCGTGGCGACCTTTTTCTTCAGGGTTCTTTCTGTCTTTTTTATGGCAATCACAGCCAGTTGTTTCTGCTCCTCGTCGTGGTAGAAGATGGCAGAGGCGTACTGGTGGCTGAAGGAGAACCGGGCTGCATTGTGGGAGGAGAAGAATATCTCGAGCAGCTCCCGGTAGCTGATTTTTCCCGGATCGTAATCCATCTGAATCGTTTCCATGTGATCGCCGATGCGGCGGTAAGTCGGATCCGGGGTCGTTCCTCCGGCGTATCCAACCCGTGTCCTGACAACCCCTTCGAGACCCCCGAACCGGGAGTCGGGCCCCCAGAATCAGCCAAGGGCGAAGGTTGCCGTTTCCAGTCGGTCGTTTTTTTCCCGATCTACCGTGGGAAGGCCTGCCGAAGGGCTGAGATCCCCATCCCATTGGAGATCAAGGGACGGGGGAAGGGAACAGGAGGTCGCATCCGGGGTGGCCAGGGACCCTTCCCGCGGGCCCCTTTCTTCGGTCACCGATATTACCGGTATGATAATGAGCAGGGTGAAAGCGAGAATCGTAAGGGCCAGAGCAGGTATCCGGTACATCCGGGGAATCATCCGGCTTCCTCCTTTCGGACTGGGTGGGGATGAGATGGTTTCATGGCAATCAAAGGATACGAGTTTCGAGAGTCGCAGGTTTCAAGCAATTATAAAAAGATCGTAAAAAAATTCGGTGAAAAGGGGAATCGGTGAACCGTGGCCCGATTTGGGCGGTTTCGCCCACCTTGACCGCTTTGTGCAACCTGTTCTAATATTAGTAAACATTAAGTGTTGAGTTGTACTTGATCCTTTTACCCTGGTTTTATGCCATTGTCAGGAAAAGGTGTGGTGTGTCCATGAGGAGAGGAGCCCCGTGAAAGCTGTCGTTATGGCTGGGGGTTACGGGACCAGGCTGAGACCGCTGACGGTCAAGCGGCCAAAACCGATGATGCCCATCGCCAACAGGCCGATGCTCGAGCATATCGTGTTGCTCCTGAAGCGGCATGGGTTTTCAGATATCCTCATGCTGACCTGTTTTTTCCCGGAGACCATCGAGGAGCACTTCGGGGATGGTTCCGATCTGGGTGTTCAGATCAGCTACCATCAGGATCCCCCCGGGGGCTTGGGGACCGCGGGTGCTGTCAGGAATATCGCTGACGCCCTTGACAGCCCTTTCCTGGTCATCAGCGGCGACGTCATCACCGACTTCGATCTGACGGCCGCCTGGGAATTCCACAGGTCCAAGGCGGAGCTGGCGACCATGGTTCTCACCAGGGTTCATAACCCGTTGCCTTTCGGGGTGGTGATCACCGACGACAGGAACCGGGTCACCAGGTTCCTGGAGAAGCCTGCGTGGGGGGAGGTTTTCAGCGACAATATCAATACCGGTATTTACGTCCTGGACCCGGAGATCCTCGAAGGTATTCCCAAGGATGTGAGCGTTGATTTCTCCAAGGATATCTTCCCGAAACTTCTCGGCGAGGGGAAGGCGCCGGCGGCTTATATGGCCCAGGGTTACTGGAAGGATGTGGGAACCACGGTGGAATATCTCCAGCTGCACAGGGAGATCGCTGCGGGGATTGTGGAACTGGACATCCCCGGGGACAGACACAGGATCGATGATGCCACCGTTTACCTCGGGAAAGAAGCGGTTGTCAGTGACGGGGCCCGCCTCTCAGGTCTCCTGGTCCTTGGGGACGGAACTGTGGTGGACGGGGGTGCCCGGCTCAGGGATTCTTTCGCGGGGCCTAACTGTGTGATTGAAAGCAACGTTCGGATGCGGTCCTCTGTTATCGGGACCGGTGTTCGGCTCGGGCACGGCGCTTTCGTGGGCGGGAGCGTCATCAGTTCCAATACGGAGGTCAAGACGCGGGCCAATATCGAAGAGGGTTCCATTATCAGTGAGGGATGTCTCATCGGTCGGGGGAGCATAATCAGGGCCGGTGTACGCATCTGGCCCGACAAAGTGGTCGAGGACGATGCGGTCCTTTCCAGTGACTTCGTATGGGGGTCAAGGTGGAGAGGGACCCTCTTCACCGGGGGTATCGTTCAGGGTCTTACGAACCGGGAAATTACCCCCGAATTCGCGGCCAGGCTGGGGGTGGCTTTTGGTGCCACCCTTCCCGAACGTTCCGGCGTCTCCCTCACCCGGGGTATCCATCGGGTCGCCAAGATGATCGGAGAAGCCCTTGCGGCAGGAGTCCTGTCCGCGGGTGTGGATGTCCACGACAGCGGAGTTATGCCGATCCCCGTGGCCCGCCACTTGATCCGGGGACAGGGGGATATGGGAGGGATCAACGTCAGGAGATCCCCATCCGATCCGGAGATCCTGGAGGTTCGTTTCTACCGGGAAGAGGGCAGGGAACTGACCGAGGTGGAGAGGACCGAGATCGATCGGCTGTTTTTCCGGATGGACTTCAGGCGAGCTACCATCGATGGGTCCGGAACCATGAGTTTCCCTTACTTCGGGTCGGAATTCTACGAAAAGGGGTTTCTGAAGAACCTGGAACTGGAAGTGCTTGAAGGCGCTCGAAGCCGAATCGTCCTCGATTATTCCTTCGGGGCCACCGTCAAGGTGCTGCCTTCCCTGCTGGGGCGAGCCAAATGCGAGGTGGTTTCCTTAAATGCCCATATCGACGAGGAGAATGTCACCCGAACCACCAAGGAATTCGACAGGGCTGTTCGTCAGATTTCCGAGTATGTTCTCGGGCTTCACGCTGCCCTGGGGGCCATTATCAGTGCAAGCGGGGAAACACTTTTCCTCATCGATGAGAGGGGTCGCTGGATCGATGGAGGAAGGACTCTCCAAGTCTTGGCTCTTCTGACTTTCATGACGAAACCGGGATGCCCGATAGCTGTCCCGTCCAGCGCCAGTTCCAACCTCGAGAAGATGGCCGCCCTCCATGGCGGGGAAGTCGTCCGGGCTCCAAATAACGCCAGTGCTATTCTGGATGCTGCGGTATCGGCCTCCGCATACTTTGCCGGCAACGGGCAGGGAGGGATCGCTTTCCCGGAGTTTCACCCTTCTTTTGATGCCATGTTCTGTCTGGCAAAGACACTGGAGATGATCTCGAAAGTTGGGAAACCTCTGGGGGAACTGGTGGATTCCCTTCCCAGGACCTACCTCGAGCACATTATCGTTCATTGTCCCTGGGATACTAAGGGCCAGGTCATGCGGCGCCTGGTGGAAGAGCTGGGAGAGGACGCCAAGGGGATCGAAGGGGTGAGATTCGAAGAGAGTGCGGACTGGATCCTGATCTATCCCAGTTCCAACCATCCGTACTTTCATATCTATGCCGAGAGCCCGGATCCTGACCGGGTGAAAGAGAGGCTTGGACTCTGGTCCAGAAAAATTGAGGAGATGCAGCAATAGGAGGCCGCAGATTAACGCTTTCGATTTCTCGCGGGAGTTCGGGGATGTGTCAACGTTCCAGGGCCCCCATGGGAAGAGGTGGAACCTTGGAAGGGATCAGATTCGGGACATCAGGTTGGCGCGGCGTCATCGCCGACGATTTCACCTTCGAGAGATCGAGGCTCGTTGTGGCGTCCGTTGCCTGCTATCTCCACCAATCCGGTGAAGGGGATCGGGGGGTTCTCGTCGGTTATGATACGAGGTTTCTCGGTGCTGAATTTGCCAGGGACGCGGCCGACATGCTCACCCGTATGGGGATCGACGTCCTCCTTTGTGACGGACCCGTTCCGACTCCTGCTCTTGCCTTCATCATTCTTAAGAGGAAGCTGGCCGGAGCTATCAATTTCACGGCGAGCCATAACCCACCCAAGTACCAGGGGATCAAGTTCAGCCCCTCCTGGGGCGGTCCCGCGTTACCCGAAACCACCGGTGCTATTGAGGAGCTCATCGGAGGGTTCGCAAGAAAAGGCCTCCCCGGGGCGGTTTCCCGGAGAGGGCAGATTCAGATGCTGGATCCGGCTCCGGAATACCTGAGGGAGCTGGCCGGGAAGGTGGACCTTGAACTGCTGTCGGATTCGGGCCCCAAGATCGTTTTTGATGCCCTTTACGGAACGGGAGCCCGGTACCTTGATCGGCTTCTCGAGGAAGCCGGGTGCAGCGTCCGGGTAATCCATGCGGACCCGGACCCTTTGTTCGGGGGGGCTTCTCCGGAACCGTCGGAGGACAGGCTGAAGGAACTCTCGGCGATGGTCTCCGAACATTCGGCCCTGGGGCTTTCCACGGATGGGGACGCGGACCGTTTTGGCGTGGTGGGGAGCGAGGGGGAGTTCTATTCCCCTAACGTGGTTTTGGCCCTGCTGGCGGACTACCTTATTGGCACGAAGGGGATTGCGGGCGACTTGGCCCGGAGCGTGGCTACAACCGACCTCCTCGATGTGATCGCCTCGGCGTACGGCCGGCGCTGCCATGAAACGCCGGTGGGGTTCAAATTCATCGGTGAAATGATTTCCCGGGACATGCTCGCCATGGGGGGCGAGGAGAGCGCCGGCATGTCCATAAGGGGGCACGTGCCGGAAAAGGACGGCATCCTCGCCTGTCTGCTTGTAGCGGAGATGGTGGCCGCTGCCGGGGAGACATTATCCACTTTGCGAACCCGGATGGAAGAGAGGTTCGGTCCGAGGTTTTCCGTCCGGATTAACCTTCCTCTCTCCGATGAAATGGCCGGGAGGCTCGGGGCGATCCTCGAAGACCCCCCGAAGGAAATCGGAGGAATGGAGACCCGGAAAATCCTGAGGACGGACGGTACGAAGTGGATATTCGGGAACGGGGATTGGGCTTTGCTTCGGCTGTCGGGGACGGAACCGGTGGCCAGACTTTATGTGGAATCATCCTCTCCGGATGAGCTTCTGAACATTGAAACCGTTTTCAGGGAATGGGTATCGGGCGATGGACAAAGAACGGGAAATTGAGAGGTTGAGGTCGCACCCGTGAGGTTGATACCGGAAAAGCACAGGCTGGTGTTGATCTTTTCCCTTTCGCTGATACTGTTCCTTGGCTACAGCGTCTTCGAGGAGAGAGGTTTTGTCAAGCTTCACCATATGAAAGTCCAGCGGGACAACCTTCAGGACCGGGTCCGCGCACTGGAGGAACAAAACGCCAGGCTTGCCGAGGAAATTAGGCTCCTGAGTGATGATCCCCAGACCCTGGAGGCTATTGCCAGAATCGAGTTGGGACTGGTTAAGCCCGGCGAAACTGTTTTTATCCTCCCGGAAACACCAGCGGAGAATCCCTGATGAAGTTCGTTCCTGCGGCACCCTCCCTCCGGCGGCTGTTCGTTTGTGCCGCATCCGGGCTGGGGCTTTCTCTTGCCGTTCCACCGGATAACATGCGCTGGCCCTGGGACAGTGTTTACCCCGTGGCGCAGGGTCTGCTCCTGGCCGCGTGCCTGGTCCTTGCCGTCGCGGACGGGTTGTCCAGGGGTGAAAAACGGTTTCAGGTGATCCTGACTCTCCCGGTGCAGCTGCTTATCCTCGCGGCAGCTGGCATCCTGGTCCAGCTGTTCTTCCCCCTTTGGCCCCTGGTGACCATGGTTTTCCTGATCCTGTTTCCGTTAACCGTCTTCTCCCGCCAGCGGGCGCTCCTGTGGGTTCCGGCCGCTGTGCTTGCGATGATGGCTGGGGGGAGGTACCTCTTTCTTGGAGAGGGCGACCTGCTCCAATGGTCAGGGATCTTCCTGGTGTTTTCCGGGGTCCTCGGATGGAGAATGTCCCGGGATCGGGAGATAATCCGTCATTCGAATGCCCTCCTGGACCGGATCAGGAAAGATGCAAGGGAGACGATGGATCGCGTCCGCCGGGACGGGCTGACCGAAACCGGGGAACGCATATGGGGTGAGCAGGCGGCCATGGCCTTGACCCTGGAAGAAGATGACGAACTTTTTCAAAAGCTCCTTGTCTGGGGATGCCGGTACTTCCATGCCCGTACCGGTGTTCTGCTGGTCCCGGATGATCCGGGCTTCTTCCGTGTCCGTGCCGCGGTGGTGAACAAGGGGGCCAAACTCGTCGGCGACATGGTACCAGCCGACAAGGGTTTCATCCACATCGCCCAGGAGCGCGGCGGTGTCCTGTATCTATCCGACGCCATGTCGGCAGGGTCGTCCCTCGGCTTCTATGCTGAGGGGACGGTGGTAGGGTCCTTTCTCGTAAAAATTGTCTACGATGATCAATGGGCGAAGGATGCCGGTGCCGACCAGGTCTCGGAGAAGGTAACCTGTGTCCTTTATTTTGACAGCCATGAACCGGGGGCTTTCTCACTGGAAGGGACAACACGAAAAAGGCTCGAGGAGTTCGGGAAGCTGGTGGGTCGGGCAATGAAGCTCTCCCGAGCCCTGCAGAAGGTGGTGGTCAATATTTCCGCCAAATATGCCATTGCCCGGTACGCCAGGAACCTGACCCGGCATCTGGATCCGGAGAAGATCACCGAAAAGGTCCTCGAGGCGGTGATGGAGGCCCTTCGCCGATGCAACGGCGCCGTCGTTCTCCTGGCGGACGAAGGGCTGAACATTATCAGAACAAGAGGGGATGCCGTCAAGGATCTGTCCTTAGGGAAGATCCTCAGGGATGAACCGAGCCAGGTCGGTCTTTTGCTCCGGCGGTTTGCCGAAGCGGAAGAGGAGGGCGGCGACGGTACCAACCGGGGTGAGATCATTATCAATAGTGAGAAAAAAAGACCCTCACCATATTTTTTCCGCGGTGAAAAACTGGGAAAGGTCACGTCTTTTACGGCGATCCCCAGTTTCATGCCCGACGACAAGGGCAGGTTGGTCCTCAAGGCCGTCATTGCGGCCGTTTCGCGCGAGAGGAACGCTTTTGGCCCGGAGGAGATGGAAGACCTCAGGACCCTTGCCGGAATGATGGCCCCTGCTCTTGACAACGCCCTCCAGCACCGGAAGGTGGATCAGCTCTCGCGTACGGATGACCTGACGGGGCTGCTCAATCGCAGGACTTTTCAGATTGTCCTGGACGGGAAGATACGGAGGGTTATACGGGGTTACGATTCGAGCATCGCCCTCATCATGGTTGATGGCGACCGCTTCAAGAACGTTAACGATGAATACGGACACCCCGTGGGGGACGAGGTCCTTGTTGAACTCGCGCGGCGTTTGAAAGGGGGCATTCGCAGTAACGACGCGGTTGCCCGATTCGGCGGCGAGGAGTTTACCGTTGTCCTTGACAATGTCGACGAGAGGAAGACCCGCCGGATCGCGGAAAAATTGCGAAAGGATATCGGAACCCGATGCTTTGAAACCAGTGTGGGGGACCTTAACGTTACCGCGAGTTTCGGCTTCGCTGTTCTGCACGGGAAGGGTCCCCATTCCAGGGAACAGCTCCTTGAGTGGGCTGACCGGGCTCTGTATTACGCAAAGGAGAGCGGCCGGAACCGTGTCGTGGCCTTTGCGGACATCGAGGGAAAAGGATCGGTAGACCGTGAGCCGTTCACCGAGAAGGCCGGCACAGTGGCCGGGGAGGAAAAGAGATGGTGAAAGTGGCTGGCATCCAGTTCTCCACGAGGGGAGATGCTCCCTCGAATCTGGACAAAGCTCTTGAATTGGCTACTCTGGCGGTGGAAAGGGGAGCCGGTCTGGTGGCTTTTCCCGAACTGTGTACGACAAATTGGTTCCCCGCGAGGACCAAGCAGAGCAGCTTCGAACTCGCTGAAACCGTGCCGGGACCAAGCACGGACCGTATGGTTCGGTTTGCCGCCGACAACGGTGTGGTGGTCGTTTTTCCTCTCTTCGAGAAGGGGGGAAAGGGGAGGTATTTTAACAGTGCCGCAGTCATCGATGCTGATGGGAGGTTGCTTGGAGTGTACCGAAAGGTCCACGTCCCCAATGTCATGGGGTGGCACGAGAAATTCTACTTCCTTCCGGGGGATCTGGAATTCCCCGTTTTTGAAACCCAGGTCGGAAGGATCGGGGTCCAGATCAGTTGGGATGTCTATTTCCCCGAGGGCTCCAGGATCCTGGCTCTCAAGGGAGCTGATATCGTGGTTGTTCCCACCTCGAACGCGTACCATAATCACGAACGATGGGAGCGGATGATCGCGGGGAACGCATTGGCAAACAGCCTTTTCTTTCTCCGGGTCAACAGGGTTGGTCGGGAGGAAAAACAGACCTTTTACGGAAAAAGTTTCTGCATGAACCCCCATGGGGAACTGCTTCACAAACCAGCCGGTTCGCGGGATTCAGTGCATATGTCCAATGTCGATCCCGATGAGGTCCTGCGAACCAGGGAGGAATGGGCTTTTTTCAGGGATCGAAGGGAAGATCAGTACGGGGATATCCGGAACAGGCTTCCGGCGGCAGACAACCTAGGGCTGCCGTCCGGCCTCTATTCAGGGAGGATGGAAAATGGCTGATCGACCAATGAATCTGCGGCACTGTTCACGGATCGGGCTGTCGATCGCCCTGGTCGCTGCCGCAGTCTGCGGTTGGGCCGGATGCCAGTCCGTCAATCCTCTTCCTGGTTTCGGCCTTGGGAAAACATCGCCCCCGGAAAACCAGGTCCGGAAACTGATGAACTGGAATTCCGGAAGAGTGGAGGTGTACAAGGATTTCCGGACGGTTTTTACAGCAAGAGCCGTTTACATCTCCGATGAGATACGCAGCCTGGCCGTGGACTGGGAGGCGAAATCACGCCTCCTTTCCCCTGACGAGAAGGAAGACCTGTTCGAGAAGACTTTCAGGGGCAACAGGGATGTTGTCCAGATCCTCCTCGGGTTCTACACCCCGAATGAAGATCTCAACGACCTTGATCGGGAGAGCTCTTCCTGGATCCCCTATCTCGAAAATTCCGACGGGACGGTCACGCGTGCAGTCTGTAACAGGATCGAGGGGGATGAAGCCAATATCTACATGAGGTTCCTGGAATGGGACTTGTCCTGGTCCCGCCTTTACCTGCTGTGTTTTCCAAAGGGGTCCGGTGTATACCTGCACGAAGACAGCTGGTTGAATTTCGTGATCTCCGGTTCGACGGGGCAGGGGAAGATACGCCTTCGGGCTGCCGGATCTCCTCCATAGTATGGTCATCCTGGCTTCGGATACATCAACGGACCTCGGGAGTGTTGCCGTCCGAAAACCCGGCGGAGAGGTCTTGCAGGTAGAAATGGACCGCACGAGGCCTCACAGTGAGACCCTTCTCACGGCCGTTGATGAGGTCCTTTCCCTTGCCGGCCTGGTTCGCCGGGATGTGGAGGCTCTCGCGGTGGGGACCGGGCCAGGGGCTTTCACCGGGCTGAGGGTGGGGCTTTCAACTTTCAAGGGGTGGGCCCTGGCTTCCCATCTCCCCATCCTTCCGGTCCCCTCCCTGGATGCAGTAGCTTTTCCCCCGGTGAGGGAGGAAAGGGATGTGATTGTGTTAGCCGATGCGAGGAAAGGAGAGGTGTACGCCTGCCGTTACGGGGGGCTGGATGTCCACGGGCTGCCCGTGCGCCATGGGAAAACGGAACTGATTCCCCTGGGGGAGGTTTTCTCCCTGCCGGAATTTTCCCTTCCGGGCGAACCCCTGTTCCTCGGAACGGGGGTGATGCTGCTCTTTGAAACGACAGGGGGGAGTTGGCCGAAGGCGGTTTCGGACTATCGGTCACAACCCCAGGCTTCCGAGATCCTGGCCATCGGTGAGATCATGATGTCCCTCGAAAGATCCGTTCCGCCTTCATCCCTTGTGCCCGAATATGTGCGGCCTCCGGATGCAAGGCCTCAAGGTTCCCCGGGGCAGGTCATCGATCCATGAATACCCTGCCGCCCGCTGCCTCGGGAGTTCGATGCACGATCAGGCCCCTCACCATCGACGATCTCGATGACATCCTGCTCATTGAATCGGCGTCCTTTGCCTGCCCCTGGATAAGGGAGATGTTCGAGGCCGAGCTGGACCGCGGCGATATTTCGAGATGCTTCATTGCCGGATTGCCACATCCGTTGAAAAAGAGGGATAAAAGATCATCAGGGACTGGATCTGACCCGGACGAAACGGTGGAAATCACCGGATACCTGATGTCCTGGCTGGTGGCGGATGAACTGTACATATCGAACCTCGCGGTTTCAACCGCGAGGCGCAGGTCCGGTATCGCCGACAGCCTGATCGGACATGCTCTGCAAGACGCCCGGGCTCATGGAGCTTCCTGGTGTCAGCTGGAGGTCCGGGTGACCAATACCCCCGCTCGGAACCTTTACGAAAAGCACGGTTTCCGTGAGATCGGGGTGAGGAAAGGATATTATCAGGACGGTGAGGACGCGGTGGTTATGGGGAAAGAACTCAGTATCTAGTATCTAGAATCTGGCATCTAGACACCAGGTAGTAGGTACTGCTCTTCCTCCTCTTTACAAACCCGGAGCCATGCATTAGTATTTTTGCTCCCGCGGGCATAACTCAGTTGGTAGAGTGTCAGCTTCCCAAGCTGAAAGTCGCGGGTTCGACTCCCGTTGCCCGCTCCATCTGTATCAAACGCCGCCGGACCGGCGGCTTTTTTTTGGGACCTGAACGCGGAAACCGGAATGGGAAAACATGGAACCCTGCCCGCTTGCGGGTTCCGTTCTCCGGTGATAGGTTTCCCGCAGAGGTGGTCGAATGGACGGTCTGGTTGACCTTCACACACATATATTACCGGGTGTCGACGACGGGGCCCACGATCTGGGTGAATCCCTCAGGATGCTGGAGGGTCTGCGGGACCTTGATTTCGCCCATGTGTTTGCGACTCCCCACCATCGGCTCCATTCCTGGGAAGGAATTGCCCCCATGACCGTCCTTTCGGGCGTTCAGGTTCTCAGGGAGGCTGCACATAAAAAGAAGCTCGATGTCCGAGTGTACCCGGGGGTCGAATTTGATCTGGATGAGATCTTGGTCGAACGGGTCTCAGACCGTCCCGGTGGAGGGAAATATGTACTGGTGGATATCGGTTTCTGGGGTGTTCCCCATGACCTGACCGGTTTGCTTGGTCAGGTCATGGAATCGGGGGTTGAGATCCTCCTCGCCCATCCCGAGAGGAACGGCGAACTGTGCCGCCAACCGGATCTGATGAAATCCCTCCTCCTCAATGGTGTCCGGTTTACCGGGAACCTGGGTAGCCTCTCGGGGCTTTACGGCGACCGGATCCGGAAAGATTGTCTGGAACTTCTGCGGGGGGGATTCTATTGGGCAATGGCTTCCGATCTTCACTCTCCCAAACAGGTGTCATCGATAAAGCGGGGCTTGGAGGAACTCCGTAAGAATGTCCATCGGGACGGAGTACGGGATCTTCTGTATCATCATCCGATAATGGTGGCCCAGGCTATTGGGGAGGATTTGTCTTGAGGGACAATCTCACGATCTATGTCAAGCGGGCCCTGGATACCCTGGCTTCCGAGGGGAGGCTTCCGAAGCCGGTTCCGATCCCGGAAATAGAGATGACCCGCGATCGGAAATTTGGGGATTACGCGACCAATGTTGCGATGATCCTCGGGTCGAAGACAGGAAGGAACCCCAGGGACCTGGCACAGGAGATTGCGGAGAAGATCCGGGCAGCGGATGCTGGGGGTGAACTAAAAGACGTTTCCGTTGCTGGGCCCGGTTTCATCAACATGACAATGGGCCCGGCCTTCTGGACCCGTATCCTGAGGAGTGTTCTGGAAGAAGGGGCGGAGTTCGCGCGAACGGACATCGGGGAAGGGCGGAAGGTCCAGGTGGAGTTCGTCAGTGCCAACCCCACCGGACCGCTGCATGTGGGTCACGGGAGGGGGGCCGCTCTTGGTGATGCCCTGGCGAACATTCTGGAATGTTCCGGGTTCGGGGTCGAACGGGAGTACTACATCAACGACGCCGGGAACCAGATTCAGACCCTCGGCCGGTCTGTCTTTACGCGTTACCTTCAGGCGTTCGGACGGGACGTCCCTTTCCCAGATGAAGGATACCGCGGGGAATACATTATGGAACTCGCGGCGCTTCTGAAGGGATCTGAAGGAGACCGTTATCTGAAAATGCGTGACTCGGAAGCCATAGAATCCATTGCCACCCGGGCGTCCGAGCTTATTCTGGAGGACATCCGGTCCGATCTTGAGGAGTTCGGGGTCCGCTTTGACCTCTGGTTTTCCGAGAAAAAACTCCTTGGGAAAGGAAAGGTGGATGAAGCCCTCAATGACTTGGATGCCCGGGGCTGCATGTATCGTCACGAGGGAGCTCTCTGGTTCAATTCCACCGAAAAGGGCGATGACAAGGATCGGGTCATGGTCAAGAGCGACGGGGCTCTCACCTATTTTGCCACCGATGTCGCCTATCACCGTGACAAGTTTGACAGGGGGGTGGACCGTGTCATCGATATCTGGGGGGCGGATCACCATGGGTATGTTGCCAGGATGAAAGCCGCCGTCCAGGCTCTCGGGCGGGATCCGGATGATCTTCAAGTTCTCCTCCTCCAACTGGTCAACCTGTCCCGGAAAGGACAGCCGGTGGCCATGAGCACAAGGTCGGGGGAGTTCGTCACCCTCAGGGAAGTCAGGGAAGAAGTAGGGCGTGATGCCGCCCGGTTCATCTTTCTGACGCGGAAAGCAGACAGTAAACTGGATTTTGATCTGGACCTGGCCAAGGAACAGAGCAACGAAAACCCCGTCTATTATGTCCAATATGCCCATGCCCGAATCTGCAGCATCCTCAGAAACGCTCGGGAAAAAGGTGTTTCGGCTCCCTTGCCCGAGGATGTTGACCCTTCCTTTCTGGATCTGCCGGAGGAAAGGGAACTCATCCGGTCCATGGCCGCTCTTCCGGAAGTGGTGGAAGGGGCTGCCCTGGCCCTGGAACCCCATCGTATTACAACGTGGCTTCGCGACATCTCCACAACCCTTCACAACTATTACTTCCATCATCGGGTGCTCACTGAGGACACCGCTGTGACGGGTTCCCGATTGGCCCTGGTCCTGGGAGTACGAACGGTCATTGCCAAGGCCCTTTCCCTGCTTGGTGTTACGGCGCCCGAGAGGATGTGATCTTGGCTCGCGGTTCCGCAGGCCCCAGAGAGTTTGTCCGACTAACCCCAGTCCAGTTCAGTATCAGTGTGAGCATTGTGGTCCTGTTGCTCGCCGGGGCGGGGCTTGCCGGATATTTCTATGGACTCGGGGAAGCGGAAAAGCGGTCCGTTCCGGCCCCCCGGACAGACGGCGCCCAGGCACCGGTCCCGGATCCGTCCTCATCCGAAAAAGGTGATCGGGCTCCCGTAACCTTTTACACCGTGCTCACGGAACCCAGGAACGAAGCGGCGCCCCCCCAAGCACCGGCACCGGCAAAAACCCCGGAGCCTGTCCCGGAAAAAGAGAAGGTCGGCCGGCCGGAAACAGGGGGATCGCTGATCCTGCAAGTCGCTTCCTATAAAGATCGGGAGGCCGCCAAGAGGCAGCTCGAAAAACTTTCGGCGGAAGGGTATGCTGGAACCGTTCAGGTCGCCGACCTGGGGGACAGGGGGACCTGGTATCGGGTCAGGATCGGACCGTACAGAAATGAGAAGGATGCCCTGAAGATCCTGGAAAAATTAAGGAAGGAGAGGAACTTGAAAGGGTACATCGTGAGATAGGGGGTGGAGTCCAGAATCCAGAGGGAAAAACTGACGCGGAGACACGCAGACACGGTGAGGCGGGGGGAAAAGCGTGTAAAACGTCTTTTCTTTGAATCTTGGATCTTGGATGTTTTCCGCAACTTCAAACCTCAAACTTCATACTTCAAACATCATACCGTTTACCAGTTGCCAGCAGTTATTCTCAATTCTTAACTCTCAATTCTCAATTAATCCCCCTCAAACTCCCAAACCGTTCACCGGTCGCTCGCTTCTCTCCTGATGCTTTTTCTTAGCCTCTTGACAGAAGTTGTTGAAATAACTTATTTTATTCAACCTGTTCCCGGAGGAAATCATGTTAAGGGCCATGAGCGAACTGGAAAAAGCTGTGAACGATCTTCTGGATCGGCTTCAAAATCGGCCGGGAACGAGTTCCGAATGGGAAAGGACCCCTTCCCGGGAGGGGGATGAAGGTGCCCCATTGAGGGAGCGTGAGGCGGCGGAATTGATCCAGCGCGCCATAAAAAGGCTCAAGTCCCTCTGATCGTCTGATCACGAGGATCCGGACCTGGAGAGTACAATGCCGGGTAGAGTGGATGTGGAGATATTCGGGAAGGTCTATACGGTCCGGGGCGAAAGGGATCCGGAGTACGTCCGCCGGGTGGCTGAGTTTGTTGACAGGAAAATGCGTGAAATCTCACAGGTCACCGATACGGTTTCCACCTCACGCATCGCCATCCTCGCATCCCTTAACATCGCTGATGAACTGATGACCCTCCTCGAGGATTCAGAACAACTCAAATCCCGGATGAGGAAGTTGACCGAGAAGATCGAGTCCTCCCTGGAAGAGGTTTGACCGGGATTCCTTTCCCCTTGAAGGAAAAAGGGCTTTCTGATAGATTATCAGTCAGCCCCTGCCCTGCTCGTGGAGGCCTGTTTCTTTTGAGCCAACACTCGGATGATGGGATTCTGGCAGAGAGCGTGGTGTGCATGTTCGCCAAGAGCGAAAAGCCTGAAGCGTTCCGCCGGACCCCCACTTGGTCGGACAGGTTCAAAAGCTGAACTTGACCACGACAACGGGCGGGGGCTTCGAAGGGAAGCAATCTGGACCGGCATTGCAGGTCTGTGTCGGATTCGGTTCTAAATAAACTTGGAGTCCACATCTTTAGAGTTGCTAAGGGTTTAAAGGGCCGGTAACGCGGCCCTCTTGGATACGAAAGAACACAGCCAGGTAATTCTTTGGACGCCCATCTCCCGGTTCCAGGAGGAGCCGGGGTGTTCGAGAGACCGCCGGGTCTCCTTCAAGTTAAGAACTGGACCGTTCGCAGGCCTCATCGGGCAAACCGGAACCATACGGGTTTGACAAAGGTGAGGTTTCTTTGTCTCTCAATAATAAATCCGAGGAAAAACAGCGCTTAAGAGATCGTCTTCTCGCGCTCAGGAAGAACCTGTCTCCCGACACCGTTTGCGAGGCGGGGTTCCATGTTGCGAGAAATGTCCTGGAGTGGCGGACCGCGGCTGAGGCCCGGACCGTTTGTGTCTATGCCAGCATGGGGAAGGAAATCCCCACCCGGGAACTGATCCGGCATCTTCTAATGGACGGCAAAGTTGTGGCCGTTCCGGATTGGAAGGGTTGGAAACAGGGATCGGGGATGCGCCTGGCAGCAATCCGTGGGGAGCAGGACCTGGTGACCGAGGGTCGGGTTGTTCCGCAGCCTCTCGTGACACCCGGCAACAATGTTTCCGTATGGGATGTTGATCTCTTTGTCGTTCCAGGACTGGCTTTCGATGGGTCGGGGAACCGTCTCGGAATGGGCGGTGGTTATTTCGATCGGCTCCTGGCGCTGGCTTCCTCTCAGGCTACCTTTCTCGGATTGGCCTACGGGTTCCAGATGATAGACCGTCTGCCATGGGAACCCCATGATATACCGGTGCACCAGGTCGTTACGCCCGGTTCAGGATTTTCCGAGGGGTGGATCGATAAATAGGAGGGCAGAGTATGTTACCGGATAACAGCATCATCCTGATCCTTGCCTTAGCCATTGGATTGGTCCTCGGTTTCGTTATTCGAATTTTCACGCAGGCATCGTTAGACCGGAGCAGGCAGAGGGACGCTGAAAGCATTGTCGATTCGGCACGCAGGGAATCGGAAAGTTTCCTGAAGGAGGCCGAGATCAAAGCCAAGGAGCTCCTCCTCGAGTCGCGAACCAAATTCGAGGAAGAGACCCGGGAGGAGAAGCGAGACCTCCAGAAACTGGAGAAACGTCTTCAGCAAAGGGACGAGAACCTGGACAAAAAGTTCGAGTCCCTCGACAAGAAGGAACAGGATCTTGTCAACAGGGAAAAATCCGTCTCCGGACAGCAGCGGGCGATGACTGAAAAGGAGAAAGAGCTCAAGGCAACCCTGGATGAGGAAAGGATCAAGCTGGAACAGATATCCGAGATGACCGCGGAAGAAGCAAAGGAGGAGCTTAAGTCCATCATGGTGGACGAGGCCCGTATTGACTCCGCGAAAACCATCAAGAGGATCGAGGAGGAAGCCAGGGAAAGCGCTGACAAGAAAGCCAAGGAGATCATCGGTTTGGCCATTCAGAGGTACGCCGGAGAGTACATCGCTGAAAAAGCGGTCACGGTGGTTAACCTTCCCAACGATGAAATGAAGGGCAGGATTATCGGGAGGGAAGGCAGGAACATCCGGTCATTCGAAAGCAGTACCGGTGTGGATCTTATCGTCGACGATACACCAGAAGCGGTTGTCCTTTCCGTGTTCGATCCCGTTCGCCGGGAGATCGCCCGGATTGCCCTGGAACGCCTCATTGTGGACGGGCGCATCCATCCAGCCCGCATCGAAGAGGTTGTCAAGAAGGTGTCCAAGGAGATGGAAACGACCATCAAGGAAGAGGGTGAAAGGGCGGCTTTTGATATCGGTGTACACGGTATCCATAATGAACTGATCCGGCTCATGGGCAAGCTGAAGTACAGGACCAGCTACGCTCAGAATGTCCTGAACCATTCCATTGAAGTGGCTTTCCTGTGCGGGAGCATGGCCGCTGAGTTGGGGCTGAATATCAAGGACGCGAAAAGGATCGGGTTTCTCCATGATGTCGGAAAGGCGGTGGACCACGAGGTGGAAGGGTCCCATGCCCTCATCGGAGCGGAGTTGGCCAAGAAATACGGGGAATCACAGAAAGTGGTCAATGCCATTGCCTCCCACCATGATGAGGTCAAAGCGGGCTCCATTGAGGCGGTCCTGGTCCAGGCGGCCGATGCTCTTTCAGCGGCCCGTCCCGGCGCCAGGAGAGAGATGCTCGAGACCTACATCAAACGCCTTGAGGATCTGGAAAGGATCGCCAACTCTTTCAAGGGAGTGGACAAGAGCTATGCGATCCAGGCTGGTCGGGAAGTGCGCATCCTCGTGGAATCGGAGGATGTGAATGACGACCAGGCCACCATCATTGCCAGGCAGATCGCACAGAAAATCGAAAAGGAGCTGGCCTATCCTGGTCAGATTAAGGTCACGGTGATCCGGGAAACCCGTGCGGTGGATTACGCGAAATAAAGGTAGAGAGTTGAGAATTGAAAGTTGGGCGTTGCAGGTTGAGGACTAAGAGTTGAGCGAAAAAACGGAAGGTAACGTGATCCGGGTGCTCTTTATCGGGGACGTTGTCGGACGTCCGGGGCGCGTGGTGATCCGTGAGATGCTCAACACCCTTGTTGACCGCCACCGGATCGATCTGGTTGCCGCCAATGCGGAAAATGCGGCCGGAGGTTTCGGCGTCACCCCTGATTCGGCCCAGGAGCTTTTCGAGGCGGGGGTGCACGTTCTTTCCACCGGAAACCATGTCTGGGACAAGAAAGAGGCCCTTGAACTACTCGAGGAGGATGAGAGAATCATCCGTCCGGCGAACTATCCGCCCGGAGCCCCCGGCGGGGGTTTCGTGACGGTTCGAACCCCCGCAGGTTCCCCGGTCACCATCGTCAACCTGTCTGGCCGGGTGTTCATGGACAGCGTCGATTGTCCTTTCCGCAAGGCGGATGAGATCCTCAAGGGTCTGGGACCGAAGCACGGGTGCGTCATCGTGGATTTTCACGCCGAGGCCACATCGGAAAAACGGGCCCTCGGCCTGTACCTGGATGGAAGGGTAGGGGCTCTTGTTGGAACCCATACCCACATCCAGACGGCCGACGAAAGGATCCTTCCCGGCGGAACCGGCTACATCACCGATATCGGAATGACAGGCAATGAGGAGGGATCGGTGATCGGGATCGACATGAAGGCCGCCGGGCGCCGCTTCCTGAGCCAGATGCCCGTTCGGTTCAACCTCGCAAAAGGTATCCCGGACCTGAACGGGGTTCTCCTCGACCTGGATACGGAATCGGGGAAAGCTGTTTCCATCCAGCGTGTCCGCTGTTCCCTCGATCGGTCTGTATCCCCCTGACAGGAGCCGCTTTGGACCGCCGCCATCCCTTTTCGGTCAAGGAACTCACCCGCCAGATCAAAGGGACCCTGGAGGCGGTTTTTCCCCCTATTTGGGTGGAAGGTGAAATCTCCGACCTTCGTTCTGCCTCCAGCGGTCACCTCTACTTCTCTCTCAAGGATGATGAAGCCCGGATAAGGGCTGTCATGTTCAGGAGGGAAGTCGGTAAGCTCCCCTTTATCCCATCCGACGGCATGCGCACTATCGTTCTGGCGAGGCTCACCGTCTACGAGGCGAGGGGAGATTACCAACTCCTTGTAGAAGACATGGAACCGCGCGGGATTGGTGCTTTGCACCGGGCCATGGAGCAACTCAGAATCCGCCTTGAGGCTGAAGGGATCTTTTCCCCGAAAAGGAAGAGGGGCCTCCCTTTGTTCCCCGTTTGCGTGGGGATCGTGACTTCCGCCTCGGGTGCTGCTGTCAGGGATATTCTGAAAATCCTCCGGGAGCGCGATGCACCCGTCAGGGTTATGATCTCTCCAGCCCTTGTTCAGGGAAAAGAAGCCCCCCAAAGCCTGATCGATGCGCTCGATGCCCTGATCAGACAGGGAGAGGCGGATGTGATCATAATCGGGCGGGGAGGGGGGTCTCCCGAGGATCTTTTACCTTTTTCCGAGGAAAAAGTTGTCAGGGCGGTGGCGGACTGCCCGGTTCCGATTATCTCTGCGGTGGGTCATGAGATCGATATCTCCCTGTCCGATCTCGCTGCCGACGCAAGCGCACCGACACCCTCGGTTGCCGCCGAGATGGTAGCTGCCGGGAGGGAAGAGATCCTGGAACAGTTCCGTTTCCTGGAAACAAGACTCCGTTCCGGCATATCCCATGTTCTCAGGGACGGCAGGGAACAGCTCCTGACCGTTGGGTCGCGTCTGATCCACCCACGGCATCTCCTGGAACAGGGAAGGATGCGCCTTGATGATCTTTCGTTCCGCCTGGGCAGTCACGTGCGTGCCCGCCTGGGACAGTTCCGGGCTGATCTGACCCGCCTGTCCGGTCTGCTGCGTTCCCTCGGTCCCCAGGCGGTTCTGGACCGCGGTTACGCTGTGGTTCTCAAAGGGGACGGCAGCATCGTCCGTTCACCGGCTCAGGTATCGACAGGGGAGGGGCTGGACCTCCGCGTGGCGGAGGGAAGGTTAAAGGTGAAAGTGGAAGGGGGAAAGGGGAAAGGAGAAGTTTGAAAGTTTGAGAGTTTGGGAGTTTGAAAGTTTGAGAGTTTGAGAGCTGGAAAAATGTTTGAAGTTTGATGTTTGAGGTTTGAAGTTGCGGGAAAGACACGTTTGACGTTGGACGTTTAACATTGGACCTCGATTTTCCTGCACTCCCAGTGGTCTTCCCGGGAAAGTGGAAAAAAAAGCCCGAGACGTTGGTCTCAGGCTTTCTCTTGGATCTTGAATAAAAAAAGCGGGCGTTAAGCCCGCTTTTTTTATTAATACATGCCTGGAACTCCGCTGGGCGGCATTCCTCCTCCGGGGGGATGGATCGGCTTCTCCTCGGGCTTCTCAACCACACTGGCTTCCGTGGTGAGCAGGAGTCCCGCGATGGAGGCCGCGTTCTGAAGAGCATACCTCGTGACCTTCGTGGGATCGATGATGCCCGCCTCCATGAGGTCGGTGTACTCCTCTTTGGCGGCGTCGAAACCGTAGCTGGAGTTTTTGTTCTTCTTGACCATGTCAAGGATGATGGAAGGCTCGAGGCCCGCGTTGGTGATGATCTGGCGAAGGGGCTCTTCGAGGGATTTCCGGACGATGCTGACACCGATCGCCTGGTCTTGCTCATCCATCTTGAGCTTGTCAAGAGAAGCAATGCAGCGCAGGTAGGCCACACCACCGCCAGGGACGATGCCCTCTTCCACGGCTGCCCTCGTGGCGTGCAGGGCATCTTCCACCCGTGCCTTCTTTTCCTTCATCTCGGTTTCGGTGGCAGCACCCACTTTAATGACCGCCACACCGCCAACCAGCTTGGCGAGTCGCTCCTGGAGCTTCTCCCGGTCATAGTCGGAAGAGGTTTCCTCGATCTGGACCCTTATCTGACCGACACGGCCCTCGATGGATTGCTTGGAACCCGCGCCGTCAATGATGGTGGTGTTTTCTTTGTCGATGGTGATACGTTTCGACTGGCCCAGGTCCTCGAGTTCGACGGCCTCGAGTTTAATCCCGAGATCTTCCGAGATCAAGCGCCCGCCCGAAAGAGTGGCGATATCCTCGAGCATTGCCTTTCGCCTGTCGCCGAAGCCGGGGGCTTTGACGGCTGCAGCAGCCAGTGTTCCGCGGATCTTGTTGACCACCAGCGTGGCGAGGGCTTCGCCTTCGATGTCTTCAGCCACGATGAGCAGGGGTTTATTGGTTCTCGCCACCTTCTCGAGAATGGGGATGAGATCTTTCATGGCGCTGATCTTCTTATCGAAGATGAGAATATAGGGATCGTCGAGGCTGACTTCCATGCGGTCAGGATCGGTGACGAAATAGGGTGAAAGGTAACCCCTGTCGAACTGCATGCCGTCGACGACTTCAAGGGAAGTCTCCATACCCTTGGCTTCCTCGACGGTGATGACCCCTTCCTTGCCGACCTTGCTCATTGCTTCCGCGATAATCTCGCCGATGGAGGAGTCGTTGTTGGCGGAGATGGTTCCGACTTGGGAGATCTCTTTCTGCTCCTTGGTCGGTTTGCTGATTTTGTGCAGCTGCGTGACGATAGTGGCAACGGCAGTGTCGATACCCCTTTTGATATCCATGGGGTTGGCGCCGGAGGTGACGTTCTTGATCCCTTCGCGGAACATCGCCTGGGCCAGAACGGTGGCCGTCGTGGTCCCGTCGCCGGCGACATCGGAAGTCTTGCTTGCGACCTCCTTGACCATCTGGGCGCCGAGGTTCTCGAACTTGTCTTCCAGTTCGATCTCCTTTGCGACAGTCACCCCATCCTTGGTGACAGTTGGCGCGCCGAAAACCTTCTCAATGATGACGTTTCGCCCCTTGGGACCCAGGGTAACCTTAACGGTGTCAGCCAGCTTGTTGACGCCGATAAGAAGCTCCTTGCGGGCGTCTTCGTTAAACGAGATGAGCTTACTCATTGGAATATACCTCCTCGTGATTTACGGATTGATCCGGACTATTTCTTTTTTTTCTCAATGACACCAAGAACATCGTCTTCCCTCATGATGAGAAAATCCTCGTCATCGATTTTGACGTCTGTTCCGGAATATTTCCCGAAAAGGATCCTGTCCCCCGCTTTAACGTCCAGGGCACGCTGGGTGCCGTCCTCGAGGACCCGGCCTTTACCAACGGCAACGACCTCGCCCTCCTGCGGCTTCTCCTTGGCGGTGTCCGGGATGATGATTCCGCCCTTGGTCTTGGCTGTCTCCTCCAGCCTTTTGACAAGAATACGGTCCTGAAGTGGTCGAATTTTCATGTTCTGCTCCTCCTCCTTACAATAATGTTATTAATGGTCCCCGAACCCCGTTTTCTGATCCTAAATTGCATACCCGGGGACTTCGGTGCAACCGAGAGCCTGTTTGGCACTCTCCGATAGGGAGTGCCAACCACTTTGGCAATATAACCTTCGGCTTTCAAAAATCAAGGGCTCATTAAAAAAATTTCGTATTCGGGCCATCGTCCTTGTCTTCTAGCCGCAGCTTGAATAGAATGCTCTTTACCGTCGAAGGGAAAGGGGTGATCTGAAAAAGGGTTTTTCAGGATTTTCCTTTTGAACCGCCCCCTTTACCCATAGCCACCCCGGGAAAACCACCCTTGGAGGGACCTTGCACATGATCAAGAAGATCATCAGGAAATATTTCCTGGCAGGGTTGCTGGCCCTGATCCCCCTTTTCCTGACGGGATGGGTCCTTCTCGGCTTGATGGGGCTGACCGATCGGGTCCTCGGCCTTATCCCAAAGATCTATCGGCCCGAGTCGTTCATCGGTTTTCCCATTCCGGGTCTGGGCCTTATCCTGAGTCTGGCCATCATCTTTCTCATCGGTGCCTTGGTAACTAACGTCATCGGACGGGGCCTCCTTGCCCATGGTGAAAGGGTCATCATGAAAAACATCCCCCTTCTCCGATGGTTCTATTTCTCCACCAAACAGCTGCTGGAGGCCATCTTCGTTCAGGGGGAGGACAGTTTCCGAAGGGCGATCCTTGTGGAGTACCCGCGTAAGGGGATCTACAGCATCGGTTTCGTAACGGGGGAGGCAAGGGGGCAACTCGATGAACACGTTCCGGGACCCGCTTATACGGTTTTCGTCCCTACCACGCCCAACCCCACCTCCGGTTATCTCATCGTAGTCCCGGAATCGGAAGCGATCCCCCTTGACTGGTCTGTGGATGAGGCTTTCCGGATCATTATCTCAGCAGGCGTTCTGGTCCCGGATCAGAACGAAGTCATGGTCCAGGGGAACAGAGAAGCTGCGTCAACCGAGGGAAACCCGGATCCCGGACGGACTGAAAGGGAGGCGGGATGAAGTTTCTTGCGGGCATTTTGGCTTTCTGCATGTTTTTCTCCGTCCAGGTTGTATTTGGCCAGGATGAATATTCTCCCGGGCGCCAGCTGAAGATCATCGTACCGGAGGAAGTAGAGCCCCTCGATCCCGCCTTCGAGATGATCATGGAAAAACTGGACGGCGACCTCCGTTATGTCCTCTCCTCGCCGGTTCGCCTGACGCCAAAAGGATCCGCCCTTGCCGGCCTGACTTTTCTCGGGACCCTCTTTCTTTTAAGCGAGGATGAGGATTACCTATCCGAAACCACGGCCACCAAAGACGAGAGCTCGGACAGGGTTTACCGCCGGCTTGACGTTCTCGGAAGCCATGTCCCGGAAGTAGCCGCGGGGTTTTATCTGCTGGGGTATTTTCTCGATGACACGGGCCTGAAGTCCCGCGCTCTCGGCGGGATCGAAGCGGTGGCCATAACGGCGCTCATTACCGCCGGTTCCGGTTACATCATTGGACACAAGGGACCGGAAGACACCCCTTCAGAGGGTGAGTTCGAACCACTGGACCAGGCCGGGCTGTTTCAGGAAATGTTTTGGTTACTCGACAGCCTTGAACTGGAAAACACGATCTTTCGAAGCGATCACGCCTGCCCTTATTCTGTCCTCATAACTCCAGCCGCCTGGAAGTATGAATCCATCATACTTGCTCAAATCCTCATTGGTGTTCCATCTGAGTATGTCTGCATCCATTCCAGAAG
>CBFDCL010000029.1:0-24767 GCA_965603295.1 uncultured bacterium | reverse complement strand
GGATAAGTTCCTGAAGAAATAAAGGCTGGGAAAATAGTCCAGAGTCCAGCGTCCAGAGAAACAATGTTTAACGTCTATCGTTGAACGTTGAACGTGACTTTCCGGCAACCCAAAACTCTCAAACTCTCTAACATTCAAGCTTCAAACCGTTTCCCCTCACCAAATCACCAATTACCAGTCACTAATCACTGATAACGCACTAAAATCTCAAACTTCACACTTAAGGTAGCGGTCCAACGTCGAAGGTCCAACGTCCAACGTTAAAGAACAATGAGCCGTGAACAATGAAAAGTGATCCGTGATCAGTGAATTCAGGAACGGCCATGAGCAAGAGTGTCATTCACATTAAACTATAAACGATAAACGTTAAACATAAGTGACAACTTCAAACCTCAAACTCTCAAACTCTCAAACTCTCAAACTTCAAGCAGTTATTCTCAATCCTCAATTCTTTTCACCCGTTAAACGTTAAACATTAAACGTTTAACCTTGTCTTTCTTGGCACCTTTTTTGCTCTTCCCCGGGGATGACCTCACTCCCTGACACTGGGACGCCTCATCGGAAGCGGTTGTTTCATGGCGCCCCGGTCGCTATCCTGACTCTTTCCCTGGTGGCCGGATGTATTGCCGGGAAATGGGCTGTTCCGAAATCCGGACCGTGGTTCTTACCCTCGATCCCGGTAATCGGTCTTCTGGCTCTCATGGAACCAACGCCGGTGGCATTCCTCGGAATGGGGTTGGCGGGTGGGATCGTTCTTGAATCTTTGAAGGTTCCCATCCCAGGGGCAGGAAAGTCGGGTGGGGGGATGGAACTCACCCTTGAAGGAACCTCCGGAAAATCGGTTCCAGGGAAGTACGGTTGTACTGATCTGCATTTTAAAGGCAGGGAAATCCTTTCCCTCGAAAGGTCACCAATCCGGATGGACCTGGTGATCAGCCTCCCGGGGAAAGTGGTCCCCCCTCCCGGATCAACGATACGAATCCGGACAGCGTGGAACGGGCTCCCAGCCGGGGCTGGTTTCGGGTCGTATTGTTACGGTCGGTCGGTTAAGGGCGGTTTTCTTCTTGATTCCGGAAACGTTTCTTTTGTTCAGCTGGGTTGCGAGAGGATGGGTGAGGCCCTCGGGCGGTTCCCTGACCGTTCCGTCGGGCTGTTGGGCGCCATCTCCCTGGGACAACGCTGGAGGGTTGAAAATTCCATGAGGAATATTTTCCGGAGAACCGGGACCTATCACCTGATGGCCATTTCCGGGGTGCATCTTGCCTCCGCGCTGCTTCCCGTATTTTTCCTCGTTCGTCTTTTCATGACCCTGTTCGTCAAGGATCGGGCCGGCTGGAAATCAATGATTCCTCCGTTAAGTGGAGCGATCACCCTGTCCATTTATCTTTCCATGACCGGTTTGAGTACCTCGGCTTCGCGAGCAGGTATTTTCCTCCTGCTCGGGTGGCTGGCTTTCTCGTGGAAACGATGTCAGGAACCGCTGAATCTTCTTGGGTGGTGCGTGATATTCATCATCTGTGTCAGTTCCTGTGCCCAACCGGATCTTGCTCTGCTCCTATCCGGCGGGGCTGTTCTCGGGATTCTTCTTGCCGCAAGCCAGGAGTCCCGGCCCGCGGGAAAGGCCCTGGGCCTGACATTGGGCGCGGTTCTTTTCACCCTGCCCCTTTCCGTATGGTGCGCCGGGGGGGTCCCTGTTGTTTCCCCGATATGTAACATGACCGCCGGGCTTTTCTTCGGAATCATCCTGATACCCCTCGCTGTCCTGGCCGACCTTGCGGCCTGTTGTCCGGGGATCCCACTGGAACCCTTAGTGTATTTATGGACATTCCTCGCAAAACCGGTCCTGATGGGTCTTGAAGCCGTTTCAGCCTCCAGGGCATCTTTCCTGGTCCTTTCGACGGCCGGTTGCTTCGTGGCCACCGCCGCAGGACTCGCTGCATTGGCGATGTGGAAAAAATGGAAATTCGGGGCTCTGGCGGGATTGGTCCTGTTTCTGTGCGTCACGACCGTGGCCGGGGGTTTCGAGGCGGCACGGCACATTTTCTTTTCCGGAAAGGTGACCCTTTTTTTTCCACGTGTGGGGCAGGCCGACGCAGCAATCCTCAGGTCGGGGGGACGAACAATCCTCATAGATTGCGGGCCGCCCTCCACTTCGGGCCGCACATCAGCGGTCGTCAGAGCTTTATCGAGGATGGGGACCAACGGGATCGAGGCGGTTTTTCTGACCCATGCTCATCCTGACCACATCGGCGGATTTGGGGAGATCGCCCGGAGATGGAGGGTTCGAACCCTTTACCTTCCGGAAGTGGGGAAGGATCCGGTTCGATGGGTTTCGACAATCAGGTTCCTCTCTGCGGGGGGTAGGGTCGTTTCCCTGGTCAAGGGGAATGAGGTCCATGCCGGTTCTCTTGTTTTTTCCGTTATGGGCCCCCCTCCCGAATGGGAGAAGGAGAAAGGTGAGAATGCCGGTTCCATGCAGCTTCATGTCCATGGAAAAGGGTTCTCCTCCCTTTTCACAGGGGATGCTCCATGGGAACAGGTCCAGAAATCTCTCAGTCGGCTCAGGGGCCTGAACCTCATAAAGATCCCCCACCACGGCAGCAAGACAGGATTCCCTCCAGTGGGGTTGAGGTCTCAAATATCCCGGTTGAGGCGGGGAGGGGACATCACCGCCGTTTTCCCGTCTCCGGCCCCCGGGTCCTCTGCACTGCCCGCCAGGGAGGTCGTGAACTGGTTCGAAACACAGGGTATTCCCTGTGTTTTTACCGGGGAAGGACACGGGATTTTTCTCAGGAGGGGGAGAAATGGGTTCAGAAAGATGTTTGCATCATGGGTAAAACGTGATGAAAAGCTGGGGCTCATTGTTGACATACCATGTGCATTCTGTTACTGAAAACTGTTATTCTCTATTAATTTTGGGAAGTTACAACCGGGGAGAGAATATGGGAAGGCCAAAGATCCTGGTCGTTGATGATGACCGTTTTTCCCGCACCTTCTGTAGGCAGGTCCTCGAGGAAGATGACCTTGAGGTTCTGGAAGCCGAGGGTGTCGATGGTGCGATGGAGATCGTCAACAGCGGGGGTATTGACCTGATCGTTTCTGATGTGGTGATGCCCGGGAAAAGCGGTCTTGACCTTGTAGACCTCCTCAGACTGGAGGCTCCCGGGCTCAAGGTAATTCTAATCACCGGTTTCGGCACGGTTGAAAGCGCGGTCTCGGCCATGAAAATGGGAGCGCTGGATTACATCCGCAAACCGCTGAACCCGGCTGAATTCAGGCTCGTGGTAAAACGGGCTCTGGAGCAGGTCAAACTCGCCGAGGAGAACAAGGAACTCAGGAACAGCCTGAAGCTGTATGATGTCAGCAGCAGGATTTCCAAAACCATCGAGATCGAAGAACTCTATCAGGTTATCTTTGATCTCATGATCCAGGAGACCGGTGCCACGCGGGGTTTCCTTTACGTCGTTGACCAGGAACAGGGAGAATCAAATATCATTCTCTCCGAGGGGTTCGACGCTGAGGACAACGGGGACCTCGATCGGAGGCTTTTCGAGGAGTTCAATGAGGACCTGTCGAAGATCACCGCCCCTTTCATCAATAAGCTCCCCTCTTCTGTGACCGTCCGGTATCGATCGAGCACCGACCCCATCCAGTCCCTTCTTTTCATTCCCCTGCGTAATAAAAACGATCTCGTGGGCATGGTGGTTTTCTTCGATACCGAAAAAATCGGAGCCTTCGGAGAAAGGGAAAAACGGGTTGCCTCGTTCCTCTGCGAACATGCCAACGGTGCCCTTGAGAACGCCCTTCTTTATTCCCAGGCCAAGATACTCACCATTACCGATGATCTTACCAGCGTTTTCAACTATCGGTACTTGAATAACATCCTCGACCGGGAACTGGTCAGGGCCCAACGGCTCAACTCTTCCATGTCCGTCCTTTTTCTGGACCTGGATTCCTTTAAAAAGGTTAACGATCATCACGGTCACCTGCTTGGCAGCAAGATCCTGGTGGAACTGGCCGGTCTGCTCAAAAGTGCTGTCAGAAAAGTGGACGCTGTGGCCCGTTACGGGGGGGACGAGTACATCATCGTCCTGACCGATACCAATTCCAAAGGGGCCCTGATTGTTGCCGAGAGGATACGTCAGATGGTGGAGGAGTACGTTTTCCTCGAGAAGGAAAACTACCGGATCAGGCTCACCGTTTCCATTGGTGTCGCATCCTACCCGGAGCATGGGATGAGCAAGGTGGAACTGCTCCACCTGGCCGACGAGGCGATGTACAAGGGAAAATACGGCCGGAAAAACATTGTCTATGTTGCCAACCCGGTGGAAAAAACACTGGAGAGACCGCCTGGATTGCCATCGACGCCGGCGGACTAGCTGGGAATAGTTTATTGTGAAACGGTTGATCAAAGTCATTCGGGGTTTCCGGGATATCCCGCCGGAAGAGGCTTTCCGCCACCGCTTCGTCGAGGACAGGACCTGCGAACATTTTTCCCTTTACGGATACCGGGAAATCCGGCTCCCCATGGTCGAGGCGACGGAACTGTTCGCCCGCGGAATCGGAGAGGGCACCGATATCGTTGAGAAGGAAATGTACACGTTTCAGGACCGGAACGGGACGAGCATTACTCTGCGTCCCGAGGGGACTGCATCGGCGATGAGGGCTTTTCTTGAGGGAGGGTGGAAAGCCCAGGGTGGTGTAGCCAGGGTTTTCTATACGGGTCCCATGTTCCGTTACGAGCGGCCGCAGAAGGGCCGCTATCGCCAGTTTTTCCAGATTGGCCTCGAAGCTATTGGAGGTGCCGGGCCGATGGTTGATGGGGAAGTGATTACCCTGCTCCACCGGCTTTTTGAAAAACTGGAGGTCTGGGATGTCAGAATCCTTATCAACTCCCTCGGCTGTCCCTCCTGCCGTCCCGCATATAGGGAATCTCTCATCAGTTTTCTGGAGGGCGTGAGGGAGGATCTGTGTTCCAACTGCGTAAGGAGGCTCGGGACGAACCCCTTGAGGGTCATCGATTGCAAAGTTCCCTCCTGCAAGGAGTCCATCATCGGAGTGCCCGTAATGCTTTCGTATCTTTGCGGGGAATGCGAAGATCATTTCAACAGGGTAAAAGGGGTCCTGACGGCTGCCGGGGTCCCCTTCGAAGTGGATCCGGGAATCGTCCGGGGATTGGATTACTACAACCGGACGGCTTTCGAGGCCGTGTGTGACAGGCTCGGGGCTCAGAACGCGGTGGCAGCCGGTGGCCGTTACGACGGCTTGGCCAGTGAGATCGGCGGAGACGCTCCGGGGATCGGTTTCGCCATCGGGCTCGAGCGTCTGGCCCTTGTGATGAATTGGGAGAACCGCTCTCTTCCCGCACCCGATTTTTTTGTGGCCGCCGCGACTTCGGCCGCCAGGAACCCCGCCATGCGGCTTGCGGAAAAGCTCCGCGGTGCAAACCTGTCGGTCCAGATTGATCTCGAGGACAGGAGCCTGAAGGCCCAGTTAAAGAGCGCTGGCAGGATCGGCGCCCCGAAGGTGATCATCCTGGGCGACGATGAAATCGAAACACGGACACTCCAGGTTAAGAATTTTGAAACCGGAGTGCAGGAAACCGTCAGTGAAAACGATTTTCTGGCGGTCTTCTACGGGGGATCCTCCCCGACGAAAGGAGATAACTGATGATCACATCCGGGAGCCTCAAGACCACAAACCTTCTTGCTCTTCTCAAAGAGGCCGAAAACGAATCGTTTTCCGGGAACCTGACCCTGAAGATAAAAACGGGACTGGCTTCCATCACCCTCAAGGAGGGCAGAATCGTTCAGGTTCGGGAGCCCAGGGTGAGGAGCCGGTTGGGCCGGTATCTCGTCAGCCAGAACGTCATCACCGAGAAGGAACTCCAGAGTGCACTGAGTGTTCAAAAGCAGAAGGGAAAGGGATCTTTTCTGGGGGAGATCCTCATCGAGCAGGCTGTCCTCGACAAGGAGACCTTGGATACGGCTATGAAGAACGTCCTGGAGGAGTCTCTGATCCACCTCTTCTCCTGGGGGGACGAGGGCCTTTTCAGGGTGGAAGAGGAGAAGGATGTTCCGGGGGAACCCATAGACCATCTTCCCCTGGACGACCTTGCGCGAAACGCCGGCCAACTCGCGTCGGCGGTGGAAGACGAGTGGGCACTGGAACAGTTCGTTTCCGACCAGGGAAACCTCGGGGGGGAGATCAGGGAGGAAATCCTTCAAGCCATCAGGCGGGTCACTCAGAAATTAAGGGAACTCAAACCCAAGGAGGTTGTCCTTCTC
The DNA here is from genome assembly GCA_965603295.1 of uncultured bacterium. Lineage (GTDB taxonomy): Bacteria > BMS3Abin14 > BMS3Abin14 > BMS3Abin14 > BMS3Abin14 > JAFGWO01. The sequence continues at coordinate 18,480 of CBFDCL010000029.1, read as the reverse complement.
GTCGAGGACGAAATGCTGATGAGGGAAATGTTCCGGGACAAGCTGGTCACTTTCGGCTTCGACGTGGACGCTGTAGAATCCCCCCATAAGGCCCTTGACCTGTTGGCGGAATACGACAGAACAGGGAGGATCCCCATAATCATTTCCGACCTGATCATGCCGACTCTCAGTGGAAAGGGGATTTTCGGAGGGTTGGAACTGTTGGAGGAAGTCCAGAAAAGCCACAGCCATATTCCCGTCATCGTCAACACGGCCTATCCGGACCCCACGATCAGAAGGAGGGCTCTTTTTCTCGGAGCGACCTACTATATCAGTAAGCCCGAGAGGAAAGAGGTCTCCCCCGACCAGCTGGAAAACCAACTCAACCTTTTCATCGAGGAAGTGGCCCTTTGTGTCCAGAACGTCATCCAGAGGCATGAAGTCTACTTTGAAAGGGATCAGCAGAACATCCTCAGGGAAGAGCTCCTGTCCCAGCTCATCCAATCGAGAGAGGAGCTGCAGAAAATCGGGGAAGTGGTCCAGAGGGACTCCGGGGACATCGTGTTCCTCGCCGAGACGAGCAACACGATGGTTCGGGATAAAAGTCTCGGGAAAATGGCCGAGGTCCTGGTTAACTTTACTACGAGGGAGATCGATCGTTGTGCCGTTCTTCTCGTTAGGAAAGACAGCGTAACCGGGTTTTCCGGCGGCGACCGGAGGCCCGGCAGGGATGCCTTCAAGGAGACGATCAAGAATCTGGCATTTGACTTGAGCGAATCGGAGCTTCTGAAACAGGTGGTGGAGTCAAAGAAAATCGTGTCCGAGGAAAACCCCGGCCCGAAGCTGGGAACCGCACTGACCGAGGCGCTGGGCGATCCTGAGCCGAAATACACGGTAATACTGCCTCTCCTGGTCCAGAATATCGTGGTGGCCATCCTTTATTGCGATGTCGTTCCCGGAGGAATGCCCCCGAGGGATATCGACTCCCTGGAGATCCTTCTGAACCTCGCCTCCCTTTCACTGGAGATCCAGCAGCAGCAGGCGGTGATCGCCCGGCTCAAAAAAATCTCAAGTTGATGTGGGGCCGCATGTACGGATTCCCTGATCCGGAAAGCGGGGAGTCGGCAGCAGACAGCTGTTCATCAGGAACTTACCGATGGACCTTCACTGAACCCATCAACTTCCCTTAACGGAGAAAACTCTTGATATATAATTCCGACAACCTGGACCCCCTGGGAAACTGGCACAGGACCCATAACTGTTGCGACCTTTGCGTGGACAATGTGGGTCAGGAAGTTCTCCTGATGGGTTGGGTGCTCCGAAGGAGGGATCACGGTGGCCTGATCTTTGTTGATCTTCGGGATCGCTGGGGAATCACGCAGGTGGTTTTCAACCCCGATCGGGATCCGGTGTCCCACGGGAAAGCCGAGGGGTTACGTTCCGAATACGTCGTTGCCGTCAGGGGTGAGGTGTTCCCACGCCCTGAGGGAATGCGCAACCCTGAACTCGCAACGGGTGAGATCGAGGTTGCCGTCGAGGAGTTGAAGCTGCTCAACACCAGTCTCACTCCGCCTTTTTCCATCGACGAGCGTGAAGGAAGAGATGTGGCCGAGAACGTGCGGCTGAAGTACCGTTATCTGGACCTGAGAAAAGAGGGTCTGAAGGAAAATATAATCCTCCGATCCAGGGTCAGTAAATTCGTGAGGGACTTTCTCTCCGGCGAAGGGTTTCTGGAGATCGAAACACCTTTCCTTACCAGGAGCACCCCGGAAGGGGCTCGTGATTACCTTGTTCCCAGCCGGATCCAGCCCGGATTCATGTACGCCCTTCCCCAGTCCCCACAGATCTTCAAACAGCTTCTCATGGTCTCGGGTTTTGACCGTTATTTTCAGATCGTTCACTGTTTCAGGGACGAGGACCTGAGGGCCGACCGCCAGCCCGAGTTCACCCAGATCGATGTGGAAATGTCCTTTACCGATGAAGACGGGATCTTCCATGTCATGGAGAGGATGATCGCCGGGATCTTCCGGCATGCCAGGGATGTTGAGATCAGCATACCGTTCCCGCGATTGAGTTATTCTGAGGCCCTCGACCGGTTTGGCCTTGACCGGCCGGATACCCGTTTTGGCATGGAGCTTGTGGACCTGACGGAACCTCTTGCCCGGACGGAGGCAAAGGTCTTTTCCGAAACGGTCAAAGGCGGCGGAATTATCAAAGCCCTTAACGTGAAGGGCGGAGCCGGAATGTCACGCAAGGAGCTGGATGATCTGACGGAATTTGTGGGCATCTACGGCGCAAAGGGGCTGGCGTGGTTCAAAAATAACCCCGATGGTTGGCAGTCTCCCCTGGCCAAGTTCATCGGGGAAGATGTCCAGGGGGAAGTCAGCACGGCGGCCTTTTTTGACACAGGCGATCTCCTCCTTGTGGTCGCTGGCCCTCCGTCCATGGTGAACGAATCCCTGGGACAGCTGCGTGTTCATCTTGGAGGAGAGCTCGGCCTGATCCCGGAGGGTGTGTACAATTTCCTATGGGTCGTGGATTTTCCCCTCCTGGAGTATGATCGGGAAGGGGACAGGTTTGTTTCCATTCATCACCCTTTCACTTCCCCTGCGGAGAATGACATCGGGTTGCTCGAAACCGAACCGGGCAGGGTTCGCGCGAGGGCCTACGATATGGTCCTTAACGGATCGGAAATAGGTGGTGGATCTATCCGAATCCATCAGGAGGGTGTCCAGGCCAGGGTTTTCGAGCTTCTGAAAATTGGGCCCGACGAGGCGAGGCAGAAATTCGGTTTCCTCCTCGATGCCCTCAAGTACGGGGCACCGCCCCACGGAGGGATTGCGTTCGGGCTGGACCGGATCATGATGATCCTCACCGGGGCCGATTCCATCAGGGATGTTATCCCATTTCCCAAAACCCAGAAAGCTGCCTGTCTACTCACGGAAGCGCCCGGCCTGGTAGACCAGGAACAGCTGGCGGAGCTGGGGCTTCGGCTGAGGAAATAACTCTGCCGGGTGTCGGGCACACCCGGTCCAGGTTGCGGTTTCGGTATTGCGGACCCGTTCATCTGAACCCGAGGCAGGAATCCAATCCGGGAACTCCAACAAGGAAAAAACCGTCCGGACAATATAAAAACCTTGACAGTGCGGCAGGGGGCTAGGCATACTGTATACAGTATACGGGGTATATCCCCATATCGGGCAGTAGGCCTCACCCGACACGGACCAGCGCATCCCCCCTCCGTTGGTCCGGACGGAAAAGGCCGGTTCGAGGGGGGGCGGTGGTTACACCGCCCCCCCTCTTTTTGTTTGCATAATTCCCCTACATTTGATACAGTAAAACGACTTTTTAATTCCATCTTTTGATGTTTTCCTTTAAAATATATTTTTTCCCTTTTTCAAGAGGGGCGTAACAAAAAACTCCATTCCGGATGTGCCATGGGACGGCGAGCTCATCTGAATGGGTAGGGAAGGATTCCTTGAAGTGCCCGACTATCCCGTTTCTCAGTTCATTGATAGGATGTAAAAAGGGAGAAGGATGGTTTTGCAGACGATGGACAGTTGGCCTGGGCCGGTAACTGCCAAAGGTTCCGGCGGTCAGCCGTGCGGCGCGAAGCGGAGTGTGAGATGATCAGGAGAAGAAAGACAAGGGATAAAATTACCATTATCGGGGCCGGCAACGTAGGGGCGACGGCTGCTCACTGGGCAGCCGCCAGGCACCTCGGGGACATTGTCCTGGTTGATAATAACGAAGGCCTTGCCGAGGGCAAGGCCCTTGACCTGATGGCCACCGCACCGGTGGAACACACGGATTACAATGTTGTTGGCTCCAGCGGATACGAGGAAACGGCGGGATCCGACATCATCATCATCACCGCCGGATTGTCGCGTAAGCCGGGAATGAGCAGGGACGATCTCCTCCTGAAGAACTTCGAGGTTGTGAAAAGCTGTACGAACCAGGTGGTGAAGCACTCGCCGGATGCACTTATCATTGTGGTGACCAACCCGCTGGATGTCATGACCTATGCTGTTCAGCGTGTGAGCGGGTTCCAGAAGAACAGGGTCGTCGGCATGGCCGGCCTTCTGGACACCGCCCGGCTCCGGCTGTTCATTGCCATGGAACTTGGGATCTCTGTTGAGGACGTTAAGGCCTTCGTAATGGGCGGACACGGCGACAGTATGGTCCCCCTTGTTCGTTATTGTTATGCGGGCGGGATTCCCATCGAAAAGATCATTCCGGCCGAACGGATCAAGGCCATCGTGGACAGGACAAGAAACGCCGGCGCCGAGATCGTTTCGCTTCTGAAGGACGGCAGCGCCTATTATTCACCGGCGGCCGCCACCGTGCAGATGGCTGAGACCATCCTCAAGGACAAACGCAGGATCATTCCCTGCTCCGCCTGCCTTGATGGTGAATACGATGTTTTCAACGGGCTTTACGTCGGTGTCCCGGTTATTCTCGGGGGGGACGGCGTGGAAAGGGTCCTGGAGATCGAACTGACTGAGGAGGAAAAAGAGGCGCTCAACAGGTCCGTGGAGGATATCAGGGAAAACGTGAGCTTGCTGCCTTTCTGACGATTGTCGGGAAGGTCTCTTTGGTGATTTCGGGGGAGGGAGCGGACTAACCCGGCGGCTCTCCTCCTTTTTTGCGGGGTACCGATATGAGGGAGATCAAAGCGGACCGGATTTCACAGGCGGTGGAAAAGCTCGCTTTCAAGGCCGCGTATCACCTGGGGGAGGATGTGGTAAAGGCCCTTGAAAAGGGGCTGAAAGCGGAGGTTTCGCCCACCGGCCGGGAGATCCTTGGCATGCTCATCGAGAACGCCCGCATTGCCGCCGAGGAGAGGTTCCCCCTGTGCCAGGACACCGGTCTGGCGGTTATTTTTGTGGAGATGGGGCTAGAGGCCCGGATAACCGGGGGAGACCTTGACAGTGCGGTTCAGGAGGGGGTTCGGCGAGGTTACGAGAAAGGTTATCTGCGTAAGAGCGTTTGCCACCCCTTTTCCAGGGTCAACACCGGGGATAACACGCCGGCGATTGTCCATGTAAAGGTGGTTCCCGGGGACAGGATCAGGCTGATCTTCGCGGCCAAGGGTGGCGGGAGCGAGAACATGAGCAGTGTCATGATGCTCAGGCCTTCCGACGGAATGCAGGGGGTCATCGACTGCGTTGTTAACCGGGTGCGAGAATCCGGAGCCAACCCATGCCCGCCGGTCATCGTCGGCGTTGGTATCGGGGGAACTTTTGAGAAAGCCGCCCTGATCGCCAAGGAAGCCCTTCTCCGGCCTCTGGGTGATCCGAACCCGGACCCGGAACTGGCCGGGATGGAAGAGGATATCCTCGGAAGGATCAACGAACTGGGCATCGGTCCCGGCGGGCTCGGCGGGAGGGTTACGTGCCTCGCGGTGCACGTGGATATGCACCCATGCCATATCGCGAGCCTGCCTGTAGGGATCAACATCAACTGCCATGCTCACCGGCACAGGAAAACGGTTCTGTAAGGAGGGGTTCCATGTCTTCTCCCATTGTTCTCACCCCACCGCTTGTAGATGATGATGTTGTGAGTCTCCGGGCTGGGGATCGTGTTCTTATCAGTGGGGACGTGCTCACGGCCCGAGACACCGCTCATAAAAGGCTTGCCGATCTTATTGTCCGCGGGGACGAACTCCCCGTTGACATCAGAGGGCAGATCATATACTTCGTTGGGCCGACGCCTACGAGACCCGGCGAGGCGATCGGTTCGGCCGGCCCGACCACGAGTTACCGGATGGACCCCTATTCCCCCCTTCTGCTGGAAAAGGGCCTTAAAGGGATGATCGGCAAGGGGTCCCGATCCCGGGAGGTTGTTGACGCCATGGTTCATCACAAAGCCGTTTATCTGGCTGCCGTCGGCGGGGCTGCGGCGCTGATCTCAAAAACTGTGGAGTCGTCGGAAATCCTCGCCTACGAGGACCTGGGACCCGAGGCCATTCGGAGGTTGACCGTCAGGGAGTTCCCCGTCATCGTTGTCAACGATGTGATGGGAAACGACCTGTATGAGCAGGGCGTGGAAAAGTACCGGATCATCTGAATGCACAGTGTCCAGACTCTAGAATCTAGGCTCTAGAAACCAGACACCGGACACTGCTCCACCAGGACCGGGACCAGGTCTGATTCTTTTTTGGAGTTTTTCATGAAGATCCACGAATACCAGGCCAAGGAGCTCCTCAGGGGATACGGAATCCCGGTTCCGGATGGGGGCGTCGCCCGGACGGGGGCGGAGGCGTTTGAAATAGCCCGGAACCTCGGCGGGAAAGCGGTCGTCAAGGCACAGATCCAGGCCGGAGGCCGGGGGAAAGGGGGCGGTGTCAAGCTCGTCGAAAACCCGGGTGAAGCGGAAAGGGTTGCCGATGGGCTCATCGGTAAGCCCCTCATCACTCACCAGACCGGTCCCGAAGGGAAAACGGTGAACCAGGTTCTCGTTGAGGGGACCCTTGCCATTGAAAGGGAACTTTATCTCGGCATGGTTGTGGACCGAGCCTCCGAGGGGATCGCTGTCATGGCCAGTACAGAGGGGGGAGTGGAGATCGAAAAGGTCGCCGAGGAGGATCCCGGAAAGATCCTCAAGGAGTACGCTGCCCCGGGCCTTGGTTTGATGCCCTATCAGGCTCGGAAACTGGCCTATTCCCTCGGCCTCACCGGCCAGACCGCGTCAGAATCGGCCTCGTTCATCTCCAAACTTTACAGGCTTTTTGTCGACATGGATTGTTCTCTCGTGGAGGTCAACCCCCTTGTAGTGACCCGGGACCAGACCGTTATCGCCCTGGATGCGAAGATCAACTTCGATGATAATGCTCTTTCCAGGCATCCGGAGCTGGCGGACCTGCGTGACCTCTCTGAAGAGGAGCCCAGGGAGATCGAGGCATCCCAGTACGGTCTTTCCTATATCAAGCTCGATGGGAGCGTGGGGTGCATGGTCAACGGCGCCGGTCTTGCCATGGCCACCATGGATATCATCAAGCTCGCGGGAGGGGAACCGGCCAACTTTCTCGACGTGGGCGGGGGAGCCAAAGAAGAGGCTGTGACCAGCGCTTTGGGCATAATCCTTTCGGATGAAAACGTCAAGGCGGTTCTTGTGAACATCTTCGGCGGGATCGTTCGGTGCGATATCGTCGCCCAGGGGATCGTCAACGCCGCGAAGAACCTGAACATCCAGGTCCCGGTGGTGGTGCGGCTTGAAGGGACGAACGCCGATGAAGGCCTGAGACTTATCGAGGGGTCGGGAATGAACTTTATCACCGCCAAGGGGCTCAAAGACGCCGCCGAAAAAGTGGTGGCGGCTGCCGGGTCCGGGGAGGTTTGACGTGGGGATCCTGATCGACAGGGACACCCGGATCGTTGTCCAGGGAATGACGGGCCGGGAGGGGGCTTTCCACACCCGGCAGTGCGTTGCCTACGGCTCGAATATCGTGGCGGGTGTCACACCGGGTAAGGGGGGGCAGGATTTGGATGGGATCCCCGTTTACGACACGGTGGCCGGGGCAGTGGAAAGGGAAGGGGCAAACGCTTCCCTTATTTTCGTGCCCCCCGCCTTTTCGTGTGACGCCATTCTGGAAGCCGCCGCTGCAGGGGTGGACCTTGCGGTCTGCATTACCGAGGGGATACCCACCCTGGACATGATAAAGGCCAAGGATGCCCTCAGGGACGGCAGCGTTCGCTTGATCGGGCCGAACTGCCCCGGCATAATCACACCGGGGCAGTGTAAAATGGGCATCATGCCGGGGTTTATTCATATGCCCGGCCCGGTGGGGGTCATCTCCCGCAGCGGTACCCTCACATACGAGGCCGTCGCTCAGCTTACGGAGCTGGGGATCGGTCAAAGCACGTGCATCGGCATTGGCGGCGACCCGGTTATCGGGAGCACTTTTGTTGATCTGCTCAGACTTTTCAACGCGGATCCGGAAACCGAGGCGGTTGTTCTCATTGGCGAGATCGGCGGCAGCGCCGAGGAAGATGCTGCAGAACTCATCCGGGCCCGGATCAATAAACCCGTGGTCTCGTTCATAGCGGGGCAAACTGCTCCCCCGGGGAAGCGGATGGGACATGCCGGCGCCATCATCGCCGGCGGCAAAGGGACAGCCTGGGAGAAGATCGAAGCTCTCGAAAGCTCCGGGGTACTCATCAGCCCGAGTCCTGCCGGGATCGGCGCCACGGTGGCCCAGGCCCTGGGCAGGTAACGGAGGTATTCATGAGCGTTGAAAAAAATCCGGTGGAGGAAAGGGTGGTCACTGAACATGGGGAGCGCCGGATCGTCATCACCCCGCGTTACTGCAAGGCTTGCGAGATCTGCGTAAAGCTCTGCCCGACATCGGTTCTGGAGATCAGATCCTTTAAAGTCAGTGTCGTCCGCATCGAGGACTGCACTGAGTGCATGCAGTGTGAATTGAGATGTCCCGATTTCGCCATCGAGGTTTACGGTTCGGGCAGGAAAGGGTCGGGTGAATGAAGGGAAAAGAGGTTTTTTATCAGGGAAACGAAGCCGTGGCCGAGGGTGCATTATATGCCGGGTGCCGATTCTTTGCCGGATACCCGATTACCCCCTCCACGGAGGTGGCGGAGTTCCTCTCGCGCCGCCTTCCCCGGGCGGGGGGGTCATTTATCCAGATGGAGGACGAGATCTCGGCCATGGCCGCGGTGATCGGGGCTTCTCTGGTGGGGAAGAAAAGTCTCACCGCCACCAGCGGTCCGGGATATTCCCTCAAGATGGAAAACATGGGGTTCGCCTGTATCACTGAGGTTCCGTGCGTCATCGTCAACGTCATGCGAGGCGGTCCGAGTACGGGCCTGCCGACGGGACCCAGCCAGGCTGACGTCATGCAGGCCAGGTGGGGTACTCACGGGGATCATCCGGCCATCGCCCTTGCTCCGGCCTCCGTCCAGGAGATATTCACCGAAACCGTCAGGGCCTTCAACCTGGCCGAGAGATTCCGTACGCCCGTTTCCCTGCTCACCGATGAGATCATCGGTCACATGAGGGAAAAGATCGTCATCCCTGAAGAAGGGGAGCTGGAAATCTGGGACAGGCCGCGGCCCGACGTCCCCCCGGAAGAGTACAAGCCTTATGATACAAGCGGGGGGATCATCCCCCCCATGGCCGATTTCGGGACGGGGTACCGGTGGCACGTCACCGGTTTGAACCACGACGAAACAGGTTTTCCCACCAACAAACCGAACCTGGTCCAGCCGGAGGAGGAACGGCTTCTCGCCAAGATAACCGAAAACCTTTCCGTTATCGAAAAGTTCGAGGACGTGCGACAGGAAGGCGCCAGAGTGGGGGTAATGGCCTACGGTTCCACCGCAAGATCCGCAAAGTCCGCTGTTTCGGAGGCAGCTGCGCAGGGAGTGCCCGTTGATTTCCTGAGGCCGGTGACCCTTTGGCCCTACCCTGAGACTCCCACAAGGGAAATGGCCGAGCGGGTGGATGTGATCATCGTTGCGGAGATGAACCTGGGCCAGATGATCCATGAGGTCGAGAGATGTATCGGGGGCAAAGCGAAAGTTGCCGGCGTCAACCGCGCCGATGGCGAACCGATCACACCCGAACAGATCCTCAACAGGATCATGGAGGTTGCGTGATGGCTTTTGGCTATTCCGAATATATCAGGCCGGGGAAACTGCCACACATCTGGTGTCCGGGGTGTGCCCACGGCATTGTCATGAAGGCGATCATCCGGGCTATTGACAGGGCCGGTCTGGATAAGGACAGGACTGTTATCGTTTCGGGGATCGGGTGTGCGTCGAGGATGCCGGGTTACGTTGATTTCAACACCCTTCACACGACCCATGGCCGCGCCCTGGCCTTCGCAACCGGTGTCAAAATGGCCGATCCGACCCTGAACGTAATAGTGGTGGCCGGGGATGGCGATGCTCTTGCCATCGGGGGCAACCATTTCATCCACACGTGCCGGAGAAACATCGATATTACCCTGGTGGTGTTCAACAACAGCATCTACGGGATGACGGGAGGACAGTTTTCACCGGCTACCCCCCACGGCATGCTGGCGAGCACGACCCCTTACGGGAACCCGGACTATGCCTTCGATGTCGTGGAACTGGCCATGGGTGCCGGAGCCACTTACGTTTCCAGGAGTACCGCCTACCACAGCGTCCCTCTCGAGAAACAGATCGCGGATGGGATAACCCACAGGGGTTTTTCCGTGATCGACGCCCTGTGTACATGTCCCACAACCTTCGGGAGGAGGAACAAACTCGGTTCCGGTGTGGAGATGCTCCTCTGGTTCAAGGACAACACCGTGGGTCTGAAGGCCGCTGAAAAGCTCGGGCCCGAGAAAAAGGAAGGGAAGATCCTTACCGGTGTTTTCCGGCAGGTGGAAAAGCCCGAGTACTGCGAGGAGTACGGCAAAATCATCGAAAGAGTCCAGGATGCGTAGGAAACTTCCGGATAACCCCGTCGGGGTTCCGGATACGGTTTTTTCCAAAAATTGATGGAGATTTCTTCCTACCAATAAATACGGCGTTTACAGAGACTGGGAAACGCTGTCAGGAGGAAAAGATGGCTCAGAGGTATGAGGTTCGTCTCAGCGGCGCGGGGGGGCAGGGGCTTGTGCTCGGCGGCGTCATCCTGGCCGAGGCCGTTGCTCTCTTCGAGGGGATCAACGCGGTTCAGACCCAGTCATATGGACCGGAAGCCCGCGGGGGGGCCAGCAAATCGGAGGTCATCATCAGCAAGGAGGAGATCGACTATCCCAAAGCCACCAGGATCGATCTTCTCCTTTGCCTGACCCAGGAAGCCTGTGACAAATATTCCCACGATCTTAAGCCCGGTGGAATACTGGTGGCCGATTCCCGGATGGTGACCGATCTGCCGGACGGAGATTTCAGGGTTCATCACCTCCCCATTATCGATACTGCCAAGGAGAAAGTCGGGAAGGTCTTCGTGGCCAATATCGTCGCCCTGGGGGCCATTGCTGCGCTCCTGGATCTGGTGTCCTTCACCAGCGTTGAAAAGGCCGTCCTGAGCCGGGTACCCAAGGGAACGGAGGAGTTGAACCGGAGGGCTCTGCAACTGGGAAGTGAGCTTGTCGGGTGATATGATGGCGGAGAGGACCAAAAGTCTCGGTTCCATGCTTTCGGGGGTCGTCGGCAGAAAGGTCATTGTCGCCCTGACGGGTCTTTTCATGGCGCTTTTCCTCTTTGCCCACCTGGCCGGGAACTCCACCATCTGGGGCGGTCCGGAGCTGATCAACTCCTACGGCGAGCATATTCACAGCCTCGGATCCCTGCTCTGGGTCCTCAGGGGCATCATGTTTTTCATCCTCAGCGCCCACGTTTTCCTCGGAATCACCCTGACTCTGGAAAACAGGAGGGCCGGACACGGGAAATACGCCGTGACCAGGAGGCAGAAAACAACCTTCTCGGGGAGGACGATGATCTGGACAGGTCTCCTCCTCTTACTCTTCCTGGTATATCACCTCCTTCACTTCACCCTTCGTCTGACCCCTGGTGTTCTGATCGTACCGGATGGCCTGGGGCGCATGGACATCTACGCCATGATCGTCGCCGGTTTCATGGACAAGGCGGTCAGTACCGTCTACATCGCCGCCATGATCACCCTTTTTCTCCATGCGGGTCACGGCCTCTGGAGCCTTTTCCAGACCTTCGGAGTTGCCAACGATAAGACATTGCCCAGGTTCGGCATCCTCGCGAGGCTCCTTTCCGCTGTTCTACTGACAGGTTTCGGATTGATACCGCTTCTCGTTGCATCCAACTTCCTGAATTAAGGGGGCGCTCATTGTCTCTGGACGGTAAAAGCCCCTCGGGGCCCATAGAGGAGAGCTGGGACCGGCATCGCTTCGAGATGAAGCTTGTCAGCCCGGCCAACAAGCGTCGGTACACGATTCTCGTCGTGGGAACCGGGTTGGCCGGCGCCTCCGCGGCCGCTACCCTCGGCGAACTGGGATACAACGTGGAGGCCTTCTGTTACCAGGATTCTTCCCGGCGGGCCCACTCCATCGCCGCACAGGGGGGGATCAACGCGGCCAAAAACTATCCCAACGACGGCGACAGCATCCGGAGGCTTTTTTTCGATACCGTCAAGGGCGGCGACTTCCGGTCCCGTGAGACGGACGTGTGGCGCCTGGCACAGGTCAGCAACCAGATCATCGACCATTGTGTCGCCCAGGGGGTCCCTTTCGCCCGGGATTACGGGGGCTATATGGAGAATCGATCCTTTGGAGGGGCCCAGGTCTCCCGGACTTTCTATGCCAGGGGACAGACCGGCCAGCAGCTTCTTCTCGGCGCCTATTCGGCTCTTTCCCGCCAGGTGGCCGCCGGAAGGGTAAAGGTTTTTCCCAGGACCGAAATGCTGGACCTCATCCTTTCCGATGGGGAGGCGAAGGGGATCACGGTTCGCGACCTTGTCTCCGGCCGCATTCGAAGCCATGTCGGGGATGCCGTTGTCCTTTGTTCGGGCGGGTATGTGAACGTTTTCAACCTGTCCACAATGGCCAGGGGAGCCGGCGTTGGAGCCATTTGGGCCGCCTACAAAAAAGGGGCCTTCCTCGCCAACCCCTGCTACACCCAGATCCACCCCACGTGCATCCCTCAGACGGGTGACTACCAGTCCAAACTCACCCTCATGTCCGAGTCGCTGCGCAACGACGGCCGCTGCTGGGTTCCCGGGACACGGGGGGACAGCAGGGCTCCCGGAGAGATCCCCGAGGAAGAGAGGGATTATTACCTGGAGAGGAAATATCCCTCCTTCGGGAACCTCGCCCCGAGGGATATCGCTTCCCGGGCGGCCAAGGAGCAGTGTGATGACGGTCGGGGTGTCGGCCCCGGGGGGCGCGGTGTCTATCTGGATTTTTCTGACGCCATCCACCGTCAGGGCGAAGACCTGATCCGCGAGCGCTACGGCAACCTTTTCGAAATGTATGAGCGGATCACCGGCGAGGATGCCTATAGGGTGCCCATGCGGATTTATCCCGCTCCCCACTACTCCATGGGGGGCCTCTGGGTGGACTATAACCTGATGAGCAACATCCCCGGGCTGTTCGTCCTGGGGGAAGCCAACTTCTCTGTACACGGGGCCAACAGGCTCGGGGCCAGTGCCCTCATGCAGGGGCTTGCGGATGGATATTTCATTATTCCGTACACCATCGCCCACTACCTTGCCTCGGTCGCACCGGGAGCCCTGGCCAAAGACAGTCCCGAGTGCGCCGCTTCCATCGGGGAAGCAGAAGACCGCATCGAGAAGTTCCTTGCCGTGAACGGGAAACGGACAGTGGCCCAATTCATGCGGAGGTTGGGGACAGTCATGTGGGATAACGCGGGCATGGCCCGCAGCGCCCATAGCCTGACAAAGGCCCTGACCGAAATTACGGTCATCCGGGAAGAGTTCCGTGAAGATGTGCGCGTTCCGGGTACGGGTTCCACCCTGAACGGGCAGCTCCAGAATGCGGGGAGGGCCTCCGACTTTATCGATTTTGCCCAGCTGCTTTGTCTCGATGCCCTGCACCGTGAGGAATCGTGCGGGGGGCACTTCCGTGAGGAGTACCAGACCGAGGAGGGAGAGGCTCTGCGCGATGACGAGAACTTCTGCTACAGCGCTGCCTGGGAATTCACGGGGCCCGACAGTGAGCCCCGACTCAACAAAGAGCCGCTCACCTTTGAAAGCGCCCATCTGGCCGTGAGGAGCTACAAGTGATGGAAGCCAGGGCCCAGAACGGGACAATGACATTGAAACTGATCGTCTGGCGCCAGCCGGGCCCCGATGCCCCGGGCCGCTTCGAGACGTACCTCGCCCGGGATATCACCGAGCACCATTCCTTTCTCGAGATGCTCGACGTGGTGAACGAGGATCTCATCGCGGAAGGGAAGGAACCCATCGAATTCGATCACGACTGCAGGGAGGGGATCTGCGGGACGTGCTCCCAGGTCATCAACGGTATCCCCCACGGCGGTCAGGAAAGAACAACCGTCTGCCAGCTGCATATGCGCCATTTCAAGGACGGGGATACCATCTACATCGAGCCGTGGCGCGCCAGGGCTTTTCCCGTTCTGAAGGATCTCGTCGTGGACCGGGGGGCCCTTGACAGGATCATTCAGGCGGGCGGGTATGTCTCCGTTAACACCGGAGCCGCTGCCGACGGGAATTCTATCCTGATCTCGAAGGAAGCTGTCGACTACGCCATGGACGCGGCCGAATGCATCGGCTGCGGGGCTTGTGTGGCAGCCTGTCCCAACGGGGCCGCCATGCTCTTTACCGGTGCCAAGGTCTCCCAGTTGGCTGCCCTGCCACAGGGGCAACCAGAGGCTGGCAGGCGGGTTGCGAGCATGCTCGAGGCGATGCAGGAGTGCGGTTTCGGGAACTGCAGCAACCATTACGAATGTCAGGCCGCCTGTCCCAAGGGCATCGACGTGAAGTTCATCTCACGCCTCAACCGTGAGTACTTAAAGTCCCTTTTCCTTCACACCGGAGATCAGCCAAAGAAGATCCCACACGAAGATCCCCATAATCCTGATGGATAGAAGGTTTCGTATCAGATACTTACGCCCCTCGACCAGGCTGGGGTCCTGAGCCTGTCGAAGGACGGCTTGAAAGACCAAAGGGATCGGGCGTGGGAGGATGCTTAAACTTTGAAGTCCGCTGAAAAAAGTGTGCCATTGGAAACACGTTAAACATTAAACGTTGACCGTTGTATCTCGGATTTGTGCAGAAGGAGGAGAATATGACCAAAACCAAAAAAAACCTGGCTGAGGCGTTCGCCGGGGAATCACAGGCAAACCGGAAATATCTTGCCTTCGCCCAGAAGGCGGACAAAGAGGGATATGCCCAGGTGGCGAGGTTGTTTCGGGCCGCGGCCGCGGCGGAAACGGTTCACGCCCATTCCCACCTCAAGGTCCTTGGTGGCATCCAGGGCACCCGGGAAAACCTCATGAACGCTGTTGGCGGGGAAACGCACGAGTTCACCGACATGTATCCGCGCATGATCGAGGAGGCTGTTGCGGAGGGAAACAAACGCGCACAGACGGGCTTTACGTATGCAAACGAGGTGGAGAAAATCCACGCCCAGCTCTACCGGAAAGCCTTAGAGGCGATGGACAGCCTCCCAGAGACCGACTACTTCGTCTGTGATGTGTGCGGCAACACCGTAGAGGGGGAGCCCCCCGAAAAATGCCCCGTCTGCGGGGTCACCAAAGACCATTTCATGAAGATAGACTGATCCGTTTGCACCATTTGAAAAAGCCCGGCATAAGTGCCGGGCTTTTTACAGCCCAAAGGCCAAAGCCCAAAGGCCAAGAGGGAAAATGCTGTCCAATGTCCAACGTCTAACGTCCAACGTGAAAGAACAGTGACCCGTGAATAGTGATCAGTGAATTCAGAAACGGCCCTGAGTAAGAGTGTCATTCACGTTAAACTTTAAACGATAAACGTTAAACGTAAGTGACAACCTCAACTTTCAAACTCTCAAACTTTCAAACTCTCAAACTCTCAAACTCTCAAACTTTCAAACTCTCAAACTCTCAAACTCTCAAACTTCGCCCCTCCCCACCCTGGCGTTATGCGTTCTCATCAGACGGATGAGAAAGTGGATCTCCTCCTCCCGAAGAATGCCGATCTCCTGGAAAAACTCGCCGATGGGCCGCTGCATGTATCTCTGAAAACCCAGGACAGTATCACATTGAAAGGGTGTAAGGTTCCCGGTTCGGAGGGCTGATTCCCCGATCTTTTCCCCTTTTTCCCTCGAGGCGATGATGTGCCGGATCTCCTTGTCCGAAAGGTATCCCCACATCCTGGCGATCTTTCCAAAGGATGGGCGCCCGCGACGCTGCCAGGTGATGGCCGAAACAAGGGTGTTAAAGGTGATCAGTCCCGCATAGTAGAGGAACTGACCGAAGAGAAGGCTGGTCATGGGGATGTCGTCCTCCCAGTAGTGTTCACCCGGCGCGGTCGATGGGGAACGGTGGGAGTACGATGAATCATGAAACCGGGTGAAGACTGTTTTTTCGAGGGAGGTTCCCAGGAGGTCGAGAAGCAGTTCATAGGCGGACTTCACATCCTTGAAAGCCTCGCTCATCTCCTTCGCGTTCCTTCCGAGGAGGTGTGCTCTGTCAGGGTGCAGTTCCATTGCCCGTTTTCGGAATACAGCTTTTAAGCTCTCCGGCTGAAGAGAATCGAGCAGGGTGGGGGAAAAAGGAACGTCATCGCCGTAAAGGATCCGCAGCGCTGATGTGATCTCCGGTGTCATCGGGATGTTTTCCTCCAGGTCGGCCATCGGGCGAAAGAAGTAACAAGCGCCAATTGACACTAACGGTATTTTCGGGAAAATAAAACTCGCTGTCAAGGGGTGGTTCAAGGTTCAACGTCTGACGGGTGGTCCAATGTTCAACGTCAAACGTGCAACGTGAGGACAAAAAATAAGTCAAAGATACAAACCAGGGACTGGCCTGGACCTTATCCCTGGAGTTTAGTATCTAGAGTCTAGAATCTAGTATCTAGACACCAGACACTAGACACTAAACACTGCTTAACAAGGACCAGGACCAGGACCAGGTCTAGGTCTAAACCCGGGACCAGCTTTAGGAGAAGGACAATTATGCCCGGTTCTCCTCTCATCGATATCGCAGGCAAACTCTCCGGTGACCTGGGAGGGCTTACTTTCAGTTCCCCCGTTGCCTTCGTTTACGACCCAACGGACTACGCATTGGAGCCTTTTAAGCGGTATCTCCGGAAATACGGACGGGAACCGAAGAGGACGGTCCTGGTTGGCATGAACCCCGGTCCCTGGGGAATGCTTCAGACAGGGGTCCCCTTCGGTGAGACGGCCTTTGTCAGGGACTGGATGGGCATCGAAGGAAAGGTCAACCGGCCGGTGGTGATCCACCCGAAAAGACCGGTGGAGGGGTTCGGCTGTACCCGGAGCGAGGTGAGCGGGAGAAGGCTGTGGGGCTGGGCGGAAAAACGTTTCGGCACGGCCAGGACGTTTTTCGAGGATTTCTTTGTCCTGAACTACTGCCCCCTGGCTTTTTTCGATGAAGGGGGAAGGAACATCACACCGGATCATTTGAAGGCTGAGGACAAAGCACGATTGTTTCGATTGTGCGACGGAGCGATAAGGCAGACGGTTGAAATGTTGGCCCCCGATTTTGTTGTCGGAATCGGGCGTTTCGCCCACGATCGGTGTTCGGCCGCTTTGAATGGGTTGGATTTGAAGGTTGGGCGGATAACGCACCCGAGCCCGGCCAATCCGAAAGCCAACCGGGGCTGGGAATCCATGGTCGAGTGGGAGTTATCTGAGTTGGGGATCGATGTCCCGAAAATCAGATTGGAGGACTGTGGGCAGGAAAAGGCCGGGGTTTGAGAGTTTGAAAGTTTGAAAGTTTGAGAGTTTGAGGTTGTCACTTACGTTTAACGTTTATCGTTTATTGTTTAACGTGAAGGACACTCTTGCTCAGGGCCGTTCCTGAATTCACTGATCACTGTTCACGGGTCACTGTTCTTTCACGTTGGACGTGGGACGTTCGACGTTGGACCTTTCTTTTTTGTTTGAGGTTTGAAGGTTAAGTCAGAATGGGTGATTGGTGACTGGTAATTAGTAATTGGTTAAACCAATCACCAGTCACAAGCCACAAAAGACTTTTTTTGTTCTTGGGTTTTAGATCTTGGATCTTTTTGAATCTTGAATTTTGAATTGGGGATCCCATGCCCGGTATCGTTATCTATGCTTCGAAATACGGTTCCACGGCGGAGTATGCCCGCCTGATGGCCCAAAAGCTCGACACAGAGGCCCTGGCGGCCCCTGAGGCCCCTTTCAGGACAGTTTCGAGGGCACATTATGTGGTTCTGGGCAGTCCGATCTACGGTTATTCGATACTGCCGGAGATGGGAAGATTCCTGAAGGATAACCGGGAAGTTCTGGCCCAAAAGTTCATGGCCGCCTTCGTGGTGTGCGGCGACACCCTTTGGAACCCCAAAGCGGGGGAGGGGGGCCAAAAAAACCTTGAAAAACTCACCCTATTCCTGCCTTCAAAACCGATCGCAACGGCCGTTCTGGGAGGCCGCATGATCATGAACGAGTTGGACAATGAGGACGGGCCGAGGATCAAGGCGTTCTATGAACGCATCGGACGGGAAGCCACAGGGTTTGATCGAATGGACGAAGACGGGGCCCTTGACTTCGTTGACGAGATAAAAAACTGGTTGAAGTCTTCGGGCACTTAGAGCGCGGGGAGGGGTGTGCAGAACAGGACCGGGTTGAGAACGTTTAATTGAGAATTGAGAATAACTGCTTGAAGTTTGAGAGTTTGAGAGTTTGAAAGTTGAAAATCAAGACGAAGGGCAGAGTGCAGATTTCAACTGTTTTTCACGTTGGACCCGCCTTCATCATTGCTACGGCGTGGCAGGCGTTAGACGTTGGACTTTTTCCTTCAGTTTGAAGTTGTGATCAGTGATCGGTGAATAGTGATTTGTGAAAACCAACTTCTGATCACGGGTCACTGA
>CBFDCL010000028.1:0-25627 GCA_965603295.1 uncultured bacterium | reverse complement strand
GTTCTCGAGGGCGGCAGGGGCCACGTTCTTCCCCCCTGCGGTGACGATGAGCGATTTTTTTCGGTCGGTGATGACGAGGAAACCATCCCCGTCGATGTGGCCGATATCCCCCGTGTGGAACCATCCTTCCTTGTTGATGGCTTCGGCCGTTTCCCCGGGGCGATGGAAATAGCCCTTCATGACGTTCGGACCCCGCGTGAGGATCTCCCCGTCCTCGGCGATCATGACCTCCACCCCCGGAACGGGCACGCCGACGCTCCCGAACCTGAGCTTCTCCAGGAGGTTGGCCGAGATGACGGGGCCCGTCTCCGTTAGCCCGTAGCCCTCAAGGATGACGAGGCCCGCCGCGTGGAAGAACTGGGCGATGTGCTTGTTGAGCGGGGCCCCTCCGGAGATCATGAGACGGATGTTGTCCCCGAAGGTAGCGCGCAGCTTGGCGAACACGAGTTTGTCGGCGATCCGGTGAGTGAACGCCAGGGCACCCCCAAGGTCCCGGCCCGCCTGGAGCTTCCGGCTGACCTTTTGACCGATGTTGAGGCAGGTGACGAAAATGCCCCGCTTGACTATGGAGCCTTCCCTCACCCGATCCAGGATGCGCCCGTAGGCTTTCTCGTAGATCCTGGGGACACTGATGAGGATCGTCGGTTTCACTTCCCCGAGGTTGACCACCACTGTCTCGACGCTCTCGGCGTAGCAGATAAGCCCCCCCACATAAAGAAACAGGTAATAGGCGATCCGTTCGAAAATATGGGACAGCGGCAGGAACGACAGGCAGCTGTCATTTTCATCCACGTGGATGACTTCCAGGACGGCTCGGATGTTGGAAAGGAAGTTGTTGTGGGTGAGCATAACGCCTTTCGGCTCACCCGTGGTTCCTGAAGTATAGATAATAGTGGCCAAGTCGTCCTTCGAGCCGCTGGCAGCCGAGCGCCCCATGCTCTCCCAGATCTCCGGGGGGGCTTTCCGGCCGAGGTCGATCAGATCCTGAAGGGAGATGACGCCGTCGGGCAGTTCCCCGGATGAAGGGGGATCGAAGATGATAATCTTCCTCAGATCGGGAAGTTCATTCCGGATGCCGAGGATGCGTTCGAGGTAATCGGCGTTGGAGACGAATATGGCCTTGGCCTCGCAGTCCTTGAGGATATAGCCGATCTGGGAAGGAGTCAGGGTCCAGTAGAGGGGAACCACGATCCCGTCCATGGCGAAGGTGCCGAGATCAGCGATAGCCCACTCGGGCCGGTTCTCCGAAAGGATGGCGATGCTGTCACCCCGGCCGAGTTCGAGCTGCAAGAGCCCCCTGGCCACATCGCTGTAGGAATCACCGAGGCGCCGCCAGGTCACCTCTTCCCATTTCTCCCCTATCTTGCGTTTCATGACCGGCCGGTCGCCGAACTCGCGGACACGGGCATCCACCATCTTTACGATGGTATCTTCAGGCGGTGAACTTACCAGGTCCGATGGGTTCATGGGTTTCACTCCTCCCCGTCAAGGTCGGTGATATAAACCTCATACTCTTCCGGCGTCATAAGGGATTCCACTTCCTCGGGGTCGTCCATCAGGATCCTGACAAGCCAACCCTCGCCATAGGGGTCCTCATTGACCAGTTCGGGGCTGTTTTCCAGGTCCGCATTGACCTGTGCCACGGTTCCCGAAACCGGTGCGATCATGTCCGAAACGGATGCATCCGACTCGATGATGCCAAAGGTACCGAGGAAGGTAACCTCGTCATCCTCATCGGGCAGGTCCACGAAGACGACCTCCCCCATTTCCTCCTGGAGATAGCCGCTCACGCCCACCACTGCCGCGTTTCCCTCGGCTCTTATCCAGAAATGGTCCCTGGTATAGCGGCAGTTCCTTGGGACGTTCATAACCCGTTTACCCCTCTCCCCGAAAATCGAAGCGTCTTCCAGATTAGACTATTCCACACACCCGCGGGAGATTTCAACTCTATTTCTACCCGCAGTCTTTGCCTCGAACAACCCCTTGTCGGCCAGTTCGATCAGATCCTCGGCTGAAATTTTCATCCCCGAGCGGAAAGTGGCCACGCCGACGCTGATGGTGAGGGTGCCCTTTCCCTCCAGACCTTCGAAGGAAAAACCCTCGAAGGTTTCTCTCAGGCGTCCGTCACCGTTAACCCCAGCCTTTTCATCAGCAAGGCTCCCATGGGCCGGCGGTTCCTCATGGGGTCGGGACCTTGTCCCAGTCAGCGAGGAACTTCTCGATACCCACGTCGGTGAGAGGGTGCTTCGATAACTGAAGAATAACCTTAAACGGAATGGTGGCAACATCGGCCCCGAGGAGAGCTGATTCCAGGACATGGACCGGATGCCTTACGCTGGCAACGATAATCTCGCTGGAAAAACCGTAATTGGACTTGATCCGCATAATATCCGAGATGACCTCCATCCCTCCGGCGCCGGCATCGTCGATGCGTCCGACGAAGGGGCTGATGAAGGAGGCTCCCGCCTTGGCCGCCAGGAGGGCCTGGACCGGGGAGAATACCAGGGTCACGTTGGTTGAGATCCCTTCTGCGGCGCAGGCGCGGACCGCTTTTAACCCCTCACTGGTCATGGGAACCTTGACAACCACGTTGTTTCCGATAGTCGCCAGGTCCCTGGCCTCGGCCATCATCCCTTCCGCTTCGAGGCTCACGGTTTCAAGGGAAACCGGACCGGGCACGATCCTGCAGATCTCCTCCACCAGGGGGCGGAACTCCCTTCCCTCCTTGGCAACGAGGGTCGGGTTGGTGGTCACTCCGTCGATGAGCCCCATATCAATAGCCTGCCCGATTTCATCGAGGTTGGCCGTATCCAGAAAAAATTTCATGTCCGAGCCTCCAAAAAGGAAAATTTCAAATTCCAGATTTCAAATTTCAAAAGGCAACCAGGATCCAAAATCCAAGATCCAAAGTACAATCAACAATTTCAAACATCAAACTTCAATTCCCCGTTGTCCTCCGCAACTTTACCGGCGGTGGTCAAACGTCAGCCGAAGCTCCCAGGTCCAGGTCAAGATCTCGATCTGTTTTAAAACAGGTAACCAACCCCGATGGAGAGGACATCCTGGCCAAAAAGGTGCGCCTCGGCGTTAAAATAGAAGTTGTAATCCATATAGTAATCCAGGCCGAAAAAGAGGTGAGCCTTTCCGTTATCGTCGGTGCTGTCAAAGCTCAGAAAGGAGGTCGCCAGCCCCGCGTAGGAATTGGTCCCCCCGCTCTTCGTGGAACCCACCAGTGCCAACTGTCCCTCAAAGAGGTCATGGGTATCCGACCCCTCACGGCTTGACACCCAACTGAGCTGTGAGTCAAGGCTCACGCGGAAACCCGCACCGCTTTCCTGGGTCAAGATGTCCAGAAGGAGGCCTCCCCCGAAACCGAAATCGAGACTCCCTTCGAAAGATCCTTCCTCTAGATCCGCGAATCCGAGCTTCAGGTAAGGGGTCATGCCATCCCAACCCCCGAAGGCGCCCTTGAAAAAGAAAGACTTGCTGGTGACGTCCCTGTCATCGATCTCAATGTCCGTATATCCAATGGATCCCGAGAGGGAGAACCCTCCGACCTCGAGTGTGCGAACGGGCGCACCCACGGGAAGAGCCTGGGCCATGGGGGTCACGACTACCATCAACAGAAGAAACAAAGCACCGGCGAAAATAAGATTTGGCCTCATGGGTACCTCCGGATAGAATTGGAACATCTCCGGGTTCAGGATTCCTTGTTGTCGCCCTTTCCCCGTGTCAAATATTTTTTCCTGCACTCGGCCGAACAGAAGTAAAGATTCCGGCCCGCACGGCCTCCAGAAACGGCGCTGCTTTTGGGCACATAGACACCGCATTGGGGATCGCGCACCATTTCTTCCCCTTCGGCGTCCCCCCGGCTACCCTGTGAGCCGCCCCCGAACAACTCCCGGATAGCCCAGTACAGGGCTGCCATCAGAATCCCGAGCCAGAGAAAACGCACCATCCTTACGCTGATACTCCCTGCGGACAGACTGGGAAAACCTTTTTCCGGGAGATCATACCTTTTTGCTCCCGTAGATATGGGAAAGCGTTTCGCTCCTGGTCCTCTCGTCACGGCGAAAAGAACCCCTCACGGCGCTGGTCACCGTGATGGAATTGGGCTTCCGGACCCCTCTCATGGACAGGCAAAGGTGCTCCGCCTCGATGACCACCATGACGCCTTTGGGTTTCAAACCTTCCATAATGCTGTCGGCCACCTGTGTGGTGAGACGTTCCTGGACCTGGGGACGGGAAGCATAAGCCTCCAGAACCCGTATGATCTTGGAAAGCCCGACGATGCGGCCCCCTTCCGGAATATAGGCGATATTGGCCATCCCGGCAAAAGGCAGGAGATGGTGCTCGCAAAGGGAGTACAGGGGTATCTCACGGATCAGCACCATCTCATCATGGAACTCCCCCTCCACCGGTACAAGATGTTCCATGGGATCGGATTCAATCCCCGAAAAGATCTCCTCATAAAGATCCGCCACTCGGCGGGGCGTACCCACCAGCCCCGGCCTGTCGGGCTGTTCCCCCACACCCTCCAGGATGAGCCGGACCCCTTCTTCAATCTTCTTCCTGTTCATCTCCGTACTCCGACAAGTAGGAGGCGACCGCCAGGTCCCTCATTTCGGTCTCAGGGATTCCCGCCTTCGCAGCCAGGCTCCGCACTTCTTCATACTCCGGCTTGAACTTCCACCGCCCGGAAGGGGACCGCCACCTTTTAACCGACAGGCGGCCATAGGGGGTGATAACGGCGACGGATTCCCTCGGGAGGACATCTCTCCTTACATCCCAGAAACGCAGACCCGGGCTTACGGTGAATTCAAGAACCTCCCGCATAAGATCCGGCGCCTTTTCCTCGGACGAGAGGACCCGAAGAAGAACCCCGGGTCTCCCTTTCTTTGCGAGAACCGGGATCAAGTGGACTTCCCGGGCGCCCGCCTCCTGCAGGGCCTCCACTGTCGGGGCAAGATATTCGGGGCTCATATCATCGATGCCGCACTCGATCATGACTGCCGTTTCCTTCCCCGCCACCGCTTCTGCCTGTCCCCTGAAAACCCTCAGCAGGTTGGGAAAACCCTCGTTCTCCCTTGTCCCGGCCCCGGTCCCGGTGGCAGAGATCCTCATGAGGGGCATCGGCCCGTATTCATCGGCCAGGACTCCTACTATGGCGGCACCGGTGGGGGTCGTCAACTCCTGTTCGGGACCCTCGGAAAAGACCACCATGTCCCTGATGAGCAGGCCCGTGGCCGGAGCCGGAACAGGCATCCTGCCGTGGTTCGTATCCACGAATCCCCGGCCCAGGTTGACCGGGCCGCAGGTGATCCGCGCGGGACGGATGTGGGCAACGGCCGCCATGACCCCCACGATATCCGCGAGGGTATCCTGTCCTCCCAGTTCATGCAGATGAACCGGGCCATGAGAGTGTCCGTGCCCCCTGGTCTCGGCATCTCCGATGGACCGAAGGGCACACAGGGCAGGTTCCTTCACTCTCTCCTCCAGACCCGAGGCCTCGATCAGATCTACCATGTCGGTCAGGGTCCTCCTGGATGGACCGCCGACAGGTTCCACCTGGCACAACAGACCCGCTAACCCGGACCTTCTGACGGGCACCGGGTCAAACCGGACTTCCCCCGGGATAACCGCCTCCACGGCAGAGACGACAGATTCAAGGGGTACGCCGAGGGACAGGAACGCTCCCAGCAGCATGTCCCCGGAAACCCCGGAAGAGGGATCGATATGTAATACAGTTTCAGACATACTATTAAGTCCTGGTCCTGGAAAGATCATACTAGGTCCAGGTACTAGGTCCAGGCACTAGGTCTCCTTCCCTCCCAGCATCAGGTGTGCCGCCACCGCGGCTCCATATCCGTTGTCCACATTGACCACCGTCAGCCCGCACGCACAGGAGGAAAGCATCGTCAAGAGTGCCGTAAAACCTCCCAGGGCAGCCCCGTACCCGATGCTCGTGGGAACCCCTATGACGGGCACGGAAACAAGACCTGTCACGACGCCCGGACGGGCCCCTTCCATTCCTGCAACGGCTATGATGACCCCCGCATCGTCCATTTCCGAGCGGTGCTCGGCCAGGCGATGCAGCCCCGCGATACCGACATCATAGGCCCGGTGTACGTCCCTGCCAAGGAACGCGGCCGTCCTGGCGGCTTCTTCGGCCACCGGAATGTCGGAGGTCCCCGCAGTGAGAACCATAACGCGCCTCCCTTTCACCCGCGGAAGCGACCCGAGAAGAAATGTCCTGGACGAAGGATCATAATCGGCCTCGGGCCACCGATGAAGCAGGGGGCCCGCGGCCTCCTCGGAAATCCTCGTCACAAGGACTGGATCACCTCCATCGGCCAGACGCTCGACGATCCCCTCGATCTGCCCAGGTGTTTTACCCTGGCCGAAAACAGTCTCGGGTATTCCCCGCCTCAGGTACCGGTGGGTGTCCAGGTGCGCGTACTCCATCCTGGCGGAGGGGAAATCGACCAGACCGGCAAGGGCCTGATCAGGTTGGAGTTCGCCCGAGGCAACGTGGTTCAGGATTTCGAGGAGCCGGTTACGGTCCATAACAATATCAGTCCAAGGCCCAATGACCAAAGCCCAAAGGGAAAAACCCCATAACTTTCCCTTTCAAAAATGAGCCCCTATAGGCCTTCTTTGGGCGTTGGACTTTGGCCTTTGGGTTTTTCAGTTCTTCCTCCATTTCGCCGCTTTGATCGTGTTTTCCATGAGGATGGCCCTCGTCATGGGCCCCACACCGCCCGGCACGGGGGTAATGAGCGATGCTTTTTCAGCAGCCTCAGGGGACACATCCCCAACCAGCGTGTACCCCTTCTTCCTGAAATCGGCGATCCTGGACGGATCATCGAGGATCATCGGCGGAGCCTGATCGGGACCGATGGAGTTCATCCCCACGTCGATGACAACCACCCCTTCCTTCAGCCAGTCCTTTTCAACCATCAGGGGTTTTCCCACGGCCGCCACGAGAATATCCGCCCGGCGGCAGACATCCGCCAGATCCCTGGTCCGCGAGTGGCAGATCGTTACCGTCGCGTGCCGGTGAAGCAGCAGGAGGGCCATGGGCTTACCAACAATATCACTGCGACCCACAACCACGGCCTGCATTCCCTTGGGATCCACCCTGTTCTCATCGAGCATCCGCATCACCCCGGAAGGGGTGCAGGCGATAAGAACTTCATCATCCGCACGCAAGAGACGTCCGACGTTGGCGGGGTGAAACCCGTCAACATCCTTGGCCGGGTCGATGGTGTCCAGGATCAGTTTCGTATTGATATGCGCAGGCAGGGGAAGCTGCACCAGAAGACCATCCACTTTCTCGTCCCGGTTGAGCTCCTCGATGAGGTCCAGGAGCTGGTCGGTCGTCGTTTCTTCGGGAAGACTGTAGGAAAAAGACTCGATTCCGCACTTGCCGCAATCCCGGATCTTCATCCGGACGTACACCGTGCTTGCCACATCTTCGCCCACAAGAACAACCGCGAGCCCCGGCTGTCGTCCATGACGCTGCCCGAAAGCCCGGGATTCTACTGCCACTTCTTCCAGAACTTTGGCCGCGAGCCGATTCCCATCGATGAGTTTCCCCGAGCTCATTGGGATCTCCTGCTTGAAACCTCCGGCGAAAATAGCCCCCTGCCGGCCATTCCCCTTTTTCCACATGCTGCTTCTGGAAACGGGGGGCGGTACCCGTGGGGCGGGCGTTTCCGATCAGAAGAGGTTTCCAAGATCGAGGATGGGTACGATCCTGCCATCCCCGAGGACCGTCATCCCGGAGTACCTTTCCAGATACCCGATGGGATAACACAGCGGTTTGACTACGATATCCACCTGTCCGACCATACTGTCGACAACCAGACCAACCATGCGGTTTGTCGCCTCAACAAGGACAACATTATGCACCTGGCGGCCATCCATCCGACTTTCGATCTTCAGGAGCTCCCCGAGGTCAAAAAGAGTGACGAGATCTTCCTCCAGGCTCAGGAAACGGCGGCCCTGACTCTCGCTGATCTCGTCGCGCGGCACCCGGATCGTCCGGGCTACCCTGGTGATGGGTATGGCAAAGAGATGATCGGTAAGGGCCACCAAAAGCATCTTGACAATGGCCACCGTCAACGGCAGCCGGAGGGTAAAAGTGGTCCCCTCTCCCGTACGGCTCTCTATGGTGACCGAGCCGCCCAACCCTTCCACGGTGGACTGCACGACGTCCATCCCTACACCCCGGCCGGACACGTCGGTAACCTCGGCAGCGGTGGAAAAACCAGGCCTGCACACAAGCATCACCGTGTCTTCGTCGCTGATAACTTTCGCCTGGTCAGTCGATATCAAACCCTTCTGGACGGCTTTGGATCTGATCCTGTCAAGATCCATTCCCCGTCCGTCATCCATGATCTGGACGTAGACCATGTCCCGTTCCCGGTATGCCTTCAGGACGATGCTCCCGGTCTCATCCTTGTTCGCGCCGACCCTTTCAGCGCTCTCCTCCAGGCCGTGGTCCACCGCGTTTCGGAGAATATGGATGAGGGGATCCCCAAGTTCCTCGAGAATGGCGCGGTCCAGTTCGATATCCGCCCCGATGATCTCAAGGGAAACATTTTTTTCCCGTTTGCGTGCCAGGTCCCGCACGACGCGGGGAAGCCTCTGGGTCACGGTGTCCAGAGGCATCATGCGCACTTTCATGACCTCGCTGTGGAGGTTGCCCACGAGGTGGTCCAGCCTTGTCAGAACCTCGTCTACATCCCTGGAACCGCTTCCCGTCATCAGGTCGTTCAGGCGCCCTTTGGTCACGATGAGTTCACCGACGAGGTTGATAAAGGTATCGAGCAGGGCGGTGCTGATCCGCACGGTCTTGGCAGCGGGTTCCCGTTTCGCGGCTCCCTTGTCCACGGAAGGACTGGCAGGCTCCGTGGGAGGAGTGCGCCCCTCCTCATGGGTGGATCGAACCTCCTCTCCCTGGGAGGCTGCCCCGGTCAGTTCGATATTCCCCATTTCGGCCAGGGATTCCAGCGTTTTGCGGACCTTGTCCTTCTCCGCACCGCTTATCCGGAGAGAGACGGCTCCCGGGTAGTCCCCCGCCTTGATCTGCTCCAGTGGCGGGTCGATACTACGAACATCTCCTAACGATTCCAGTTTCCGAACGGCAAGATAGGCGCGCGCGGCAGGCACAAGGCTGTCTACGCTGATGCTGAAACGAACGGTCAGATCTCCTTCCTGCAGGACTTCTTCCGGGGGAATCCCGGCAGGCGGTGGGGAATCCTCCCCGCCAACTTCTTCGGGAGCCTTTTCCCCTGCCGGTGGAAGATCCTCCCGATCTCCGGGTGCGTCCTCGCCAAGGCCCATTGTTTCCGGGGAACCATCAGGCCCCTGGTCCCGGGGTGTATCCCCCTCGATTACACCCTGAATCCTGGATATGACTTCCGAGGTATCGATCTCCTCAAGGCCGGAATCGTTCTCGACGGCGTCCACCTGTCCCTCGAGGGTATCCGTTCCCGCCAGGAGGATATCGATAAGCGGTGGGGAGATTTTGGTCTGCCCCCTGCGGACCGTGTCCATCATGTCCTCGAGCCGATGGCTCAGTTCCGCGATCAGGCCGAAACCCATGGAAGCGGACATCCCCTTAACGGAATGGGCATGGCGGAACAGTTCGTTGATCCCCTCCTCGGAACCGGGATCCTTCTCCAGGATCAGGATACAGTCGCTCATTCCCCGGATGTGCTCCTTCGCCTCGGAAATGAACAGGTCCTTATATTTGGACATGTCCATAACGATCACCTGCCCCGTGGGATTCTGGAAGAACCTGTCACCATCTGCCTCCCCGTTGGATAATCCGATCCATTAGAACCTCTCCTCCCGATCCGGGGAACCGGAAGATCCCTGTCGGGCGGAAGAAGACCGGGGAACTATCCGTTTCGCTGTTCATCGAGAATCCGGATAACCACATCCAGGACTTTTTCCGGCTGGAACGGTTTAACGATAAAATCCTTCGCACCGGCGTCGAGGGCCTCCATAACCAGGCTGTCCTGGCCAAGAGCGCTGCACATGACCACGTTGGCCGCGGAGTCCATATCCATGATCTCCTTCAGAGCCTCTATCCCGGTCATCTCAGGCATCACGATATCCATGGTAACGATATCGGGCTTATGCTCCCGAAACTTCTCCACGGCTTCCAGGCCGTTTTCCGCCTCTGCGACGACTTCAAAATCTTCGTCCCCGAACTTCTTTCCGTTGAATATTTCGGCGATCATGTTGCGCATGAACATGGCATCGTCAACGATCAACACCTTTATTGCCATCAGTCATCCCCTTTCGCGAACTCGTTGTCGATCCAGACCCGGAGTTTCTCGGGGTTAATAAGTGTCACGAGGTTCCCGTTATCCCGAAACACACCCTCAACAAAATGGACGGAACCTTCCTCCGCGGGATTTTCCACCGCCACTTCCTCGAGGGTGGAATAGGATGTAAACCCGGTCGTTTCCTCCACCAGAAGAGCGACCCCACCGTAATCCTGGGTCAGGATCAGCAAAAGACCCTCATCGGACATCTGACCCGTTTTCAGGATTGCCGCAAGGGAAAGGACCGAGGCCAGGTTCCCGTGGACGTTGATAACCCCGGTGAGGAAATCCGGCGCCAGAGGAAGCGGCGTGATCTCCACCCCCCTGTAGATCTCGGCGAGGGCATCCAGCGGGATTGCGAAAGACTCCTTGCCCACCGTGCACACAACGACATGGTTGACCTTTTCGGGCGGAATCTGCTCTACGCTGCCATCGGGCGATTGGGGCTCTCCCATGACGTCAGACCCTGAACTCCTCTGAAAGTTTCTTCAGCTTGTCCGAAAGAGCCGTTAGATCCTGGGCCGATGCAGCCAGTTCCTCCATTGATGCGGTTTGCTCCTCCGTAGCAGCGGAGACTTCTTCGGTGGAAGCGGCATTATCCTCCGCCACCTTTGAAACCTCATCGATGATCTGGGTCATTTCCTTGGCAGCGGAGCTCTGGTGTTCGGTCAGCTGGGAGATCTCCTGTGCGTGAGTGGTGGACTCCATGACCGCCCTGACGATATCATCCAGGGACTCACCCACGGTCTGGATGATCTCCTGCCCCTCGTCCAGTGTGCCGGTGACGTCCTTCATCGAGACGAGGACCTGCTCGCTCTCGTTCTGGATGCGGCCCACGATCCCCGAGATCCTCTCCGCGAACTGTTCTGTATTGGCTGCCAGCTTCCGGATCTCCTCGGCCACCACTGCAAATCCTCTTCCCGCCTCTCCGGCACGTGCTGCCTCGATGGTAGCGTTAAGGGCAAGAAGAGTAGTCTGCTGCGCGACGTTGGTGATGATATCCACGATCTCCCCGATCTCCTTGCTCCGTTCACCGAAAGTCATCACCGAGTCGCCGGCGTTGGATACGTTTTTGAAAACGTGCCCGATCTTGGAGATCATATTCTCCGCGTGCTTCCGCCCTGCTTCCGCGGTAAACCCTGTTTCCGAGGAGATCTTGGCCGACCCGCGGGCCTTTTCCGCCACGGCAGCGAGGCCCTGTGCCAGATGATGGATCGTGCTCGACATCCTTTCCACCTGGCCGGCCTGTGTCTCGGCACCTTTGCTGATCCCGTCGATAGCCGCGGCGATCTCCTCGGTGGAAGCGTTCATTTCCTCCGCCGTGGCGGACAATGTCTGAGACGAATCGTGAACATCCTCCGATGAACTCTTGAGGCTCTTGGCGAGGATCGAAAGCCTCTGGACCATGATCCGGAACACCTCACGGAATTCGGTGAACTCATCCTCGAAAGATCGTCTGGTTGGAGACAGGTCCATGGTGAGGTCACCCTCGCTGATCCGGGTGGCAATATCCCGCATCTCACGCATTTCACGGGTCATATTGGCCGCAAAGAAACTGCCGAGGCTCAGACCCACGGCGATGGCGGCGCAAGCTGCCCCGAACTCCTTCCAGGCCCCTTCATTGACACCGAGAAGATCGAAAACATAGGGGACAAAGACAACCACGGCAACGACCAGAAGAAATGCGAGGATCATCTTGTATCTGATTTCCATTCTCATGGCAGGAGACTCCTTTCCCGCGAGTGGAAGTTATCATGCAGAATTGAATGAACCATCCGATAACGGCGCATCCCTGAGCCGGTAAATGCGTTCCGTGGGGGAAACGCTCTGAAAATAAAGCCGATTCCTTCCAATGAGCGTTTCCGCCTTCCCGAGCATCAGGTACCCGCCCTGGTGCAGTACCCTGGAGAACCCGGTGATAATCTTTTCCTGGTTCTCCCTGGAAAAGTAAATGAGGAGGTTCCGACAGACAATAAGGCTCTGTTTTCCTCCAGGCCTGTCTTTCAGGATATCCCCGGTGCGGAAAGAAACGATTTTCCTGATCTCATCGCCCACCCGGAATCCGCCCTCCTCCTCCACAAAAAAATCACCCAGGTCGTCTTCGGAAAGGTTCTTGAGGGATTCCCTGGAATATTTTCCTTCCCGTCCCCGATCCAGAATGTTCCTGTCCACATCCGAGGCAAAAACGTTCACCGGGGTCTGCAGACGGAGTCTCCTCGCCACCTTCCTCAGTATGATAGCAAGGCTGTAAGGCTCTTCCCCGCTGGAGCAGCCCGCACTCCAGACCCCGAAATCACCGTGGACACCATGCCGGACTATCAGGTCCGGGAGGATTTCCCTCTCGAGATAATCAAACGCAGCGGGGTTGCGAAAGAACTCGGTGACATTGATCGTGAGATACTGAAAGAGCCGTTCCAGTTCTCCCTGATCCCGCCTCAATACGCGGTAATAGGACCCGAGATCGGTGTACCCTCTGGAGCGAACCTTGAGATAAATCCTCCGGAGGATACAGTTTTCCTTGTAGGCTTCGAGGTCGAACCCTTTTTCCGCAGCGAAAAGCCCCTTGACAGCCTCGAAAGCCCACCGATCCTTCTCGGGCAGACACTCACTCTCCGATGCTCCTCCAACCGCCAAGTTCAGGCTCCCATAACCCTATGGGATTTGTCCAATTTAAGTATCACAGCGAATTTTGAGGTGTCAACGGAGAAGGGCAGCAGATGATCACCGTTCACCACCCCGAATTGAGAATTGAGGATCAAGGATTGAGAATCCGGGAGGCGGAGAAAAGATGTCCCTCGATCAGGGCCTTCCACAGGAACAGGTTCAGTAATCCTGCGAAAAGACTTTGGAATCAAACAGTTACTATTCTTCACTCTCAATGGGCCATCCTTAATCCTCGACAGATCCGGCCGGCGGGAGAGAAACAAAGATTCGGCAGCCGGCGGAAACGGTCTCGTCCATGCTGATGGCTCCCCCATGCCGTCTAACGATCGCCCTTGCTATCGGCAGTCCGAGCCCCGTCCCTTCCGGTTTTTCGGTCATGATGTCGCCCCCCTGTTCGAAACGTTCGAAGAGGCGGTCCCTGTCCCCATCACCCACACCGGCACCGGAATCCTCAACAGATACGACGACCCCTCCGTCCGGGGTGGGGCTGGCCCCGATACTCGCAACGCCCCCTTGAGGGGTGAATTTAAGGGCGTTATCCAGTAGTTTCTCAAAGGTCTTGATCATCTTGTCCACGTCCACCCGGACCCGGGGGAGATCCTCGGGAAGATCCAGGCTCAGATCCACCCCTTTCCCCCCGAAACGGGGCCAGAAGTTCCGCACCGCCTCCTCCAGAAAATGATGGGGTTCCACCAACTGGAAATGAAAAACGGTGGTCCCCGTATCGAGCCTCAGGAGATCGGTGCTGTCGTCGATCAGGCTGGACAGGCGGTTCGCAGCCTCCATCGCCGTTTCGATCTTCTCCAGATAGGGCTCTTCGGTGAAACTGCTGCGTAGAAGCTCAAGGTAACCGAGGATGATCGTCACGGGTGTGCGGTATTCGTGGGAAACGTTGATGATAAAATCGGACTTGATCTTGTCGATGTGGCGGAGTTTCTCGTAAGCATTTCGAAGCTCCTCAGCCTGCTGCCTCATATTGTCATGGAGCCGTGTCCTCTCGATATTATTGGACACGTGCGCGGCGAAAACCGTCAGGATGTGAAGATCGTGCTCGTTAAGCGGTCCATCGCTTTTCTTGTTATTGGCGTTCAGAACACCGATAACACGGTCCTCGACCTTGAGAGGGACACAGATCAGGGATTTGCTCGAATAGCGGCCATGGCTGCGCCCTTTCCCGAACTTGGCATTCTTTTCCACATCTCTGATGAGGAGCGGCTCTCCGGATTGGGCCACCGAACCGGACACGCCTTTCCCGATCTCCATCTGGGAGGAACGGACGATTTTTCCGCGAGACCTCTCGCGGCGTTGATCTTGAGATACTCCCCTTTTTCATCGAGAAGCATGATGGAAACGATTTTATATCCCAGATCCTGGTAGATGTGCCCGACGATGATATCGAGGACCTCGTCGATCCTCATTCCCGGCGTCAGTTCGAGGGCAAGGTTCATTATCACCGAAGCTTCCGTGAGCCGCTCCTCCAGGTCATTACGGACAGAGTGGTCACCCCGGTGTTTTTCCCGTTCCCTGCCCGCCTCCTCAAGAACCTTTATTACTGCTCGGAAGCTGTCACCCGGCCTGAGCATGGCGAAAACGGGAGCACCAGGGGGCACGGGAGGGTCGGAATCCATCGAATCCGTCCAGAGGATGACCTGGAGTCCCGGAAACTCCGCTTTCAGTCGTAGGGTATGTTCGGAAATGTTCCCGGGAACGGTGACGAGGAGATCCGGGGGAACGGGACCAAGGGCCCCCATTGTGATCTCCCACCCCAGTTCCCGAACGGCATCGGAAAGCAGAGCCGAGGCGGCGGGGTCTGTCAGGTCGATGTGGGTCCGCAGCGGCACCATGATCAGCCTGTCAGCAGCTTCTCGTGCTCGGACACGAGGGTGAGAAGGGCTTTTCTTGCCGTTTCCTTGTCCAGATCACCCAGACCGCCAAAAACCCAGCTTTTCATAGCGATTGGAGAGTCCCCGGATTGGATCCACTGGCTGATCTGCCTGGCTTCCTTCCACGATTCCTCGTCTCCGGAGGGTATGAGAACGAGGATTCCATCCACCTGGACGCCGCTCTCCTGGAGCTTTCGGGTCATACCGAACAATCGGCCGGCCTGACCGATTCCGACGATTTCCAGGTCACCACCCGAAACGTTCAGGGTAGTTTTTTCCCCTCTTCCCCTGGGTGAAAGCTCAAAGGAACCGAAAAGCCCTCCGAGGAAAGCCTGCCGGGCCTCCTCGGACGGTGAAAGGATCATATATCGGATCATCACGGGAACACCTCTTTACAGTTTTTCCAGGGCTGCCTTGATCCTTCGCAGCAGTTCACTTTTTTTGCCCGTGTCGGTCGGTCCCTCAAGAAACCCTTCGGAGATCGCCACATCCACGAGGGGGAAAAAACGGTATGGTGGGAGGTTGAGCTGATTGAAAACCCCGGAGATGCTCGCTCCGCCCTTGAATGCACTCACAACGAGAGCCATATCCCCCTTCGCCTTGCCCGCCTTTTTCTCCGGCACCAGGACGGTTTCCAGGGGAGGCAGCTTGCGTTGAGCCTCCTGCATTTCGTCGGAAAGACGAACCCCTTCCATCAGCAGCTCCTGGCCTCTTCCCTGCTCCATGTTCGTTTCCACCGGCACCGAACGCTGGTCAAGACGGAATCGGCCCTCTTTGAAGGAAAGCATCGTATTGAACGCCTCGATCCCGGACCAGTTGAGGGTTTGGGCATGGATCGGTGATCCCTGATTAAAATAGATATTTCCGTCCCCTGCAGGCGATTCAATGAGGAGCATCCCGGTTTTTCGTCCCATCTCGATGAGCTGGATGACATCGATGAGGTCCACCTCCTTGAGAAGACCCTCGAGACTTCCCCGTTCATCCAAATCCCGGATCTTTTTCGTCAGAGACCGGATCTTGGCCTTAAGTTCCTTGACCGAAAAGGGCTTCGTAATATAGTCATCGGCCCCCATCTCCAGCCCTACGACGCGTTCGTCCACGTCTTTTTTGGCACTTAAGAAAACAAAGGGAATGGAGGAGGTCTCGGGACGTGATCGGATTTTCCGGTAAAGACCGTAACCGTCGAGACGGGGCATCATGATATCCGAAAGGATGATACTGGGTTTGACCTTGATCGCCTTCTCAAAAGCGTCCATCCCGTCGTGGGCCTCCACAACCTCAAAATCTTCCTCGAAAGCCAGACGGAGCAGGTGACGGATATTTTCCTCGTCATCAACGATGAGGATTCTGGCCCGGATGTTTTCAGCCACGGTTCCCCTCCCCGATGGCCTCGATAAAAGCCTTCACGACGGCAGGGTCGAACTGGTACCCCGCGTTCTTTTTCAGCTCCTCGAGGGCGTCCCTATGACTGAGCTCACCCCGGTAGGGACGGCTTGTCGTCATGGCATCATAGGCATCGGCCACCGCAATGATCCTCCCTACCATCGGTATATCCTCCCCCCGTATCCCGTCGGGGTAGCCGGCCCCGTCATACCGCTCGTGATGGTGCCGGATCCCCGGTACGATCTCGTTGAAGGATTTGAACCTTCCCAGGATCTGCGCTCCGATGACAGGATGCTCCTCCATGGCTTTCCTCTCCCGATCATCAAGGCGGCCCTGCTTGGTGAGGATGTGCTCCCGGACCCCTATCTTCCCGAAATCGTGGAGTTGTCCGGCGATCTTCAACATGGTCAGGAATTTTGAATCGTGTCCCAGCCTGCGGGCCGTCTGCACGGCGAAATCGGCCACCCTCCGGGAATGTCCGTGTGTATACGGATCCTTAGCATCGATGGCCGATGAAAGCGCACCCAAGGTGGAAAACAGAAGATCCGCGAGCTCCCGGTAAAGGTGTACGGCGTAAAGAACGGAAGATGCCTGGCGGGAAAGGGCAACCGAGAACCTCATGTCCGCGTCTTCGACTGTCATCTTTCCCTTGCATCCGAAAACAAGATACCCTTCCCTCAGGTTCTTGACCCTGAAAGGAACGATGAGAACGCGATCCTCATCCGAACTGGATTCCGGGTCCAATTTTATCATGGCGGGTCCGGAGCAGGACAGGATCTGTCTGGACAGGTCTTCCCCGATCCTGTCCTCCTTCCCCAGGGGCGGATCGCCCCCCGTTTCGAGCAGCTCCAGATCCTCCCGACGGTCTTCCCCCGCCATGACCAGCAGACCCCACGATGCTTCCAGTTTCTGGATCCCCTTGTCAAGGATGACCGAGAACGCCCTCTGGTGCCCACTGTCTAGGGTGATGGTCTCGGTGACGGCGTACATAAACATGAGCTCTTCATATTTCTGCAGCAGAAATTCCGTCGTATCCTCGATGGCATGGCGCGAGGTGGCCTTTTCCAGGAGCTGGTTCTGGATAAAACCGCCGAACGCCTCCAGGCGGGAGCGGGTGAACACCGGGGCCTCACTGGCGAATGAGATCAGGGAATCAGTATCCTCGATGGACAGTTGACCGGCAAGTTCCCGGATGTGTTCCTTGTGTTCCTCGGTCATGCCGTGGATCAGGGCCTGGCCCGCCACCACGGAGCCCAGATCGGTTCCGTCCGATGAAACCAGGGGGACCGCCACTTCACCCATCCGGGCGTAACAAAGGTCAAACACCGGACGCTGGTCCCTGGCCCCCCTTTTTCGGAGATCTTCCATGGAAGCCTGGCACTTTCGGGCGCCTTGGACGTTGGCTTTTAACTGGAGGCAGAAGGAAGATTCCCCGATGACCATTTCCTCTCTGTCGGAATCCGGAGGGTAATAGGAGATGCTCAGGCCCGTCACCTGGGAAAGGGATTTCAGGAAGCCTTGCAGCTCATCGCGCTCGAAGGGGAAGCCCGGGCTGTTCATCCATCCTCTCCGATCCGCTCAGGAACCGGCATTTTACTTAACCGGGACGGTGAAGAAAAAACGGCTTCCCCGTCCTGCCGCGGGTTCCACACTTATCCGTCCACCGTTCATCTCAACGACCCTTTTACATATGGGAAGACCAAGCCCCACACCGGGGGAATCGCTGTCGGTGAACAAATGGTATTCCTGGTATTTCTCGAAGATGGACTCTTTTCTCTCCTCGGGCACACCCGGGCCGTAATCCCGGACAAAGACCTCGACCATACCATCTGCCCCATCGCGATTCCCGAGGACCGCCCCCACGATCACCTCGCTGTCGGGCGGATTGTATTTAATAGCGTTCGAGAGCAGCCGGTTGGTAACATCGAGGAGGCTCTCCTTGTCCGCGGCGATCCGGGGAAGGTCTTCCTCGATCTCCGATTTCAGGTTGATGCCTCTTGCCTGGGCGGCGGCCTGGTTGTTAATCAGGGAACTGATAAGGATCTCCGAAACGGGAAATTTTTCCGGCGTCAGGCGGAAGTCGGTCAGTTCGATCCTGGAAAGGCTCAGGAGATCCTCGACAATCTCCGTGAGTCTCGCAGTTTCCTCCGAAATAACATCGAGATACTCCCTCTGGCGCGCCGGGGCCTGCTCATAGAAGTCTTCCCACAGAAGGTCAAGGAACCCCTTGAGCGAGGTCAGGGGGTTCCTGAGATGGTTGGAAATGTTTTCGAGGAACTTGCTTTTGAGATGATCGATCTCCTGCTCTGCTGAGGTGTCCCTCAGGAGCAGGATGAGACCGAGGGTCTGTTCTTCCTTTTCGTCGACGACGGCGACACTGGCCACGAGAGGGAACTCTTCGCCGATGGAGTTGAACCGAACGTTCCACGTTGGGTTCTTCACACCGATGTTCTGTTCCTGAAGAATGCTGAAAGTGCTCTGGGGGATCTTATCGAACAGATGCTGCCCCACAAGATCATCCTCTACACCAAGGAGTTGGAGGGCCATTGGGTTGGCGTGGATGATCCGGTACGACCAGTCGGTGACGATGACGCCCTCCCCCATGTTCCTGAGAATCGCTTCAACCCGATTTTTCTCCAGTTCCAGAACGGAAAGCTGTTGATCCCTGTCCTGGAGCAGCTGAACGTTGTCGAGCAGGATTGAAAGCTGGGCCGCGATCATCTCCACGAGGGAACGGTCGTCACGGATAAAGAACCCTTTCCGGCTGGAAAAGAGCATGATGTTGCCCAGAATTCCCCGGGAAGATCGAAGGGTGACCTCGAGTTCCGATGAGACCGGTTTCCGGCCCCCTTCCTTCCCGAGTTCGGATTCCTCGATGAGTCTTGTCTTCAACCCCGAAAGGAGGTCGGTGCCGAGGTTCCTGGATTTGGCAAGTGTTTCCACACCCCTTTTAATGATCACCTTCTTGGAGATCTTCAGAGGGTCGTTCCGGTATCTGAAAGCGACGAACTTGGACGAAGCCGCTGGCAGGGCCACAAAAATCGCACCCAGGTCGTAATCGACGACTTGGCATATCAGGCCGAGGACATTGCTCAGGAGAGCGTCGGGACGATCCAGGTAGGTGAATAACTTTCCAGTTTCAGTAATGATTGTAAGTTCCAGGAGCTTGCGCTCCAGGATGTCGTCAGCGCGCCCTTTCAGCGTCTCACTGGTGAGTTCTTCAGGGCTCACCGGCCGGGTCGGCTCGCGCTCCTCCTTTAGCAAAGATGAAACGGTCTCCAGGAGGCTCTGCTCCTCAATGGGTTTGGTGATGTAAGCGTCCGCTCCCACCTCCAGACCCCAGAAACGATCTTTCTGTGTGTCCTTGGCGGTCATCATCACGACGGGGAGGGCTTTGAGTCTCTCATCGTTGCGGATAAGGCGGCACACCTGATAACCGCTCATCTCCGGCATGATAATATCCAGAAGTACAAGGTCGGGAGGGTCTTCCCCGATAGCAACCATGGCCTCGTGGCCGTTCATGGCCGTGGTCGCTTCAAAGCCCGACCGGGTCAGGATATCCTTTACCAACTCCTGGATGAACGGACTGTCGTCAACGACGAGGATTCTGCGGCTCATGGGGTGTTCCCCTTCTCTTCAGCAGCCATCCTTATGACGAAACGGCTGCCCACCCGATCCCCGCGTCCCTCCAGGGTAATGTCGGCCCCATGGAGATCCATGATCCTTTTTACGATGGCGAGCCCAAGACCGCTTCCTTTCCCCCCGCCCCGGGCCCCCTTCTCCGTCTGGTGATATTTCTCGAAAATAAGGTCCCTTTGCTCGGACGGAACACCCGGACCGTCATCGGAAACCTCGATGAACGCGGAGCCGTTTGCCCTTCGCAGGACCGTTTCCACCGTACCCCCTTCAGGGGAAAACTGGATGGCGTTGGAAAACAGGTTGACCAGGACCTGTAAAAGTCTCCTGCGGTCCGCCGCGACGGCAAGATCGCCGCCGCCCGGAACCAGGGTCAACGAAACCCCCTTCCGGCTCGCGAGTCCTTCCATGCTGCGCATGGCGTACGTGACCAGGTCGGTCAGTGACAACCGTTCGATGTGCAGATCCATTTTCCCGGATTCGAGACGTCCGAGGTCCAGGAGGTCATTGATCAGGGATATCATTCTATCCGCTTCGGAGTCGAGGATTCCAAGGTATTCCCGAAGTTTTCCCTCCGAATCGTATTCCCCGTTCACCAGGACCTCAATGAACCCCTTGAGGGAAGTCAGGGGTGTACGCAGATCGTGAGAGACAATGGCCAGGAACTCCTCCCGGTTCTTCTCCAGGTCCCGGATACCCGTAAGATCTCTGAACCCCAGAAGGTAGCGGGGGGCGGCCGAACCTCGGCGCATTGTGAGACCAACCAGTTCGATCTCGCGGGCTGCGCTTCCCGTCTCCGGGAATCGAACCATGGACCGCACCGGCTGTCCCTCTCCCTGCCGAACCGCCTCGAGGAAACCTTCCGGCAGGGGAAAAGCCGTTTCAAAAAATACCGTTCCCGCGAGGGGCATATCGTCTGCGCCGAGAAGTTGAACCGCTTTGGGGTTAAGGTCGAAGATGCGACCGTTATCCTCCATGATCACGAGGCCTTCGTCGAGGATCCGGAAGACCTCCTCCTTCTCCCGGCTCATGGCCTTCATCTCCTCAATGCGGGCTTCCAACTGCAGAACGAGATGCCGGTTCCGGACGGAAAGGACCTGCCTTTCAATGGCCCTCTCCACCGCATGGATCAGATCCTCCCTCACGACAGGCTTCTTAATATAGTCATAAGCCCCGGCCTTGAGCGCCTCGATGGCACTTTCCATGCTTGCATAGGCCGTTACCATGATCACCGCGATCTCGGAATCCTGTTCACGCACCCGGGCGAGGACCTCCGTTCCGACAATGTCCGGCAGCACAAGGTCCATGACCACCACTTTGTACCGGCCTTCACTGCAGGCCTCCAGGGCCTGCTCCCCGGAACCCACGACATCAACTTCGTAGCCTTCCTCCCGGAGGATGCCCGCGAGCAGATCCTGGAAAAACTTCTCGTCGTCAACGACGAGAATCGGACCTATCTGCTGCTCTTCACTTCCTTGCATTGGGGGTCCTTTTTTTCGCGGAGCCGGTCTTTCCTGCACTCCCGGTTTTCTTCCGCAGCGCACCTTTGCCGAATACAGCCTCTATGGCTTCATCCATGTTCGAAACGGAAATAATCTCCATCCCCTTTGTCACATATGGGGGGATTTCCTTCAAGTCCGGCCTGTTTCGATCCGGGATAACCACACGTTTGATGAAAGCCCTTTTTGCCGCCAGAAGTTTCTCCCTCAGACCGCCGATGGGAAGGATCCGGCCGGTAAGGGTAATCTCACCGGTCATCGCGACAGCGTCAAGGGGCGGCCTGTTCAGGAGGGCCGAGATCATGGCAACGGTTATGGCGATACCCGCCGAAGGACCGTCCTTGGGAGTGGAACCGGATGGGACATGAACATGGACATCCCCCTCGAGAATGTCCCGGGGTGAAAGGCCGAGGCTTTCTGACCGTGAACGGATATAGCTCAAAGCGGCCTGTGCGGACTCCTTCATGACATCGCCCAGCGATCCGGTCAGGGTGAGAGAGCCTTTTCCCTTGACCGCGGAGACCTCAATGTTCAGGGTCTCCCCGCCCACGGGGGTCCAGGCCAGCCCGACGGCAACGCCTGTCCTCGCCGCATCCTCCCGTATGGCACCCTGGAACCGGGGTGCGCCCAGAAAACGCTCCAGGTTCCGGGCTGTGACGGTTGTGCGGCCCTTTTTCCCCATGGCCAGCTGTTTCGCCACCTTTCGACACACGCTTCCGATTTCACGCTCTAAGTTCCGGACGCCCGCTTCCATGGTGTATTCGAGGATGATCCTGTCCAACGCCCCGCCAGACAGGGAGAAGCTCTTCGGGGAGATACCGTTCCTTTCCATCTGACGTGGAATGAGATACCTCACCGCGATGTGGTTTTTCTCCACGGAAGTATATCCGGCAAGTTGAATGATCTCCATCCGGTCTCTTAACGCCTGGGGTATGGGATCGGCCACGTTGGCGGTGGCAATGAACATGACCGCGGAAAGATCATAGGGAACTGCCAGATAGTGGTCCCGGAAACTGTGATTCTGTTCCGGATCCAGGACCTCGAGAAGCGCCGAGGACGGGTCTCCCCGGAAATCGGCTCCCAGCTTGTCGATCTCGTCCAGCATGAAAACAGGGTTGCGTGAACCGGCCTGTTTCATCCCCTGGATGATCCTCCCGGGGAGAGCTCCGACGTAGGTTCTCCGGTGCCCACGGATTTCCGCCTCATCACGGACGCCACCCAGGGACATTCGGACGAATTCCCGGCCCATGGCCCTGGCAATGGAGCGGCCCAGGGAGGTCTTTCCAACACCCGGGGGACCCACCAGGCACAGGATCGGCCCTTTCAGCTCCTTTTTCAGTTTGAGCACACCCAGGTATTCCAGGATCCTCTCCTTGATCTTCTCCAGGTCATAATGATCCGCGTCAAGAACCCTGGAAGCGGCCCTCAGATCCAGAAGGTCCTTGGTAGACTTCTTCCAAGGAATCTCCACCATCCACTCGAGGTAGGTCCTGAGAGTTGCGGTTTCAGCCGAATCGGGATGCATCTTCGCGAGGCGATCGATCTGTTTATTTACATCGGCCCGGACATCGGCGGGTATTCCGGCTTTTTTCACGCGGGAGCGGAACTCCTGAATCTCTTCCTCCCGTTCATCCTTGTCTCCGAGTTCCTGCTGGATGGCCTTCATCTGCTGGCGGAGATAATAATCCCGTTGTGTTTTAGACAGTTCCTCCTGGGTCTGATCCTGAATCTTCTGCTGTATCTCGAGAACCTTGACCTCCCGGTCCAGGATCTCGTGGACATAGGCCAGCCTTTCAAAGGGGTCGACGGTTTCCAGCACCTTCTGTGAATCCTGAAGTCCGAGTTCCAGGCTGGAACCGACAAGATCGGCCAGGCGACCCGGATCATCCACACTTTCCGCCACCGAAAGGACATCCGGGGGAACCGGCTTTCCCAGCTGAACCGCTTTGAAAAACGCTTCCCTGGTGGTCCGGACCATGGCCTCAACCTGGACGTTCTGGGGCTCGGCCGCCCCCTCGCGTACAAGATCCATGCTGACGGAGAAATAGGGATCGGTCTGGAGGAACTCCCGGACACGGGCTCTTTGAAGGCCCTGAACGAGGATTTTGGCCTTGCCATCGGGCGTTTTCAGCATCCGCACGATGACACTGACCGTGCCGAGGTGATGAACATCCCCCGTACCGGGCTCCTCGATCTCCCCCTGGTGCTGGGCGGCCAGGAAGATAAGCCGATTCTGCTTCAGGGCTTCGTCAAGAGCACGGATGGATTTTTCCCTTCCCACGACAAGAGGCGCGATCATATAGGGAAAAACAACGATGTCACGGATGGGCAAAAGGGGCAGGGAATCGGGGATATCCATCCCCTCTTGGCTCTTCCGGGAGTTCTCCTCCGGTCCCTCGCTTTGCATCATGGGCAATCCCTTCTTTTCCTCACTCATCGGTTTTCCTCTTCGGGCGGGAAAAAGTCATGCTCTATGGGAACTTTGACAGCGCCCCCTCGCCTCTCCGAAACCCGGGGCAGGGTGATCCTGAGGATCCCGTCAAAAAGGGATGCGTGCACGGAGGATGTGTCCACCGACTTCGGGAGCTGCACGACCCTTCTGAACACACCGAATTGACGTTCGAGACAGAGATAATTCAAGCAGCTGCTGTCCCTTTCGCTCTTCTTGTACCCCTCAACGCTGAGACGGCCCTCGTCGATCTGGACCTGAAGATCATCCTGGCTCAGTCCGGGGACCTCGATCTCGATGATCACGTTCCGGCTGTCCTCAAAGATATCCATTGCCGGCTCGGAGGTCTCGCCCGCGGATTCCGGCACGGCGGGCAGTCTCCCGGAAACACCATGGACCAGGCGTCCGAACAGGGTCATTGTCCAACCTGAATCCCACACATAGTCCCGCCGTCTTTTCATTCCTCCCCCAGATCCTTCACTTTGTTCCTCAGGTATCGAAGAAACGCGGGACCGAGGTTCTCGTTCTTCAGGCCGTAGTGAACCGTGGCCATAAGGAAGCCGAGTTTGTCACCGGCATCGTGTCTGACACCCTGAAAGACAAGACCGTCCAACTCACCGGCCTGCGCCAGGCCGTCAAGGGCA
Source organism: uncultured bacterium (assembly GCA_965603295.1). Lineage (GTDB taxonomy): Bacteria > BMS3Abin14 > BMS3Abin14 > BMS3Abin14 > BMS3Abin14 > JAFGWO01. The sequence continues at coordinate 1,126 of CBFDCL010000028.1, read as the reverse complement.
TCCGCGAGCTGGATTTCCCCGCCGGCATCCGGCTCCTGGGTTTCCAGAAGCGTGAAGATCCCGGGGACGAGAATGTAACGTCCAATAACGGCCATGTTGGTGGGAGCGGTGCCCGCCGGTGGTTTCTCCACCACCTTCCGGATTCTGTATGTACCCTCGCCCGTTGGTTCTCCATCGATGATCCCGTACTTGTCGGTCTCGGATGGGAGCACTTCCTGCAAAGCGATGACCGATCTTCCTGTTTTCACAAAATGGTTTAAAAGTTGTTTTAAACAGGGCACTTGCCCGTCCATGAGTTCATCGGGAAGCATCACCGCAAACGGTTCCGGACCGACAACATCGCGTGCGCATAAGATAGCATGCCCCAGTCCGCGCGGCTCTTTCTGCCGGACGGTGGCCACCTGCACCATTCTCGACACCCGACAAACCTCATCGAGCATCTCATGCTTCTCTTTTTCCAAAAGGAACCTTTCGAGAGCCTGGTCTATGTCAAAATAGTTTTCTATCGCGGATTTTCCCGCGGCCGTGACAAGCACCAGGTCGTTAATGCCCGACTGAACCGCTTCCGCCACAACCTCGTGGATAATGGGGCGATCGACGATGGGGATAAGTTCTTTGGGGATCGCTTTGGTTGCAGGGAGGAAACGTGTGCCAACGCCGGCTGCCGGGATAACAGCTTTCCTGACTTTCATCTATCCTCCTTTGAAACGCGAAACTATCAAGAAAATATAACAGATAAAGCTATGAGAATAAAAGGGGATTCCGACGAAAAGCACTGCACGGCCTGATGGAAAAAAGAGTCCAGGTTCCAGGGTTCCGAGGAGGAGAGCCGACCCGGAGACACGGTGACTCGGTGACGGGGGGAAGAGTCAGATGCGGGGACGCCCTTCGACCAGCTAACGCTTGCTCAGGGCAGGCGGGGACGCGGAGGAAGAACGCAAGTTCAACGTGTAACGTTCCATGTTTAACGTGTTTTTCCTTGGTTCTTGGATTCATTTCATAACTTCAAACATTGACTCTCAGACTTTCAAACTCTCAAACTTTCAAACTGCAATCTTCAATTCTCAATCCTCAATTCTCAATTCTCAATTGTTTCTACCCTCTCCCCTTGACAAAACACCGGCCT
>CBFDCL010000027.1:0-26200 GCA_965603295.1 uncultured bacterium | reverse complement strand
GGCATTGGGCTTTGGACTGCCTTACCAGTCACCAATCACTAATCACGAATCACCCTGGTTCACGTTAAACGTTAAACTTGTTCTTCTCTGGACTCGGAACTGATTTTCTATCCTTTAATTACGCAAAGGGGACGCATCCTGGCCACTTTCTTTGCGATCCCGGCCTTGTGGACCACATCCACCACTTCCGATACATCCTTGTAGGCTTCCGGCATCTCTTCCTTGAGGGACATTTTCCCCACAGCGCGGACGTGGACACCCGTATCCTCAAGTTCCCGGTGGATCGACCTTCCCCTGGCGGCCCTGATGGCCGCGCGCCGGGACAGGACCCTTCCCGCTCCGTGACACGAACTGCCGAAGGTCTCCTTCATCCCTCCCTCGGTTCCCCTTAAAAGATAGGATGACGTCCCCATGTCACCGGGGATGATCACGGGCTGTCCGTAGGGACGATACCTTTCCGGGACATCCGGGTGCCCGGGAGGGAAGGAGCGGGTCGCCCCTTTGCGGTGGACGGCGAGCATGAGTTTTTCCCCGTCCACCTCGTGCTCCTCCAGCTTTACGATGTTGTGTGCGACGTCGTAAACGAGTCGAAAACCGAGATCCGTCGGGCCAATCCGGAAGAACCCCAGCAGGGTTTCCCGGACCTGGTGCATAAGGTACTGCCGGTTCGCCCAGGCATAGTTGGCGGCGCACTTCATGGCCTTCCAGTAATCCTGTCCCTCCGGTGAGGAGAACGGAGCGCACGCGAGCTGCGGATCGGGCAGCCTGATGTCATGTCGTCGAACGGCCCGGTTCATCTCTTCCAGAGCGTCGGTGCAGACCTGGTGGCCCAGACCCCGGGAACCGGAATGGATCATGATAACGATCTGTCCGGGACGAACGCCGAACGCTTCCGCGGCCGGGCTGTCAAAAACCTCCTCGACGTATTGAACCTCCACGAAATGGTTCCCCGAGCCGAGGGTGCCCTGCTGAGGAGCTCCTCGCTGCATCGCCCTGGTGCTTACCGCAGCCGGATCCGCCCCCTCCATGCAGCCTTCCTCTTCCGTATGGAGAAGGTCCTCCGGTTCGCCGAGACCCTGCTTGACAGCCCACTTCGCCCCTTCGGTGAGGACCTTTTCCATTTCCTTGCGGCTGAGTTTTCTGGGCCCCTTCGAACCCACTCCCGAAGGAACACGGGAAAAGAGGGACTCCACAAGGCCCTTCAGGCGGTCTCTCTCCGCCAACTCTTCCCTGTCCAGGTTCGTCACAGCCATCCGGACCCCGCAGTTGATGTCGTAACCTGTCCCGCCCGGGGAGATGATCCCTCCCGCATCAACATCGGTGGCCACCACGCCCCCGATGGGCAAACCGTATCCGAAGTGCATGTCCGGCATGGCCATGGATGCCCTCACGATCCCGGGGAGGGTGGCGCCGTTGGCCACCTGGCGCGCGCTCTGATCGTTCCGGATGCCCTTCATGAGAAGGTCGTTGGCGAAGATAACGCCCGGGACGCGCATCCCCGGAACAGATCCAATGGGGACCTCGTACCTGTAATCGGCGGTTTTTTTGATAGGAACGTTCGACATGAAAATTACCTGGGATACGAATTCAATATCCAGGACCCAAGATCCAGGATAGGAGATTCAAGATTCAAGATCAGGGATCCGGAAACGAAAACAGGATTAGGGTATAAGGGTGGCGGATTAAAGCCCTCTTGGATTTCGAATCCTGGATATTGGACCGTTTTTCCTACACGTCAAATATCACCTTGATCTCGATCCTGTCACCGGATTGGTCGATCTCGAGCCCATGGTAGGTAGCGGCTTTGACATGAGATCTCTCCGAGGGATCGACGGAGCCGCTCTTGGCGCACAGTACCGTCGCAAAGAGGTTGTTCCCATTTATCCAGAGCCGTTTGATTTTTCCCGGGATCAGGCCCTGCGTTTCCTCCAGGAAGATCAGTTCATTGAGGAATCCAACGAGAAGGGAGGACAGGTTTTCACCCCTTACCGTAACCGGGGCGTTCTCTTTCAGACTGCTCTCGGGGAGATCCGCAAGCAGGGACGCCAAACCTTCCGCAGCCCCCGTGAACGCTTCCTCGAGGGTGTCGCCCCAGGCATTGATGCCCGCATCGGCGGTGATACCTTCCAGTTCCGTAAACCCTGATGCCATATGGTTCCCTTCCTTCCCCGATGTGGGATGGGGAAAAGCCCTTAACCCTTTTTTATCCGGGTGATCTCGTTTTTCCCGTTCACGTAGACCAGGGAAGGCCTGTGATTTTCGGCGTCTTTCGATTTGACCTGGACATAACAGGCGACGATGATCAGGTCGCCCTTGGAAACCTTGTGGGCCGCGGCCCCGTTGACTACCATCCCCCCCGATCCCCTCGCTCCCAGCATGGTGTAGGTTTCGAAACGCTCTCCGTTGGTTATATTGTAAATCTGGACCTGGGCGAAGATCGGCATCCCGGCTGCCTCCAGGAGGTCCGGGTCCACGGTGATGGAACCCTCGTAGTCGAGGTTCGCGTCCGTGACCGTGGCCCTGTGGATTTTGCCCGCCAGCATAGTGTACTTCATGGTCTTATCCTCCTGAAAACCGTTATTCCGGCTTTGTTCCGGAATTGCAAGTGAGGATTGTGTTGTCGATAAGCCTCGCCTTTCCAACGAAAACGGAAAGGGCGAGAAGAGCCCGGTCCCCTATAGTCCGAACCGGAGTTAAATCCTCCGGGTGAACCACGGAGACATAATCGATCCTTGTGGCGAGCTCGGATTCGATGGTTTCTCTGACCGCGGTGATAACCGCCTGGGCCTCCCGTGTGCCGCCGGCGACGATCCGCCTCGCTAGATCAAGGGATCGTGAAAGGGAAAGGGCACTCTCTCTCTCTTTCCCGGTCAGATAACTGTTGCGGCTGCTCATTGCAAGCCCGTCGGGTTCCCGGACGGTGGGGAGCCCGATAATATCGATGTCCATATTCAGGTCCCGGACCATTCGGTCAATGATAATGTACTGCTGGAAATCCTTCAGCCCGAAATAGGCCCTGTCGGGTTTGACGATGTTCAGAAGCTTGGCAACAATGGTGCTGACCCCGTCAAAATGCCCGGGGCGGGAAGCTCCGCAAAGGCCTTCAGTGAGCTGCGCTACGGAAACGACCGTCCTCGAGTTTTCCGGGTACATCTCCGGGGCCGAAGGTGTGAAAAGAACGTCGCATCCCGCTTCCCGGCAAAGGGCCGAATCGTTTTCCATGTCCCGCGGATAGGATCCAAAATCCTCGCCTGGGCCGAACTGGGTCGGGTTAACGAAGATGCTGACGACCAGGGCGTCGTTTTCCTCCCTGGCCCTGCGAATGAGGCTCATGTGGCCCTCGTGCAGGAACCCCATTGTCGGGACAAAACCCACCCTGGCCCGCTGTTCCCTCAGGCCGTTTGAGTGTTCCTGCATGTTGGTGATTCCCGTTACTATCTTCATGGTTTTCTCAGAATGTAGAAGGTAGGATGTAGAACGTAGAATCTTGTTGCCCATTTTGTGTTCTGCATTCTACATCCTGCATTCTCATTCGTAGGAATGTTCCTTCCCCGGAAACTTTCCTTCGGTGACCTCATCGAAGAACTTCTTGAACGCTTCCTCCATCGTCTGGCCGATCTGGGCGTATTTCTTGACGAATTTGGGAACGAACTGGTCATAGATACCAAGGAGGTCGTTGGAAACCAGAACCTGCCCGTCGCAGTGAGGGCCGGCGCCGATACCGATGGTGGGAATTCGCAGTTCCCCGGTGATAACCCTGGCCGCTTCGGCCGGAATCCCTTCCAGAACGAGGCTATAGGCGCCAGCCTCCTGCACGGCCCTTGCGTCGTTCATGAGGGTCCTCAGGCCTTCCTCTCCCCGTCCCTGGATTTTGTAGCCTCCCATCTGGTGAAACGATTGGGGGGTAAGCCCCACATGTCCCATGACAGGGATCGATCGGTCCACGAGGTAACGGATCGTTTCCGCCATTGTGACGCCACCTTCCAGTTTGACCGATTGGGCGGAGGTTTCCTTGAGGAAACGGCACGCGTTACCGAACGCCCGGACCGGGCTTTCCTGGTAGGAACCGAAGGGCATATCGGCAACGAGAAAGGCCCGGTTGCAGCCACGGCCGGCGGCCCGGGTGTGATGGAGCATCTCATCTATCGTTACCGGGAGGGTGTTGTCGTAGCCGAGCACAACTTGAGCGAGGGAGTCACCCACGAGGATGACCTGGGCCCCGGACCTGTCGGCATAAAGGGCGCTTGGATAGTCGTAAGCGGTCAGCATAACGATGGGCTGACTGCCTTTCATTGCCCTGATTGTGTTCACCGTGATTTTTTCGTCCATAGCGAATTTCAGACTCCCTGTTGAAAAATTCAAATTCCAAATTTCATATTCCAAAAAAATCCAGTGAATGGTGACTGGTAATTGGTAATGGAGTTTTTCCAATCACTAATCACGGATCTTTACCCGTAACTTCAAACCGCAAACTTCAAACCCAAATTACAACTTTCAAACTTTCAAACTCTCGAACTCTCAAACTTTGATTCTCAATCCCCAATTCTCAATCCTCAATAAAAAAACCCCATCCTCAGACGGGGCCCTCTGCCAAAAGGCAGGAGAAAAAAGATCACCCCGTCCCGGTCCGTGTTAAACGGATCCGAGCGGCACGTAAAACTGGACCCCCTTCTTCATCCTCTGGATCTCCCGGACAAGGTCCTTGAAGTCCTCGGGCCTCCTGACAAAGTCCACCTCGGAGGTGTTGATGATCAGAAGGGGTGTTTCATCGAAATTAAAAAAGAACCGGTTGTAGGCTTCGTTGACCGCTTCGATGTACTCCCGGTTGATATCCCTTTCGTAGCTTCGGCCTCTCATCCGGATACGCTGCCCGAGCACTTCGCTCGGGGACTGAAGGAATATGACAAGGTCGGGCTTCGGAATCCTCTGGTCCAGCAGGGAGTAGATCTGCTGATAGAGAACCAGCTCATCCTCGTCCAGGTTGACCGAAGCAAAAATCCTGTCCTTGGCGAACAGGTAATCACAAACGACATTCTGGCTGAACAGTTCGGGCTGTGCGAGTTCCCGCTGCTGCTGATATCTGCTCAGGAGGAAGAACATCTGCGTCTGAAAGGCATAGGTCGCCGGGTTGCTGTAGAACCTGGGCAGGAACGGGTTCTCGGTGACTTTCTCCAGAACAGCCCGGCAGCCGTATTCCTCGGCCAGCATCTGAGCCAGGCTTGTTTTCCCAACGCCGATGGGTCCTTCGACGACGATGTACCTTTTGTCCGCCATCAATTAAACTCCATTATAACGCTAGAGGAAAAATATGGTCAAGGCAGGACCTTCATCCCGCCTTTCGCCCTATTCGCCCGAACCCTCTCGAGATTCCCGATCCTCCTGATCCCCTGCTCCGGGCGTTGGGCCCTCAGGAGACCGGCCGCCTCGGCGACGGTTTTGTCCGAGAAAGGCATCCGGAGATCCGGGGCGATCCGGGACAGCGGTTCCAGAACGAACCTGCGGTCCGCCATCCGCGGATGGGGAATAACCAGGCCTTTTTCCCTGATCAACCTGTCTCCGTACAGAAGGAGGTCAAGGTCGATGTTCCTCGGCATGGGGCCCGGGCCGCTCCGGACCCTTCCCAACCCGGCTTCAATTTCCAGCAGGCTTCCCAGCAGCCGGTGAGGGCCCATCCCGGTTTCAACCATGATCACAGCATTGATAAAGGGGCCCCCGGCGACGTCAACGGGAACGGTTTCATAAAGCGGTGACAGGGCCAGGATACTGAGTCCGGGTAACCCCCCGATTCTGTTGACGGCGTCGGCGATAAAGAAGGTTCTGTCCCCCTCGTTGCTGCCAAGCCCGATGTACGCGATCTCTTTTTTCCCCAATTTACCACTTAACGGCTTCGATGCGTGACAATGCTTCCGAAAGCCGGTCCTCGCTGATTGTCAGGGAAATGCGGAAATAACCTTCCCCGTATTGACCAAACCCGTTTCCGGGGGTGAGGACAACGCCCGTCTCGGTCAGGATCCGTCCGGCAAACTGAGCGGAGGACTGACCACCGGGGGTCTTCACCCAGAGGTAGAACGTGGCCCTCGGAACCTCAAAGGCAAAACCCATGCCCGAGAGAAAATCACACGCCATATCGCGGCGGGTTCTGTATGTGTCCCTCAGCCCGGAAAGGGGATTCTGATCCCCTGTCAAGGCCTCGATCCCGGCCTCCTGCACAGCCTGGAAAATGCCCGAATCGATGTTGGTTTTGATCCTGCCGACAGCCTGGATAGCCTCGGCGTTTCCGCAGGCCCAGCCGATGCGCCACCCCGTCATGTTGTACGGTTTGGACAGGGAATTGAACTCGATGGCGACCTCGGAGGCGCCGGGGATTTGAAGGAAACTCAGGGGTTTCTTGTCATCGAAGTAGACTTCCGTATACGCGGCGTCGTGGCACACCAGGATCTCGTTCTCCCTCGCGAACTCAACGACTTCCTCGAAAAACCCCCTGGTGGCGCACGCGGATGTAGGGTTGTTCGGATAGTTGAGGAACATGAGTTTTGCCCGTTTCCTGATCTCGGGTGGAATGGCCCCGAGTTCCGGGAGAAAGGCGTTGTCCTCAAGGAGGGGCATGACATGGACTTCTCCCCCGGCGAAAAGGGTTCCAATACTGTAGACCGGGTAGGCCGGGTCGGGACACAGGACAATATCACCGGGGTTGACAAAGGCGAGGGGGGCGTGGGCGATCCCCTCCTTCGAACCGATGAGGGACACCACTTCCACCTCGGGGTCCAGTCCAACCGTGAACCGGTTCGAGTACCATGTGGCGACCGCTTCGCGAAAAGCCGGCATCCCCTCATAACTGGGGTACTGGTGATGCTTTGGATTATCCACGGCCGCCTTCAAACGCTCGATAATGTGGGACGGTGTAGGAAGGTCGGGGTCCCCAATTCCGAGGCTGATGATATCGATGCCCCTGGCGGCCACTTCCGCCTTCATTCGGTCCAACTCGGCAAAAAGGTAGGGAGGAAGGGCCTTTAACCGGTCGGCTTGAACGATCTTCATTGTAGATCCTTTCTTTTTTCGTCCAAGGTCCAAGGTCCAACGTCCAACGGGAGGGCGCGATTTATGTTTTCACAATTCGGTTTTTTGAGGAAACGACTTCAAACATTGGACTCCAGGAATGATGGTCCTCCAATACCCGGAAGGTTAATGTATCTGAGATCTCGTTGGACGTTAAACGTTGCACGTTGGACCTATTTTATCCCAAGTACATCTCCCATGGAATACAGCCCCGGTTCCTGGTTGATTACCCACTGGGCCGCGCGCACAGCCCCGCGGGCAAAGTTATCCCTGCTGTGGGCCCTGTGCGTCAACTCGATCCGCTCCCCCGGACCGGCAAGCAGGAGCGTGTGCTCCCCCACGATGTCCCCGGCTCGGAGGGTCTGGATCCCGATCTCGGTTTGGGTTCGTTCACCGACTATGCCGTGCCTCGCGTAGACGGCGTTCCCGTCGAGGCTCCGTCCCCTAGCCTCGGCTACGGCTTCTGCCAGGCGGATAGCGGTGCCGCTGGGTGCATCCTTCTTCATCCTGTGGTGGGTTTCCACGATCTCGGCGTTATAGGAATCGCCCAGAACACAGGCCGCGGTTGCCGCCAGCTTGAAAAGAAGGTTGACACCGACGCTCATGTTCGGGGCAAAAACGACGGGGACCCGGCTCGCCATTGAACGAAGGGTGTCTCGCTGTTCCCCGGAAAGGCCTGTTGTTCCCACCACCGCCGGAATTTGGTTGTCGGCGCAAAACCCGATGTTTTCCAGCGTTCCTTCCGGTGTCGTGAAATCGATGAGGACGTCAAAGGGGGCCGGCAGGGAAACGGGATCGGGGACGACAAGGATTCCTTTCTTGCCCACCACTTCCCTCAGTTCCCCCTCTTTCCCAAAACAGGGATGTCCCGCTCTTTCGATGGCTCCAGACAGCTCGACACCCTCAGTGGAGTCCAGGGCCCCGATGATGGCGGCTCCCATACGTCCGCAGGCGCCCGCCACAACGGCTCTTATCATGGCGGGACCTCAGCTTTCGAGGAGGCCGAAATCAGTGATGGCCTCCCGCACCCGGATGGATGCTTTCTCGGAAAGGGGTACCAGGGGAAGGCGGACCTCGTCGCTCATCCGGCCCATCATGGCAAGGGCTCCCTTGACCGGTATCGGATTGGTCTCGGTGAACATGGCATCGCAAAGGGGCAGGAGTTGGTGGTGCAGAGCCCGTGCGCCGTCGATGTCACCCTCGAGGTAGCGGCGGCACATCCCGGACATCTCCCCCGGCGCGACATTGGATACCACCGAGATGACCCCGCGCCCTCCGATGGCCATCAGGGGGTATACCAGAGCATCCTCCCCGGACAGGATGATGAAATCCTCCGGAACCATCTGGAAGGTGTAGCTGGCCTGTTTCAGATCCGCCGTGGCATCTTTGAGCCCGACGATGTTGGGGATCCGGGCAAGCCGGGCCACCGTTTCAGGCAACATGTTGACTCCGGTCCGTCCGGGGACGTTGTAAAGGATTATGGGGATGTCAACCTGTTCGGCAATGGTTGAGAAGTGCCGGAAAAGGCCCTCCTGAGTCGGTTTGTTGTAGTAAGGGGTGATCATGAGGCATGCGTTGGCCCCCGCTGCCTGGACCCTCCTGGTCAGTCCGAGGGCCTCGCTGGTGGAATTAGAACCCGATCCCGCGATCACCGGTACCCGGCCGTTCACATGGGCCACGGTGAAGCGGACCACCTCCACGTGCTCGTCGTGGCTCAGGGTGGAGGCTTCCCCGGTTGTGCCGCAGGGAACCAGGCCGTTGATACCCGCCTCGATCTGAAAATCGATATGTTTTTCGTGCGCCTCCGGATCGAACATACCTTTTTTGAGCGGAGTTACAAGTGCGGTGAAAGCTCCTGTAAACATTGTCAACCTCCCAAGATCGTTTCTTCGGTCAGCTGCCCCCGGTATACGAGGGAGGCGGCGCCTTCCATGAAAAGTTCTCCGCGCCCCGGATCGGAAGGATCGGGGTGGATCAAAAGGCGGTCCCCGCTACGCGTCACCACCGTTACAGGTGGGGACGTGAGTTCCCAGACTGTGGTCATCAGCGCCGCTGCTGCGGCGCCCGTGCCGCACGCAAGGGTTTCAGCCTCGACCCCCCGCTCGTAAGTGCGGATATCGATAGAGTTCGTCCCCCGGATACTGACGAAGTTCGCGTTTGTCCCCGCGGGGGCAAAACAGGGGTGGAAACGGATCTCTCTCCCGGTTTTTTCCACGTCGATCCCCGCCAGATCCTCCCTGGTAACGGTAATGATCGTATGTGGTACCCCGGTGTCGACGAAACCGGCCTTTACCTCCCGTCCTCCTGCAAGTTCAAAGGTAAAAGAGGGTATCAGGCCATGGGGCCGGGTTAGCTGGACCTTCACGGTGGTGTCGTTAACCGCGGCCCGGATAGGGCCTGCGATGGTCCTGAAGGACAGCTCTCGCCCGGCCATGCCGTCGAGGAAAGCGAGGCGGGCGGCGCACCTGGCCGCGTTACCGCACATCTCGGCCACGCTGCCGTCCGAGTTGAAGAACTTCCAGGCGAAATCCAGCTCCGGATCGTCCTCGATGAGGACCAGACCGTCGGCTCCCACCGACTGTCCCCTCCGGCAGGCACGAGCGGCGAGTAAAGGCATCTCATCATCGGTGACCGTGCCGTACCGGTTGTCGATGATGATAAAATCGTTCCCGGCTCCGCTCATCTTCGCGAATGGGATGGGAAAATCCATGGCATACGTCCTTATTTATTCCTGAGTCAACAATCCAGGATACAGGAGACCGTATCTTGTAGAATGACTAGATCCAAGTCTTCCTCCCGGCTCCTGCATGCTGGATTCTAGTCCGCGAAAAATCGTTCTCCCCTTATCAGATCCTCGTATGTTTCCCGTTTCCGGACGACCTTGAACCTGTCATCCCTGACCATCACCTCGGCGACCCGGGGCCGGGAATTGTATTGGGAAGACATGGGGAACCCGTAGGCGCCGGCACTCATGACGGCCAGAAGCTCCCCCTCTTCCGGAGATGGCAGCATGAGATCACGGCCCAGAAAGTCGGTTGATTCACAGATGGGACCGACCACGTCGGCCAGCTCCTCGGCTCGGTCGGATTCCTTGACGGTCACGATTTTCTGGTAGGCGTCGTACAGGCTGGGACGGATGAGGTCGTTCATGGCCGCATCGACAATGACGAAGTTCTTGGAGGCTCCTTTTTTCCTGTACAGGACCCTGGTTACCAGAATACCGGCGTTGCCGACGATGACGCGCCCGGGTTCCAGGATCAGGGTCCTGTCTCCGCCGCCCATGGCCTCAAGGATGGTTCGGGCGTAATCGGAGGGAAGTGGCGGAGATTCCGTATCATAGGTAATTCCCAGACCACCTCCGACATCCACAAACCCGATAAGGATACCTTCCTCCTCGATCCTGCTCACCAGATCCATCAACCGCCGCACCGCCTCCCCGAAGGGGTCGGAGGTCGTGAGCTGAGAGCCGATATGGCAGTCTATACCGATCACATTGATCCCGTCCATCCCCGCGGCCTGCCTGTAAAGGGATAAAGCTTCCGTAACGGGGATCCCGAACTTGTTTTTCTTCAGACCTGTGGAGATATAAGGGTGCGTTTTCGGGTCAACGTCAGGATTGACTCGAAGGGCGATGGGCGCGGTCTTTCCCAAAGAACGGGCCGTCTGATTCAGAACATGGAGCTCGCCCTCGGACTCGACGTTGAACATGAGGATGCCGGATTCCAGAGCGTACCGGATTTCATCTCCGGTTTTCCCAACGCCGGAAAATACGATCCTCTCGGGGGGAATACCCGCCTTCAGGGCCCGGAAAAGCTCACCTCCCGAAACGATATCGGCTCCGGCCCCCGCTTCCGCCATGAGGTTCAGCACAGCGAGGTTGCTGTTGGCTTTGACCGAGTAGCAGACGAGGTGGTCTGCCTGCGAAAATGCCCCGGTAAACACGTTGACGTGCCTCTCGATGGTGGAGGCGCTGTAAAGGTAGAAAGGGGTCCCTACCTCGTCGGCGATCCGCTCGACAGGTACTTCTTCGCAGTGAAGTTCACCGCTCCGGTAGTGAAAAAAGTTCATGGTTTATCCTGACTGGTTCGGTGGCTGGGCCCGATGGCCGGACTCCGCCGGGCAGTATTGGAAGCCACAGAGGCGACGGTAAAGTGAGAAAATCTACCAGAGGTGATCGCCAAGTGTCAATCGACCTCCCCAGGAACTTCGGCAGGAGTCTGCGAAGGGCCCCAGGGGCCGGACGGATATTCCGGTGGTCCCTTGACACCACATGCAAAGAGGAGTGCCAATGCGATCAGGAGGCTAACCAGGATGCACTTTGTCAAACCATTCACGGGCTTCCTCCATGGCGGACCGGACCCTTTCGGGGGCAGTGCCACCGGGGTTATCGCGCCTGCTAACAGAGGCATCGGCGGTGAGGACAGTGAAAACATCCTTCTCGATCAAGTCGCAATGCTGTTTCATCTCGTCAAGGGACAGTTCGTCGAGGCCGCAACCCTTCTCCACACAGACCGCGACAATGCGGCCGGTGATCTCGTGTGCCTCCCGGAAGGGGACTTCCTTCATTGCGAGATAGTCGGCGAGATCAGTGGCTGTCAGGAACCGGTCCTTGACCGCTTCTTTCATGGGCCGTTCCTGGAATTGAAGCCCCTGCATAAGACCGGCCATGACCTCAAGGGAGCCGATGACGGTCCTTGCGGAATCGAAGACGGGTTCCTTGTCCTCCTGAAGGTCTCTGTTGTAGGTCATGGGCAGCCCCTTGAGAGTTGTGAGAAGGGATGTCAGGTTGCCGATAGTCCGGCCCGTCTTGCCTCTGACCAGTTCAGCCGAATCCGGATTTTTCTTCTGGGGCATCATGCTGCTGCCGGTGGAAAACGCATCGGGCAGGGCCGTGAAACCGAATTCCGAGGTGGACCAGAGGACGATCTCTTCGGCCAGCCGGCTCATATGGATCTGGCAAAGAGCAACGTTAAACAGGAATTGGGCGGCGAAATCCCTGTCGGAGACTGCATCCATGCTGTTTCTGGTCAGTCGCCCAAACCCCAGTTCGGAAGCGGGCATATGCCTGTCGATGGGAAAACCGGCCCCCGCCAGGGCTCCGGAACCCAGTGGGCACTCATCCATGCCCTCCGGCAAGGAGGCGATCCTCCCATGGTCACGGCGGAACATCTCAAAATAAGCCATCAGGTGATGGGACAGAAGAACCGGTTGCGCCCTTTGCATGTGAGTGTATCCGGGTAACAGCAGTCCGTGCTGTTCCTCGGCCCGGGTGAGAAGGACCTCCAGCAGACCCAGGATGTTCTCGCAGATGACCCCGGAGGTATCCCGGATGTAAAGTTTCATGTCCAGAGCAACCTGGTCGTTGCGGCTTCTGGCCGTATGCAGGCGTCCGGCCCCCCTTCCCACCAGTCCGGTCAGGATGGACTCGATATTCATGTGAACGTCTTCCAGCTCTTCTCTCCAAGGCCAGGCGCCACCTTCCAGGTCAGCCAGGATTTTTTCAAGGCCTTCCTGGATGAGGGCTGCGTCCTCCTCAGAGATGATCCCCTGTTTTCCAAGCATCCTCGCATGGGCGATGCTTCCCCTTATGTCCTGAGGATAGAGTTCCCGGTCGAACGAGATGGATTCCGAGAACCTTTCGAGGATCGCGGAGGTGTTTTCCGAAAATCTTCCCTGCCAGGGTTTCCTGGTCATGGTCTCTCCTTAATAGAAAGCCATGGAATCGTCTTTTTCCATGGAAATGCCGGTCAGGAGTTCCTCGCCGCTCATGCGTTCCCAGCCTGGAGGAGATTTCGGTCGAAAGACTCCCGTAACCTTGATCACTGTCCGTGAGCTCCTGGGGTCCGTCTCATGGTGGGGAAAAGACGGCACAGATAAAGACGGGTTGGATCGCCGAACCGGAGTCTCGACACCGGGCTGCCCATGAAGTCGTCCGTCATGAACTCGGACAGTTTGATCTTCGGAAGTTTATGCCTGGCGGCACATACGATGCTCGAGTGGCCGAAAGTGTCCGATTCCGCCGCGCCCTTCAGTTCTGTCCCGGAAGAACTGTTCGCGAAGAGGGTCAACGTGCCCCGGGTTCCCGGCGTTTTGAAGAGATGTTCCCCGTAAAATCCTGTCACCACGTCACGGAAAACCCCGTGATCCGGCTTCGGGTTGCACTGGATCACGGCCAGAAGATCCAGGTTCTGCTGCTGCCTGAAGTAGATCTGGTTGGCTTTCTCGATAACGGACATGATGTTCGAATGGTGCAGGTCTCTGTACACGAAATCAAAACAGATGAGGGGCATGAAGTTGAACGGGACCCGCTCACAGGAAAACAGCAGGAACGATTTTCCCCTGTAAAGATCGAAGAGATGGTCCAGGGCTTCCTCCCCCGCGAAAGGGTGGGTCTTGGCGAAAAAAAAGTGTCTCGTCCGGCCGCTTACCTCCCTGACCGTTGTTACGCAGACGTTAACCGGCTTGGCGTCCTGATCCCCATCCGAATCGGAAAGGACCGTTTCGAGGACCTCCCGATTGTCCTCCCGGAAACGTTCGAGAATCTCCCGGTACTGTCTCAGAGTGATGTGTTCGAACCCGAAAATGGCGACGCTGTTTTCGGGCATCCTGGCCTCGATGGCTCCGGCAATCCTATCGAAAGCCTCAAAAGGCAGTGAACTTTCCGGGAAGATGATGAAGTGGAGGCGGTCTTCCTCAGGCTGTCGGGAAACCGTGTCGATGATGGAAAGGAAAACATCCGTCTGGTGATCCGGGTCGGCGATCCTGAAAAACCGTCCTTCGAGCTTCAAACGGTTGGGAATCTGGGCAATGAGGGTGTGGATGCCCTCTCCAATCGGGAACTTAAGGTCCACTTTGTTTTCGACGATTCGCAGCATGGGTCAGGAAACCGGCACCTTCGAAAGGATGTGTCTTGTGCCTTCCGTGATCTCGAGGATGGAAAGGGTTTCCCGATCGGCCCAGACCACCTCGGATATCTCTTCGTTGAAGACCAGATCCTCGCTTTTCTCGGAAGAGGGCGTGATCTCAAAGATATCAACGAGTCCTTCCACATGGACATCGAGGCCCACCTCTTCCCGGACCTCCCTTTTCAGGGCGGCCGTAATGGGCTCCCCATGGTCAATCTTTCCGCCCGGCATGACCCATTTCCCCAGATACGGCGGGATGGCCCGCTTTGTCAGCAGGACCCGGCCCTCCTCGTTGCGGACTATCGCGACTACTGCGGTTTTGACGGCTTTTTTCCGATATCTCATATTTCAGGGTCAACCAGCATTTATTTCAGATCCAGGACCAGGTCAATAACCCTTGTTCAACGTATTTTCTCTGGAATCTTAACCCTGGACTCAGGACTGTTTTGTCAGGACCAGGACTAGGTCTTTATCCGTTTATGGACCGCATTGATCATCAGCCGCAGGGCGTTCACCTTAATGAAACCGGTGGAATCGGCCTGGTCGAATACCGATTCCTCTTCGAAAGTGGCAAAGTCCGTCATATACAGAGAATCATCGGATCGGCGGCCCGCTACGCTGCACCCGCCTTTGAAAAGTTTAATCCTCGCTGTCCCGGTAACACCGGTCTGGGTAGCATCGATGCATTTCCGGAGCCAGTCCATCTCTGGGGAGAACCAGTAGCCGTTGTAGATAAGCCTGGAAAAGTGGGGAACAAGGGAATCCCTCATGTGCATGATCTCCCTGTCCATCGTAACCGACTCCACTGCGCGGTGAGCCATATGGAGGACTGTACCCCCGGGCGTCTCGTAGACTCCCCTTGATTTCATGCCGATATACCTGTTCTCAACCATGTCGATCCGGCCGACCCCGTGGCGTCCTCCCATTTCGTTAAGGGTGGAGAGAAGGTCGGCGGGTGAGAGGGGTTCCCCGTTCACGGCCACGGGTGTTCCTTCCTTAAACTCCACCGTTACGTATTCGGGTTTGTCGGGAGCCTCTTCAGGGGACACCGTAAGGACGAACATGGAATCGTCCGGCTCCCTCCACGGATCCTCCAGGATGCCCCCTTCGTAGCTTATGTGGAGGAGGTTCCGGTCGCTGCTGTAGGGTTTTTCCTTTGTCACGGGAACCGGGATGCCTCGTTTCCTGGCGTAATCGATGAGGGCCGTGCGGCTTCCGAGGTCCCATTCCCGCCAGGGGGCGATCACAGTGACACCTGGCATGAGGGTGTGGTAGGCCAGTTCAAAACGGACCTGGTCGTTTCCCTTTCCCGTGGACCCGTGGGAAACGGCATCCGCGCCCACACGCCGTGCTACTTCCACCTGGGCTTTCGCGATAACCGGTCTGGCGATGCTCGTTCCGAGCAGGTAGTAACCTTCGTAGATGGCGTTTGCGCGAAGAGCCGGAAAAACGAAGTCCCTTACGAACTCTTCCCTGATATCTTCAATGTGAACTTCACTGGCCCCGGTTTTCAGGGCTTTTTCCCGGATCCCGTCCATCTCGTCGCCCTGTCCCAGGTCAGCGGCGAAAGCCACCACTTCACACCCGTAAACCTCCTTCAGCCAGGCGAGGATGACAGAGGTGTCCAACCCTCCTGAATAGGCGAGGACGACTTTGTTAACTGCAGGCCTGCTCATGTTGGGTTCTCCTCAGAAAATGGAATGAGTGGTTCACGGAGTCCATGTTTTTTCAGCTTCTTTGGAAATACTCATTCCGTTCGATGTTCACCGTTGGTCGTATGAGGTTAATTTTCGTGATCAGTGATCAGTGAGCAATGAGCAGTTTTCCCGATCACAGTTCACAGTTCACTGGTTTTTCCCTTTGGACGTTGGACATTGGACTATCTTATCAGCCACTCCATGAGCGCTTTTTGGGTGTGCAGCCGGTTCTCGGCCTGGTCGAAGATGACGCTCTGTGGATGGTCGATCATCTCTTCCGTGATCTCCTCACCCCTGTGGGCCGGGAGGCAGTGAAGGATCTTCGCGCCTGGTTCCGCCTCCTTCAGCCTCCGGGCGTTCAGTTGGTAAGGTTCCAAGTCCCGCCGCCGCCGCTCGGACTCATCCTCCTGTCCCATTCTGGTCCACACGTCGGTGTAGAGAAAAGCCGCCCGGGCGCAGGCTTCGGCCGGGTCCCTGACCAGCTGAACCGATCCGCCTCTTTCCTGGGCGATACGAGTTCCATCCCGGAGGAACCGCTCGTCCGGGTCATACCCCTCGGGACAGGCGAGCTTCAGGTGCATGCCGGTCATGCTGCACCCGAGAATAAGGCTGTTAGCAACGTTATTCCCATCCCCCAGGTAGCCAATGGTTGTTCCTTCCAACCGGCCGCTGTTTTCCTGCACGGTCAGCAGATCCGCCAGGGCCTGACAGGGATGGGCAAGGTCGGTCAACGCGTTAATGACCGGTATCTCTGACTCCCTTGCAATTTCCTTGACGATCTCATGGGAGAAGGTTCGGATCACGAGGGCCGAAAGGTAGCGCGAAAGGACCCTCGCAGTATCGCTGATCGGCTCCCCCCTCGAAAGATGGACATCCCGGGGGCTCAGGAAAATGGGCTGTCCCCCCATCTGATAAATCCCCGCTTCGAAGGAAACACGTGTTCGCGTGGACGCTTTCTCAAAGAGCAGGCCGATGCTCTTCCCGATCAGGGGGCAGTCCGCCAAGGCGGAGCCGGAACTTTTCATCTCCGACGCGCGGTTAACAAGGCCCGCGAGTTCGGAAGGGGTCAGGTCAAAAAGGGTCAGAAAATCCCGTTTTTTCATCAGGCTTTGCCTCCGATATCAGTGATCGATCCTTCCAGGGCGATAAGGAGTCCCCCGATCTCTTTTTCTGTGATCGTGAGGGGAGGGGAGAACCTCAGAGTGTTTCCCGCCACCCCCGTGACGAGATAACCGCGACCGAGAAGATCATCTATCACCGGCCCTACCGGTATGGACAGCTCCATGCCAAGGAGAAGCCCCATGCCCCGGACCTCCTTGATCACGGGGAGCCGAAAGGACAGTTCCTCGAGGCCTTTTCTGAGGATAGTTCCCACTTCGTTCGCCCTCGAGGACAGATTTTCCCCGGTTATCACTTTCAGGGTTGCCAGCGCAGCGGCACAGGCCAGGGGATTTCCCCCGAAGGTGCTCCCGTGAGTGCCCGGCCCCAGGGCCTGGGCGATCGGGTCCTTTGCCAGGACCGCTCCTATAGGGAAGCCGTTGGCCAACCCTTTAGCGAGGGTCATGACATCCGGTTCGATCCCCAGTGCCTGGTGGGCGAAAAGTGCTCCACAGCGTCCCATCCCCGTCTGGACCTCGTCCAGCATGAGGAGAACATCATGTTCCCGGCAGAGCCTGGACACTTCCGCCAGGAAACCGGGCTCCATGGGAAAGACCCCTCCCTCCCCCTGAACGGGTTCGAGAAATACCGCGCAAGCCTCAGGAAGGTGTTTTTCCAACGTCCTGATATCTCCCGCCTTGATGTGGACGAACCCACCCGGGTACGGTGAAAAGGCCTCGATGTGGTGACTGGGATCTGTAGCCGTGAGAGCTTTCATGGTTCGTCCGTGGAAAGCCCCGAGAAAACTGATAATCAGCTTCCGGCCTTTCCCGGATTGATCAAAGGCTCTTTTTCGAGCCAGTTTGATAGCCGCCTCCGAAGCTTCGGCCCCGCTGTTACAGAAAAAAACGCGGTCGAGAACCGTCAGGGAGGTCAGAAAGCGGGCCAGTTCAGCCTGAATTTCGGTGAAATACCAGTTCGACACATGGACCAAGCGGCTGGCTTGGTCGCAAATGGCCCTGGTTACCTCGGGGTGGCAGTGGCCCAGGTTGCAGGTTGCGATTCCCGCAACAAAGTCCACATATTCCTTCCCGTCGGTATCCCACAACCGGGTGCCTTCGCCCTTCGAAAAGACGACGGGAAGTTGCTTGTAATTGGGAAACAGGGAACCTTTGGCGTTTTCCAGAAAACTCCGGGTCCCGTGATCGCTCATGGCAGGATCTCCGTTCCGACGCCGGTCTGCGTAAAGATCTCGAGGAGGACCGCGTGATCAACCCGACCGTCAACGATGTGGACTTTGGAAACCCCAGAGTAAAGGGCGGAGACCGCTGCGTCCACCTTCGGGATCATCCCGCCGTGGACAATGCCCGATGCAACCATATCCATGAGCGTTTCCCGGTCAAGGGAGGGGATGAGTTTACCCCTCTCATTCATGACGCCGGGCACATCGGTCATGAGGAGCAGTTTCTCCGCCTTCAATGCTCCCGCCATTGTTCCCGCCACGGAATCCGCATTGATGTTGAAAGTGTTGCCCTCTTCATCCACCCCGACAGGGGCGATAACGGGGATGAAGTTCCCTTCATCCATGCGGTGGATGATCTCCGGGTTGACCGTCGTCACACGGCCGACTCTCCCCGGGTCGATGATCTCGGGCGGGCCGCCCCCCCCCGGCATCTCCTCAATGAAAAGTTTCTCCGCCAGAAACAGACCGCCGTCCTTCCCGGTCAGTCCCACGGCACTCCCGCCATGCTTCTGGATGAGGCCCACGATATCCTTGTTGACCTTGCCCCCTAGAACCATCTCCACGATGTCCATGGTTTCTTCGTCGGTAACCCTGTGTCCCTTGATAAACCGGGTCTCTTTACCCATTTTTTCAAGGATCTGACCGATCTGAGGTCCCCCGCCGTGAACGATCACCGGTTTGATCCCGATGTATCTCAAGAGGGTGACGTCGCGTGCGAAATTGGACCGCAGACTCTCTGTGACCATAGCATTCCCACCATATTTTATTACGATGGTTCGTCCCCGGAATTTTTTTATGTAGGGAAGAGCTTCTAATAAGATGTCGGCTTTTTTGATGATTTCCTTCATGGGGACACCTTTGTTTTCAGTTGATCGAGTTCCCGGTTCTTGGTCCGGATCTCCCGGTTCGCGTCTTCCAGCTGCTTGTTGGTTTCCACCAGGTCGTCGATGCTTTTAATGAGGTTCTGGTAAAGCCAGGCCTGTTTGATCGCGAGGGAGACCTGAGGGGCCACCGCTTCTAAGATCTCCCGGTCCCAAACGTTGAAAGAGTGGCCCTCTTCCTTGTTGTAAACCGCAATGACGCCCAGGACTTTGTCGTGGGCCTTGATGGGTATCACGGCCATATTTTTCACCTCAAGTCCCGGGATGAAATCGGAACCCTTGTCCACTGCTTCATTTCCGGGAACCTTGTTCTCGATGATCACCTTTTTTTCCTTGAGAACGGCGTCTAGGATCCCGTTCCCGACGGGGATGGGTTCCGGAGGTATGCGGAAACGGTCCTTTGGTTCGATCCTTTCCACGAAAAGCTGTGTTCCCTTGGGATCGGAAAAAGCGAGCATCCCCGCGGAAGCCCTCAGACCATTCATGATGTATCCCACAAGGGCGGCGTAGATCTCGGCGGGATCCAGACTTGTCACAATGTTCTGCACAACCCCGTTGATAAACTGGAGCTTGAGTTTCTCCCTTTCCGTCCTCTTCATCATGCACAGGTTCGCTATGCTCATGGACATCTGGTGGCCAAAAGTGTTTAACATCGCCAGATCGTTTTCAGTGAAAGGTACCTTGTCCTTGTGGTCGTTAACGGTGATAACCCCGATGATCTTTTCCCCGAGCTTGATAGGGGTGACGATAAAGGATGGAGACTCATATTGCCGTGTGAATTCGTTGATCTGCGCCCTGGCATCCCTGGTAACGTCCCGTATCAGCATCGGTTTACCTTCCCTTGCCACCTGGCCGGAGACACCCTGTGTGATGGGCTGGCGGATGTTGGGGATCTTGCTGGGAAGGATCCAGTTGGATCTGGCCATCACCAGTTCCTTCCCGTCCCGGCTCAGAAGCATCAGGGAGACTTTCTTGGCCTCGAGGACGTTCGCGATGATATCGATGGATTTCGCGAGAAACTCGTTCTCACGGATGATCTCCTCAACAGGGAAACCTTTCACGTCGAATCGGATCAGTTCGCCGGTCTGTTTTTCCAACAGCTGCAACCTCTCCACCTGATGGTCGATGGTCACATCGAGGCGGCGCTTTTCCATAAGGTGGCGTATGATCACAAGGACATCTTCCACGAAGATTGGTTTATGCAGAAACCAGGCAGCACCTCTGCTGAGGGCGAGTTGGGCTGATTTCCGGTCGTCGCTCCCCATGAGCATGAGAACGGGTACCTTCGGCTGGAATTTCCTGATGGCAATGAGGGTATCGATCCCCGAAAGCCCCGGCAGAACGTCGGCAAGGAAGATCACCGCGATATCGCTCCCGTCCCGGATTGCGGCAATTCCCTTCTGGCCGTCGGCCGCTTCCTCGACGTCGAAACCCTCGTTGACCAGGATTCCTTTGAGGGTCTGCCTGTGCACCTCTTCACTGTCTATGATGATAGCCCGCTTCATGACCTGGCGTCTCCGTTTTCATGCCCCGGAATCAGAGGATGTACCGGCTCAAGTCCTCGTCCCCCACCACGCTGGAAAGTTTGTCCCGAACGGTGGTCTCATCGATGAGGATGTCCTTCTCCACCAGATCGGGGGCGGAAAAGGAAATATCCTCCAGGAGTTTTTCAAGGACGGTGTGCAGCCGTCGTGCACCGATGTTTTCCGTGTTGGTGTTCACCTCTTCCGCCATGAGGGCGATGGTTTCGACAGCCTCGGGAGAAAATGAAAGGGTCAGGTTCTCTGTCCCCATGAGCTCTGTGTACTGCCGGATAAGGGCGTTTTCCGGCTCGGTCAGGATTCGGACGAAATCCTCTCGGGTGAGGGGTTCCAGTTCCACCCGAATGGGGAACCGCCCCTGCAGTTCCGGGAGACGGTCGGAGGGTTTCGTCCCGTGGAACGCCCCCGCGGCAATGAAGAGAACGTGGTCCGTTTTGATCATTCCGTGCTTGGTCGTCACCGTTGTGCCCTCGATTATAGGAAGCAGATCCCTCTGGACCCCTTCCCGGGATACGTCCGGACCGTGAGAAGAGGTGCCCCCGACGATCTTGTCGATCTCGTCCAGGAAGATGATCCCATTCTGCTCAACCCTGTTGATGGCCTCCGAAATGACAGTGTCCATGTCAACAAGTTTGTCAGCCTCTTCCTGTGCGAGAATTCCCAGGGCCTCCCGGACCTCGACCTTCCGGACTTTCTTCTTTCCCGGGAACAGGTTCCCCATCATATCCTTCAAGTTGATGTCCATCCCCTCAGTCCCGGGACCGCTGAATATCTCCACGAAGGAGGAGGACCGTTCCTGGATATGGATCTCCACTTCGCGATCATCCAACTCTCCACTGCGAAGCAGGGTCCGGAGTTTTTCCCGTGTTTCTCCGCCGCCTGCGTCCGATTGTCCGGTCGGCGTGGAAACAGGGCCGCTTCCCGGCAGCAGCAGGTCGAGGACGCGTTCCTCGGCCCGAACGTCGGCCTTCTCCATGACGTGAACCATCTTCTCTTCCTTGACCATCTTGATCGTCAGTTCGAGCAGGTCCCGGACCATGGATTCGACGTCCCGTCCCACATAGCCCACTTCTGTGAATTTTGTTGCCTCCACCTTGAGGAACGGGGAGTTGGCCAGGGCAGCCAGTCTCCTTGCGATCTCCGTTTTCCCAACGCCGGTGGGACCCATCATAATGATGTTTTTCGGAGCGATCTCGTCCCTGAGTTCCCGGGGCACCTGCTGTCTGCGCCAGCGGTTCCTCAAGGCGACGGCGACGCAGCGTTTCGCCTGATCCTGTCCGATGATGAAACGATCCAGGCTGTCAACGATCTCCCTTGGTGTGAAGTTCTGTTCGCTCATAATGGGTTCCCGTAAAATATCCCTGGTTTGAGGCGTGCTGTTTGCTGTTTGAAGTTGTAGTGGATTACATCAACGTTTTTGATGTCAAACACGAAACTTCAAACCCCAAACTTCAAACTTGTTTTATTCCAGTTCCTCCAGGTGGATCTGGTCGTTTGTGTACACGCAGATTCTCGATGCGATCAACAGGGCTTCCCGAACCACCTCGGCCGCACTCATGTCCGTATGAGTTGTCAGAGCTTCGGCGGCGGCGCGGGCGTAAGGCCCGCCGGAACCGATGGCCAGGACGTTCTCCTCAGGTTCCAGGACATCCCCGGTCCCGGAAATCAGGAACATGTTTTCGCGGTCCGCGACGGTCATGAGTGCTTCCAACCGTCTCAGGACCCTATCGGTCCTCCAGTCCTTGGCGAGTTCCACTGCCGCCCGGGGGAGGTTTCCGCCATACTGCTCCAATTTTTTCTCAAACCGCTCGAAGAGGGTAAAGGCGTCGGCGGTGGAGCCCGCGAAACCTGCAAGAACTTTTCCCTGGAAAAGGGTCCTCACCTTCCTGGCCGTGTGTTTGATGGCGGTTTCCCCGATGGTCACCTGTCCGTCGCCCCCCATAGCCACACTGCTGCCCCGTTTGACGGCCAGAACGGTGGTGCCCCTCATCTTTCCTCTCCTTTTCTCTCCGATCGCGGGTGAGCCCGGTCATAAATTTCCAGGAGTCGTTCCAGGGTTACGTGGGTGTAGCGCTGGGTGGTCTGCAGGCTCTCATGACCGAGCATCTCCTGGATTGCTCTCAGGTCCGCCCCGCTTTCGAGCAGGTGCGTCGCAAAAGTGTGCCTCAGGACGTGAGGGCTGATCCGCGTGTCCAGCCCGCATTCCCGCAGTCTTTTTTCCAGGCGCTGCTGAATGCCTCTCACGCTGAGCCGCCCACCTCCCCGGTTCAGAAAGATCGGGGCGGATCCTCTATCCGTTGGCCAACGATTCGATGCCCTCATGTATTTTTCCAGCCGGCAGGCCGCTTTATCTCCCAGGGGGACAATCCGGGTTTTGTTCCCTTTTCCAAGGACACGGACGAGGCGTCCTTCCTGATCCCAGTCCCCGGTATTCAGGGCGGCCAGTTCACTTACTCTGAGACCGCTGGAATAAAGCAGTTCCCACATGGCCAGATCGCGCAGATCCGTAGCCCGGTCACCGGCAGATGAATCAAGGAGGGCGGTGACCTCCTCGAGGTTGAGAAATCTCGGGTTCGTACGAGGTGTCTTCGGGGTCGGTATCTCGTCACCGGGGTTAACCTCAATATGCCCCTGGCGAACCAGAAAGCGGTAAAAAGACCTCACCGCCGAGACTTTTCGCGCCATGGAAGTCCTCGCCAACCCTCTTCGAAACAGGTAACCCATGAACAGTTTCATCGAATCGGGATGGTCAAGGGAAATCTCCCTGGATTCGAGGTGGCTGGTGAATTCAGCAAGGTCGCGTCTGTAGGCGCTGATGGTATTTCGGGAAGCACCCCTGACGTGTTCCATGCTGCGGAGGAACGCCTTGACCGCTTGGTCCGGTGATGGGGTTGATTTTCCCTGGTCAACGCTGCCTTCCTTCATGGGATCCGGCTCCCCGCTGGAAATATAAAATGATATTGTTTTTGGGAAACAAAGTCCACCCTTCGATCCCGCCGGGAGAGTGCAGAGTGCAGAGAGGATGGACCGAGGTTTAACGTTTAATGTTTAACGTTTAACGTGGAAATCAGTGCAGAGTGCAGGGTGCAGAGAAAACCGTTAAACTCTTAACGTTGAACGTTGAACGTTGAACGTTGAACGTGATTGGAACTCTCAAACTTTCAAACTTTCAAACTCTCAAACTTCTTGAGGTATTCCCCCATGTCCTGCAGGGCCCTTTCCGCGAAAGCGGCTCTCTTCTGGTCCTTCTTGAGTCGAGGATCCCCCAGGGGCGGGAGAAGTCCGAACTGCGCGTTCACAGGCTGGAACGGGCCGGTATCCTCGGAGGCCAGTTTGCCGAGGATGGCTCCCGTCATGGTCGTAGGGGGGGGCGGCTCGGGTTCGGTGCCGGCTAGGATCCCGGAAACGTAACGTCCGGTCATGAGGCCGCTGGCGGCAGACTCCACGTACCCTTCCACCCCGGCGATCTGTCCGCAAAGGAAAACCTCGGGACGGTTCCTGACACGCTGAAGGCGGTCAAGGGCCCTGGGCGCTTCCACATAGGTATTGCGGTGGATTGTTCCCAGCCGTTCGAAGCGGGCCTTCCCGAGCCCGGGGATTGTTCGCAGGACCCTTTCCTGATCCGTAAAAGGAAGTCTGGTCTGGAAACCAACCAGGCTGTAAAGGGTTCCGGCCAGGTTCTCGGGACGGAGTTGGACGACGGCATACGGTCGTCGCCCGGTCCTCGGGTCTGTCAGGCCAACCGGCCTGAGGGGACCGAAAGCCAGAGTCCGATCTCCCCTGGAGGCGAGTTCCTCCACGGGGAGGCATGCCTCGAAGTGATGCTTCTTCTCGAATTCCCGGGGTTTTAACGGGTCGGCCGATCGAAGGTCGCTGACAAGGTCTTTGTACTGCTTTTCATCCAGAGGACAGTTGATATAGGCTCCGCGGCCCGGTTCAGCGTACCTGTCCTGAAAAAAACCCTTCTCCATATCGATGGTGTCGGCATCCACCGTGGGTGCGATAGCGTCGTAGAAGAAGAGGGAGTCACGCCCGATGAGATCCCGAAGAACCGACGAAAAAGGGTCTGAGGTAAGAGGCCCCGTGGCCACAACCACAACCTCTCCCGGGGAAATCTCCGATATTTCTTCCCTGATGATGCGGATATTCCTCGATCCTTCGATGGCCTCTGTTATCTCGCGGGAAAAACGGACCCTGTCGACGCAAAGAGATGATCCTCCCGGGATGGCCGCCCTGAGTGCGGATTCCATGATGAGGGATCCCCCAAGGCGCATTTCCTCTTTCAGGACGCCGGCGGCCCGATCGGTTCGAAGGGATTTCAAGGAGTTGCTGCAGACAAGTTCGCCGAGCCCGGCGGTTCGGTGAGCCCCGGAAAACTTGCCGGGCCTCATTTCGAAGAGTTCGACGTCATGACCCCTGCGGGAGATCTGCCAGGCCGCTTCACTGCCGGCGAGGCCGCCCCCGACGACCTTAACCGGATTCATCTCCCTGGATCCGGTGTCCGCACGCCTTGTCGGCGCAGACCATCGTATCGCCCTTTCTGGTCTGTCGGCGGGTCATGACCGGGAACCCGCAGGCAGGGCACGGTTGACTCACAGGCTCATCCCAGAGGGCGAACTTGCATTCGGGGAAGGAAGAACACCCGTAGAAAGTTTTCCCCTTACGCGTTCTCCTCACGATCATCTCTCCCTGGCAGCCATCCAGTGGACAGGGGACGCCCGTTGAGAAAGGACGCGTCCCTTTGCATTCGGGATAGCGGGTACACCCGAGAAAGGGACCCGTCGGACCCTGTTTGAGCGCCATCGGGCCTTGACAATCAGGACATTTCTCGGGGCGTTCTGGGCTCTCGGTGATGCGAATCTTTCCCTCAGGGGTGCGTTCAAAATCCGAGGTGAACCGGCATTCCGGGTAGCCGCTGCATGCCAGGAACTCACCCGTTTTTCCGCTCGTTTTTATGACAAGAGGGCGACCGCAGTCGGTGCACGAAAGGTCGGTCTCGCCCCACGAGAACTTTTCCGCCTTCTCGCTCTCCGCCGCCGAGAGTTCGGAGGTGAAAGGGCTGTAAAAAGCCTCCAGGACCTCCCGGTAGCCTTTGTCTCCCTCCTCCACCAGGTCAAGCTCGTCTTCCATCCCGGCTGTAAAACGAACGTCCACCAATCGTGGAAATCGGGAGACGAGGTAATCGTTCACGCCCAGGCCAAGGGCTGTGGGGTAGAAACGTCTTTGTTCCTTCATGATCGCATAGTTGCGTTTCTTTATGGTCTCCAGGATGGAAGCGTAAGTGCTTGGCCTGCCGATGCCCTTTTCTTCCATGGTTTTTACAAGGGTCGCTTCCGTGTACCGCGGCGGGGGCTGTGTTGTCTTTTTTTCGACATCAACATCCAACGTTTTCAACTCCTGGCCTTTGACCAGAGTGGGGAGGTCCGGCACTCCGTTTTCACCGTTGTCCTTGCTCTCTGTGTACAGTGCGGCAAAGCCCGGAAAAAGAACCCTCTGACCGGTGGAGGCAAGGCCGATATGCCCTGCCTGGATCTGAACCGTCGTTTTTTCCAACCGGGTGTCGGCCATCTGGGAGGCAAGGAAGCGCTTGTAAACGAGTTCGTAAAGCCTTGCCTGATCCTTTTCGAGGAAAGGGGTCGCTTCCTCGGGGGTGAGATCGGGTCTGCTCGGCCGGATCGCCTCGTGAGCGTCCTGGGCCCCTTTTCGATTTCGGTAGCGTCGGGGGGAGGGGGGAAGATAATCGTTTCCGAACCGCGAGGCGATCTGCTCCCTTGCCGAA
>CBFDCL010000026.1:0-26234 GCA_965603295.1 uncultured bacterium | reverse complement strand
TTATTCGAAACCAACCCATGACACCCTCCCCTCCTTCCTCGGCGGCGCGGGCGGCTCCTTGGCCGCGTACCCGATGGGCACAAACGCCATGAGATCCATGCCTTCGACACCGAGAATCTTGTCCACCTCATCGCGAAGGTGCACGGGGTTAGTCATCCAACAGCTTCCGAGCCCCTCGAAGGTGGCTGCAAGGAGAGCGTTCTCAACGGCCGCCGAGACGGTCTGCGTGTCAACAAAATGGCCCTCTTCTGTGGGCATCGAGTAGAACACCAGCAGGGCCGGCGCTCCCCCGAGGGTTTTAAAGAAGTTCCGGGTGAAACTGACGATCTTTTCATCGTAGAGTTCCTGGAGACTTTTCTCGATGAACGGGAACGAGCGGTTGGCAACATCGACAAGTTCGTCCTTCTTTTCACCCGTCACCACGAAGATCCGGTAGTTCTGCCTGTTCTTCCCCGAGGGCGCCCACAGAGCTGCCCGGGCTATCCTCTCAAGGGCGTCCTTCGGCACCGGTTCGGTGGAAAAAGCGCGGCAGCTCCTCCTGTTGCGGATCACGTCGTAGAATTCCACATCCTGCCTCCTGTTTTCCCCGGCCCAACGGAAAGGCGATTCCGCGATCCGGTGAGACCACAGTCTGCCCACTGGATCACGGCAGCACCGGGCTATTTCGGAACCCTTCCCATCCATCCTCCTGGTACCGGAAACGGTTTTTAACCGTCCGGACCCATTCGTGGGAGAGTTCTGAAAAGGTTTTCACCCTTCTCTCGACAGCAGCCGAGAACCGGTCCGGGGGACAGATCTCCTGGAGGAAACCAGCATTGTAAGCTTCTCGGGCTTGAATTCTGGAGGCCGTGAAAATCCACATTAAGGACCGCTGCTGCCCCACAAGGCGCCCCAGCTTCTGGGTACCGCCGAACCCCGTGATGATCCCCAAATCGGCCCCGGGATGACCGAAAAGCGAAGAGGAGGTGGCCATACGCCAGTCCGCGGCCAGGGCCAGGTCGAGACCGCCGCCAAGGCAGAAACCGTCGATACCGGCGACCACAACCGCCTCACTGCTTTCAATGAGCCGGAAAACACGGTTACCGAGATCCGAGAAACTCCTGGCGCTCTCCGGAGTCAGCTGGCCGACTTCCCTGAGATCAGCCCCCACGGCGAAAGATCGCCCTTCACCAACGATGGCGAGACACCGGCAATCACCGCCCGACAGGATCGTGACCAGTTCCCCGTAAAGGGACTCGAGGGTTTCCGACCCGAGCTTGTTCAAACCGTCCGGAGAGGAAAGTTTCAGAAGCGACCACCCCTCCCCGGTCTGCCTCGTTACGTTCGTGACCGGCAAAGCCCAACCTCCAGATACAGCCTTTTCAGGTGTCCGGAACAGAGTGCTCATTCATCCCGGACGCGTGCACCAGCCTCTGCTGAAGTTTCGGCTGGCAGGAACGGGGTATTCAGAAACAGGGATATGGAGAAAGTGAAAATCTCCGCGTCATCGCGTCGCTTTGTCATTTTTCTATCCCTTCCCTCGCTGCCACACCCTGCCGGAAATAATGCTTGATCTCCTTCATCTCCGTCACAAGATCGGCTTTTTCCAACACCTCCCCCGGGGCCTCCCGGCCCGTCAGGACCAACTCAACGCCCTCCGGCCTGGCGTCCAAAACCTCGAGAACATCGGAAACCTCCACGAGGTCAAAAGCACAGGCTAAATTGATCTCGTCCAGGATGACTACGTCCCAGTCCCGGCTGATAATCTCCCGCCCGGCTTCCCTCAGAGCTTCAGACGCCGTCTCTTTGTCCTCGGGCGAAAGATCGGAGGGTGCCAGCACGCCAGCCCTGCCCCTGGGCCTGATCTGGATGGTGGGGACCAAGCTTTCGGCAGCCCTTCGTTCCCCCGTCCATTCCTGTCCCTTGAGGAACTGGATCACGAGCACTTTAAGATCATTTCCCACCGCCCGTAACGCAAGGCCGAGGGCGGCAGTGGTTTTTCCCTTGCCGCTTCCGGTGTAAACGTGGATATAACCGCGGCCGATGCCACTCATCGGATTTGCCCCTGCGACGCGGGGAGGCGATGACGTGACGACGCGGAGAAAAAGCTCTTTCCCCGTGTCCCCATGTCTTCGTGTCTCCGTGTCCCGATCATTTCTCGAAAACCGGTTTTCTCTTTTCGAGAAATGCGTGAATACCCTCCTTCGCGTCCGGGAGGGAAAAACAGTAGGCAAACGCCTCCCTTTCAAGAGCAAGCCCGGCCTCCAGGCTCGCGTCCATTCCTCGATTGATCGTGGACTTTGCAAGAGCCAGGGAGACAGGGGATTTTTCTGCGAGAAAACCAGCAAATTCCATAACTTTCCGGAAAAACAGTTCCTGGGGAAAGACAGCCTCCACAAGCCCGATGCCCAGGGCTTCGGTGGCACCGAGAAGTCTGCCGGAGAAGATCATTTCCCTCGCTTTTCCGAGCCCCACCCTCCGGGGGAGCCTGATCGTGCCCCCCAGTCCCGGGATGATGCCGAGGTTCGTCTCGGGCAAACCCAGCTGCGTTTCCGCGGCGGCCAGGATGATGTCACAGGAAAGGGCCAGTTCAAGACCACCTCCCAGAACGTGCCCATTGACGGCAGCGATGACCGGGACAGGGAGGGACTCCAGTCCGGTAAAGATGCCCTGCACTTTTAAAAGAAAATTCCGGATGCCGGCTGGTTGTATGAGCACCAGTTCAGCGAGATCATCCCCGGCACAGAACCCGCTCCCCTCCTCCCCCCGGATGACGATGACCCGGACATTCTCATCCTTCCTTATAGAATCAACGGCTTCGGATAACTGGTCGAACATTTGCTGTGTGAGAGAATTCCTCTTGTCCGGACGGGAGAGGGTTATAATGCCGATCCTGTCTTTCACATTGTATCTGACCTCGCCTGCCTTTTCTGTCATAGATCTCTCCGCTGAATAGAAATGATCAAAATTTGAATGGGATAAGAACCACCTGACACGGGGACTCGGAGACGCGGGGAATATTCTCGTTTGTCGCGTCTCCACCTCTCCGGGTCACCGCGTCGAGGGTCGCCTCATGGGTTCATCTCACTTCATCCACTGCCTGGATATCAAAGCCCTCGCCTTTCAGGGCCTGGATCACCTCGGACATGTCGGACTCGTCGAGGTGGAGGATCACCGTCTGACGCCCCGGGTGGGGGCTTTCCACCGACAGAAGGCTTTTTATGAACTTGCCCCTCGTCTTGACCGCTTTGACGATGTCCACGAGCAGTTCTCCCCGGCCGCGCTCCATCTCCAATGTGATGCGGTGCCCTGGTGTATCCATCCCCAGGATCTTCATGAGGATATGAAACATGTCGTCGTTGGTGAGGATGCCCTGCAGTTTGCCTCTCTCGACCACGGGGACAGCCCCGATCCTCTTTTCCTGCATCACCTTCGCCACGTCCTCGATATGGTCATCGAGTCCACAGGTGATGACTTTTTTCTTCATTACATCCCGTATCCGCATTTTTGAGAGCAGGTAGTGGATCTCATGGATGGAAAGATCCGTTGCTTTGGAAGGCACGGCATCCCTGATGGTGTTGAGACTAACGATCCCCACCAACTTATCGTTTTCCACCACGGGAATATGCCTGAGACCATGCTCCTGCATGGCCTTCCGAACATCGATGAGAAGATCCTCCGGGTGGATGGTCAAAACGCCTTTTGTCATATAATCTCTGGCAAGCATGGGAAAACCTCCCGCAAAAAATAGTCCAATGTCCAAAGCCCAAAGGCCAAAGTAAGAATACGTTGAACGTTAAACGTTGAACGTGAGTACAACTTCAAACCTCAAACTTTCAAACTCTCAAACTCTCAAACTCTCAAACTTCAAACCGTTCCCAAAACATCTAACAGCCCCGATCCGACCGTGTCAACGCCAGTCAGCCATGGGCTCCCCCCGATCCCGCACTCCCGGCTTACAACTTGACAGGGAAGGAGCAAATAGCGTAACTGTATAGAACTTTTTTGTCCATTTAAAATCAAACACTGTTCTAGTTGGGACCAGCCACCTTACGGGCCAACCCGGGAGATCGTCACACTTGCCCATCCTGGAATTTTCGGAAATCTACCTCCATTTCGGGGGAATCATGGCCCTAAACGGGGTAAGCTTCGATGTCCGCGAAGGGGAAATCTTCGCCATCATCGGCCCGAACGGAGCGGGAAAAACCAGCATTTTCAACTGCATCTCGGGACTATATCATCCCGATCGCGGCAAGATTCTTTTCCAAGGCAAAGAGATCTCGAAACTTTTTCCTTACCGAAGAGCTCAACTCGGGCTCGCCCGCAGTTTTCAGAATATCGAACTCTTTCGAGGTATGACCGTCATCGACAACCTTCTGCTGGGGCGCCACCTCCACATGCGCACCAACCTGCTCACGGGCGGGCTCTGGTTCGGGAAAGCGCGCAGCGAGGAGATCAGCCATCGGGAGGTTGTGGAGGAGATCATTGACTTCCTGGAGATCCAGGACATCCGGAAAAAGGTGGTTGGTACGCTGGCCTATGGGCTTCAGAAGCGGGTTGAGCTCGGGAGGGCGCTGGCCCTGGACCCGAAGGTCCTGCTCCTCGACGAACCCATGGCCGGCATGAACGTGGAAGAGACGGAGGACATGGCCCGCTTTATCCTGGACATTAACGAGGAGCGGGACGTCACGGTGGTCCTTATCGAACACGACATGGGTGTCATCATGGACCTTTCCGACCGGATATGCGCCCTCGACTTCGGGGAGCGGATCTCCCTGGGCAAACCAGAGGAAATTCAGGCCGACCCCAAGGTGGTGGCCGCGTATCTGGGGGAAGAGGAGTCCTTGTAGATGCAAAACCGTTTGACTTTGCGAACCAGCGACGAAACGACCACGCGATCCCGGCCTTCTTCCTCGCCAAGTCGCCCCGTCGCAAACTGGACCTGCTGCATGAGGAATAATTGATGTTCAGGAAGAACAAAGCAGGGCCAGCCGTGCCTCCCCAGGTCTCCTCTTCGGATACCCTGCCGAAGCTCCTTGTGCGAAATGCCCGGAATTTCGGTGACCGCAAAGTGGCGCTCCGCGAGAAGGAGTTCGGCATCTGGCAATCCTTCACCTGGCGTCAATACATTGACCATGTCCGGCATTTCTGCCTCGGGCTCCATAAACTCGGACTTGAGGCCGGTGACAAGGTCGCCATCGTCGGGGATAACCGCCCGGAATGGATTTTTGCCGAGCTTGCGGCCCAGTGCAGCGGGGCCGTACCTCTCGGCATCTACCAGGATTCCACTCCAAAAGAGGTCGGATACGTCATAGACCACTCCGATGCCAAGTTCGTCATCGCGGAAGACCAGGAACAGATAGACAAGATCCTCGAACTCCGGGAGAGCATCCCCAAGGTGCGGAAGGTTATCTATGCCGACCCCAAGGGGATGCGCAGTTACAAAAATGGCATCCTCCTTGACTTCACCAAAGTGGAAGCCCTCGGCAGAGACATGGATAACCGGAATCCGGACCTTTTCAATGAAATGGTCCAGAAGACAAACAGTGAGGATCTCGCTCTCATCGCCTACACTTCCGGGACAACCGGTTTTCCCAAGGGGTCTATGCTGACGCACGCCAACATGCTGAAGATGGCCGCCAACCTGATCCGGGTTGATCCCAAATTCGAGGACGACGAGTTCGTCTCTTTTCTTCCTCTTCCCTGGATCGGGGAACAGATGATGGGGGTCGCCTCGGCCCTCCTGGTGGGTTTTACCGTCAACTTCCCCGAGGAACCGGAGACGGTCACGGAAAACCGCCGGGAAATTGCCCCAAACGTCATGTTCTCACCCCCCATGATATGGGAAAACCTTGCCGCCTCGATCCAGGTAAAGGTCATGGATGCCTCCTGGCTTAAGAGGAAGGCTTTCAACATGGCCCTTCCGGTAGGATACGAGATGGCGGACTGCAAGTTTGAAAAGCGCCAGCCTTCCGTCGGGCTGCGGATCCGTTACTTTCTGGCTCGAACTTTCGTCTTCCGCGCCCTGAAAGACCGGCTGGGGTTCACCAACCTGCGCTCAGCCTCAACCGGCGGAGCGGCCCTGGGCCCCGACACCTTCCGTTTCTTCCACGGCCTGGGCGTCAACCTGAAACAGATCTACGGCCAGACGGAGATATCCGGGATCTCCTGCATCCATTATGATGGTGACGTCAATTTCGACTCCGTGGGCAAACCGATCCCGGAGACCGAGATCGTCATCACCGATGACGGTGAAATTCTTTCGAAAAGCCCGAGCGTTTTCAAGGGTTACTACAAGAACGACGAGGCAACGGAGGAAACCCTGCGGGACGGCTGGCTTCACTCGGGGGACGCCGGGATGTTCAATGAGGACGGCCATCTTGTGGTCATCGACCGCGTCAGGGATGTCATGAAGATGGCCGACGGCACGATGTTCAGCCCCCAGTTCATCGAGAACAAGCTCAAATTCTCCCCCTATATCAAGGAGGCCGTCTGCATCGGCCATGAGCGTCCGCACATCGCCACCATCATCAACATCGACATGTCCATCGTCGGAAAGTGGGCGGAGAAGAACCGCATCGGCTATACGACCTACACCGATCTTTCCTCCAAGCCGGAGGTCTACGATCTGATCCAGGGCGAAGCAGTGAGGGTCAACAGGGATCTGGCCCGGATCAACCCCCTGTCGATCATCCGGAAGTTCGTTCTCCTGTATAAAGAACTGGATGCGGACGACGACGAACTGACCAGGACCAAAAAGGTCCGGCGTGGATTCGTCGGAGAACGCTATGGGGACGTCATCGAGGCTATGTATTCGGACGCTTCCGACATTCCCATCGACACCACGATCAAGTATCAGGACGGCAGGACAGCCCGCATAAGGACCACGGTGCTCATCAGGGAACTGGCCGCCGGGGAGGATGATTAAGATGCAGGAGTTCTGGTTTCTTCTCCAGTTGATCATCCAGGGGCTTGCTATCGGTAGCGTCTACGCACTGGTCGCCCTCGGCTTTGTCCTTATCTACAAGGCTTCGTCGGTGATCAACTTTGCCCAGGGCGAACTGCTCATGGTGGGCGCCTACGTGTGCCTCGCTCTGCTGACAACCTACCAGGTACCCTTCTGGGCCGGTTTTCTGCTCACTATGGCCTTCTCGGCAATCCTTGCCCTGGCCGTAGAGCGGTTTATCCTTCGCCCCATGATCGGTGAGCCCATCATTTCCATCATCATGATCACCATCGGTCTGTCCCTGGTCCTCAAATCGATCATCTCCGCCATCTGGGGAACCCAGATCCGGGTATTCCCGTCCATCTTCCCGCAGAATCCGGTGAAGATCGGCCAGATCGTGGTTTCCCAAGTCTATATTTACACGTTTCTGGCCTCCATGGTTTTCCTCATCCTGTTCGCCCTCTTTTTCAAATATTCCCGCATGGGCATCGCCATGCGCGCCACCGCCAACAGCAACCAGGTGGCCCTTTCCATGGGGATCAGCGTCAAAAGGGTCTTCGCGGTTTCCTGGTGCGTGGCCGCCGTGGTTTCCGCCGTCGGGGGGATCCTTATCGGCAACATCAACGGCGTGAACATCACTCTTTCCGCAGTGGGGCTCAAAGTCTTTCCCGCCGTGATCCTGGGTGGGCTTGACAGTATCCCGGGCGCGGTTCTGGGGGGCCTCATTATCGGAATTCTGGAGAACCTTTCCGGGGGATATCTCGATCATTTCTTCGGCGGAGGCGTCAAGGAAGTGGCCCCCTTTGTCGCCCTCGTCATCATCCTGATGATCAAACCTTACGGCCTGTTCGGCACGGAAGAGATCGAAAGGGTCTAAGCCATGTCCCAGCAGCCGTGCGGCATTTTCCAGGAAACCTACAAAGAGGACATGGCCGTCTTCCAGACGCCTTTCATCAAGTTCTGGATGTCGCTCCTTTTTGTCCTCCTCCTGATCTTCCCCTGGATATGCAAACCGCTCAACGCGGCCCTGCACACGAACACCCTGTACCTGATGAACCTCATCGGGATCTACATCATCGGGGCCCACGGACTGAACATCCTGACCGGGTTCACCGGTCAGATCTCCCTGGGCCACGGGGCGTTCATGGGGGTGGGAGCCTACGCCTCGGCCATCCTCACGGTCAAGGCGGGGGTCCCGTTCTGGATCGCCCTGCCCCTGGCCGGCCTCATTACGGCCATGGTGGGCATGGTCTTCGGGATCCCCTCCCTTCGCCTCAAAGGCCTTTATCTCGCCATCGCTACCATGGCAGCCCAGTTCATCATCGGTTACGCCATGCGGAACTGGAGCACCCTCACCGGGGGCAGCAGCGGCATCGTGGTCAGTTCGCCCTCTTTTTTCGGCATCGATCTGGACAGCGACCGGTCCTATTATTACCTTGTCTACGCCTTCGTCATCGCCGCAACCCTTTACACCAAGAACCTTACGCGTACCCGGCCGGGCCGGGCCTTCGTGGCCATCCGCGACCGCTATCTCGCCGCCGAGGTCATCGGCGTGAACGTCTGGTTCTACCGGATCCTGTCCTTCGGCGTTTCCTCCTTTTTGGTAGGGATCGCTGGGAGCCTCTGGGCTCACTACGTTCTCGTCGTCAACGACGAGGCGTTCGGCATATGGCTGTCGATCCAGTATCTGGCCATGATCATCATCGGCGGCATGGGATCCGTCCTGGGAGCCATCTATGGCGCTGTCTTTATGACCCTTCTGCCGATCCTGCTCCGCATACCGGAACACGCCCTCACCCAGGTCTATCCAGGTGTATTTGCCATCTTCCAGAGCATGACGGAGGGTGTTTTCGGCCTCATCATCATCCTTTTTCTGATCTTCGAACCGGACGGGCTGGCAGCCCGCTGGCACACCATAAAAAACTACTGGAAGCTCTGGCCGTTCTCGTATTAAAATGCTTTTTTAAAACGTGTCCCCTGTTTGGGGCGCTCCTTGTCGAAAACAGAAGCTAAGGGGGGCAAGGCGGAAACAGCTTTTAAGGAGGGTGACGATGAAAAATGGAATCGTAAGATCGAAATGGATGGTCCTG
Organism: uncultured bacterium; assembly: GCA_965603295.1. GTDB lineage: Bacteria > BMS3Abin14 > BMS3Abin14 > BMS3Abin14 > BMS3Abin14 > JAFGWO01. Next base: position 17,219 of record CBFDCL010000026.1, on the reverse strand, counting down.
GCCTGTGCCGCGGTCATGCTGCTGGCTCTCGGCGTCACGGGCTGCCAGAAAGCCGAAGAGCCGGCGGAGGCTCCAGCGGAGCCCATCAAGATCGGCGGCATCTTCGACACCACCGGGCCCACTTCCGACGTGGGTCAGGACTACGCCGTGGCGGCGGTGGACGCAGCCGACTTCATCAACGCCAATGGGGGGGTCAACGGGCGTCCCATCGAGCTCATAGCCAACGACTATGCCTACAAACCGGACAAGGCGGTGGAGCTTTACAAGACGTATAAGGACCAGGGGATCTTCCTGATCCAGGGTTGGGGGACCGGCGACACGAACGCTCTTAAAGCTCTGGTCAACAAGGACCAGATCGTCTACATGTCCGCATCGTACGACTCGGGGCTCAATGACCCGGCCAAAACACCCTACAACTTCTACGTAGGGACCAGTTACGGGGATTGCATCCGCGGTGCCATGCAGTACGTTGCCGACACATGGACCGACACAAGCCGCAAGCCCAAAGTGGTCTTCATCTACCCCGACCACCCTTATGGGAAAAACCCTATCCCGGCCGGGAAAGCCATGGCCGAAACGTTGGACTTTGAAGTGGGAGAGGACCAGTTCGTGGCCCTCAACGCCACGGACGCGGTGAGCCAGCTCAGCATCCTGAAAAAGTTCAACCCTGACTGGGCGTGGATCGGCGGAACGGTTGCCAGTACGGCCGTCATCATCAAGGACGCGGCCAAGCTCGGCCTTGACACAAAATTCCTCATCAACGTCTGGGGTTTCGATGAGAACCTTGTCAAGCTCACCGGCGAGGCGGCCAACGAGCGGGCATACGGCACGGCCCCCTTTACCTTCTACGGCGTGGATGTCCCCGGCATGAAGCCGGTTCTGGAAATGCACCAGCAGAAACATCCCAACGATTCTCACACCGTGCATTATATCCAGGCGTGGGTTTCCATGATGGTCATGTGGGAGGCGCTGAAAAACGCCGACACTCTGGATGCCCCCGGAGTCAAGGCCGCTCTCGAGCAGCTCCGTGACTTCGACACGGGCGGTTTGACAGCGGCGCCCATCACCTTCACCAGCCAGGACCATCGTCCCAACACCACCCTGTTCATCTACAAGGTGGATTCCGAGGGCAAGCAGGTCCCGGTGACCAAAGCTACTCTCGAGCGCAAGCCGGAGTGGCTGGGTCAGTAAGTATCGAAGACTGAGGGGGATGTTTTTTCCGTCCCCCTCGGTCTTTTTTCGATACAGCGTCTAGTTTCCAGTGTCTTGTTTCCAGTTTCAAGTTGGGGTCCAGACATTAGACGCTAGACACAAAATAACTTTTTGGTTCAGGATCCCGATGCAAAACAACCTATGTCTGAAATTGCAGCTCAAACAGAAAAAGCTCAGTCCCTTCTGGCCCTTAATAACGTCGAGGTAATCTACGACGACGTGATCCTCGTTTTAAAGGGCATGTCCATGGAGGTTTACGAGGGACAGATCGTCGCCCTTCTCGGGGCCAACGGCGCGGGCAAATCAACCACTCTTAAAGCCATCTCCGGACTTCTCAAAGGCGAGGAGGGCGAGGTGACCGACGGCTCTATTACATATCAGGGGGAGCGCATCGACACCATCGATCCCGAGAAACGGGTCCGAATGGGGATTTTCCAGGTCATGGAGGGACGACGCGTTTTCGATGACCTGAACGTTGACGAGAACCTTATCGCCGGCGCCCACACCAGGAAAAGCCGCCATGAGGTCAAGCAGGATATGCAGATGGTGTTCGATTATTTCCCCCGGCTCACCGAGAGGAGGAACACGCTGGCGGGTTACCTTTCGGGGGGGGAACAGCAGATGCTGGCCATCGGCAGAGCCCTCATGGCCAGGCCGAAACTCATGCTCCTCGATGAGCCGTCCCTTGGCCTAGCTCCCCTGCTGGTCCGGGAAATTTTCGACATCATCCACCGGATCAACAAGGAAGAGGGAACAACGATCCTCCTCGTTGAACAGAATGCCCGCATCGCTCTGTCCATCGCGGATTACGGGTATATCATGGAGAATGGCAAGATCGTCCTTGACGATCCCGTCGACAAGCTCAAGCAGAATGAAGATGTGAAGGAGTTCTACCTCGGCCTTTCCAAGGTGGGCGGGAAAAAATCTTACCGGGATGTGAAACATTACAGGCGCCGGAAGAGGTGGATATCTTAAATTCAGTACCTGGTACCTGGCACCTAGTACCTAGGAAAAATTCCGGGAATTGACATCACTCTTCTCGTTGTTGTCTATTTCTTTTCCCCTGTTTTTCGCAATTCCAATTCCCCGAGGACCATGTTACAGAACGATCCCCTGACGTATTCCCTTGCATCGTGGAGATTTCCGAAATCCCCCATGTGGTTCATCTGTTCCTCGTACATGGCCAGTTCAGCGCGATCCATGGGCTCACCGGCATCAACGATCCTCCACACGTGCCAGCGTTTCCCTTGCCTGGTAATGGCCCCCACAAGCTCATTCCCGAGATACACCCCCTTGTCCAGGCAGCGATGGCAGTGATCAAGATCGATAAGCGAGTGTAGCTTCAGCTCTCCTGGATTAGTCCCTGAAACTTCCCTGCCCGAGGGCTTTTCGCGATGGTCCCAGTCCATCCCTCAAACTCCTGCTGGCCGTAGGAAAAAGCGGGATCAAAGATCCGTTCCACCCGTACTGTTTATTCCCCTGTGTATATTTTACCTCGCTTTGGAAAACGTTGGGGGGAAATTGGGGGGAAGGAAAATCGCAAAAAACCACCCCGGAGGTGGATGTCAGGTGGAAAGCCGAAAAGAGGTGACCGAGGGGGCCTAGTGGCGGAGCTTGCCCGGGGGCGAATAGAGGGAGTGGCAGTAGGGGCACTTTTCGGGCGTCTGCTTGATCGCGTTCGTCCGGATGGTTTTCCCGCACACCGGGCAGTAATGAACCAGCCGGGTGTTCACGAGATAAAGAAGGACAGCGCCGAGCATCAGCAGAACCATGTTCATGTCGGAAGGGAAAAACAGATAGGTCGTACCGCAGACGGCAAGGATGAATATCCCGCTGGTTTTCTTGTGATGCGCTCTTTTATACTCCACGGGTTTCCGGTTGAACCAGAGCACATAGACCAGGAAAATGGATAAAATAACTAGGAAGAAAAAGACGGTCTTGCCGGGGTTGGCAGCCAGTTGGTTCAAAGCCTCTCTCCTTTCAAGGCCAAAAGGCCTTCCGTGCAGTTGTCCATCCCATCATGGAAGAGGAGGCCTCCGCGCTGACCCTCAACATCCGGTCCGGCCGCCCTCTCCAGCTTGTAACCCGACAATACAACTTCTTTTCAATGTAGAAAAGGCCTGATCCGATGGGGTTTCCCCCGGCCTCAAACCACTTTGAGCGCCTTCATTACGAGTCCCGGGCCGATCATGACCGCCGCGACGTTCAGAGCATCGAAGATGTCCGAGTCGGTCCACTGTTCTTCCTGGAGCTTCCGGATATCCTCCGCCTTCACCGATTCCGGTTCCTTCAATGACTTGATGATAAAGTCAAACAGGAGTTTGTCTCTGGTTTTCAGGTCAGCTGATCCCGGGTCAACCCTCAACCTCTCGATCTGGTCATCATCCATCCCCTGAAGTCTGAGGGTCTTCTCGCTGAATCTAAGACATGACCCCAGATCGAAGATGACGGATGTAGTGAAACGTATATAGGCGATGAGTCGCTGGCTGAGGGTACGGTGCTCATTGTAATACACCAGGCAGGACGCTAACAGCGCCTGGAGCACCGGGCTGGTGCTGGAGGTGACGAGGGGAGGCGGGACCATCCCTATGGCATTGGAAAAACTGTCGTAAACCCTTTTCATCCCGCCGGCCGCCTCCTCCGGCGGTATCGTCTTTAATAGTGACATGGGACTTTCTCCTTATTTTACCCACAGGGCCATGGGTTCACCGATCAGCGTATTCATTTCCCTCTCCTTTGGTTTTCATAGGCCCTGATAGTAATTCTACAATATTTATCGTCATCAGGTTACATAACAGATGCTTGGCCTGTTGTTTGAAATTTGAAATATGAAATTGAATTCTAAGCGTACAGGTCCCAGAAGTAATAAAGGACAGCGACCGCCCAGGCCAGGAGTGAAAAAACCATCATGGTGAAGAAGGAGATCCTCGTCAGGGTGATGGTCCCCGTTCCAAGGAGAAACATCATGAGGAGAACCAAGGTGCCCACGAGGAATGAGAAAACCCACCCATAGCGAACCCTTCTGAGGGCCACGATGCCCGATGCTGTAAGCAACAGGAGAAGGATGACGGCAACGGCGAGGATGGTGCCGCCGGGCATCATGATCTCCTCCGCGGCCAGATCGAGGGTCTCGGTGTTCACAATGTTCAGAACGAGGGTCAGGACGAACACTGCCGCGACCACCTGTATGGCGGACAGAATCTTCAGGGCGGCTGTCACTCGCTCCAAGCGCTTTTTCTCCAGGATCTCTTCCATGGGTGCCCTTTTCCTTGTGCAGCGGGTGGCCAGAGGTGTTGGAAGGAGGCTTTCACTCCCTCCGGCACGAATTGACATATTAATTCAACCAGTGAAAGGCGTAAAGGGGGAGGAACTTAAAGTAGTGTCGAGTGTCAAGAATTTCGACGTTAGACGCCAGACACTCTGGACACTAGACACTCGTTTTTTCTATCATCCAATTCACCGCGGCCTCGGCGTGGATCACGGTGGTGTCGTAAAGGGGCAGTTCGGAATCGTCCCCGCCAACCAGCATGCCTATTTCGGTGCAGGCAAGGGCGATGGCCCGAGCACCCTTCTTCCCCAGGTCTTCCATGATACCGATATAGGCTGTTTTCGAGGTGCTCTCGAGAACCCCCCGGCACAGTTCGTCGTAGATCACCCTGTGAATCTTTTCACGGTCTTCTTCCGACGGAACGAGGGCGGTGATCCCGTATTGTCCCTTCAGAATTTCCGTGTAAAAGGGCCTTTCCATTGTGAACCTGGTCCCGAGGAGACCCACCGTATCAACGCCCCCGGCCGTCAACGCCCCGCCCAGAGCATCAGCGATGTGGAGAAGGGGGATTGATACGCCTGAGGCAACCTCGTCAGCCACTTCGTGCATGGTGTTCGTGGCAATGAGAACGCCCTTGGCCCCCGCCCCCTCCAGCTTTCGGGCGGTTGATGTCAGGATGGAGGCCATTTCGTCCCACCGGCCCGCCGCCTGGAGTTCCTCAATAGGAGCAAAATCGTAGGAAGAGATCAGGAGGGGGGCCGAATGCAGGCCTCCGAGCCGGCTCCTGACACCCTTGTTGATGAGGGTGTAATATTGCGCTGTGGATTCCCAGCTCATTCCGCCGATAATGCCAAGGGTTTTCATGGTTGGTGCTCCTTGTGGGACTAACGTTAAGGGGACATTAAAATAACATGTTCAAAACCCTCGGACCACCCGATTCCCAGTGAAAATGTCCCCACCACCCCTGTCTCCTGGTTGGGGCAGGGGTTGCGGGTGCTCAGCAAAAGGACACGGGGTTTGTCTTGGGTAAGTGGGTTGGTTCAGGAAAAAACCGGTGGGTGAGTGCAACGTTGTCAGAGCAAAGTCAATTCTGTCCGCGGAAAACCACTCCTGGAAGGCAGTGGGTCCACTCACTTAGGCCCATTCGCACATGATTTAGATCACGGTTTACACGTCATGTGGCAGACGCCGGTGGGCGTTTCGACCGCATACGGAAAGTACTTGCGCTTAAACCACAACGCCGCCCTGACAAGGGAAATGAGGACCGGGACCTCCACCAGCGGACCGATCACCGCCGCGAAGGCCTGACCGGAATCGATACCGAACACAGCCACCGCCACCGCAATGGCCAGCTCGAAGTTGTTGGAGGCCGCGGTGAACGACAATGACGCAGACTGTTCGTAGGTGGCCTTGGCCTTTATCGAAAGCCAGAAGGAAGTGAAGAACATAACGATGAAATAGATGGTCAGGGGAACGGCTATGCGAAAAACGTCCATGGGAAGTTTCACGATGTACTCACCCTTCAGGGAAAACATCACCAGGATGGTGAACAGGAGGGCGAACAGAGTAATGGGGCTTATCTTCGGGATGAACCTTTTCTCATAACGTTCGGCACCCACTGTCTTCAGGCCGATGAACCGCGAAAGCGCACCCGCGATAAACGGGATCCCCAGGTAGATGAAAACGCTCTCGGCGATCTGCCCTATGGAGATGTCCACAACCACCCCTTCCAGTCCCAGGAAGCGTGGGAGAACGGTTATGAAAACAAAAGCGTAGAAGGAAAAAAACAGCACCTGGAAAATGGAGTTGAAGGCCACCAGCCCGGCACAGAATTCACGGTCCCCGCTTGCGAGGTCGTTCCAGACGATGACCATGGCAATGCAGCGCGCCAGCCCGATGAGGATAAGACCGACCATGTACTCCTGGTGTCCGGACAGAAAGGCGATCGCCAGCCCGAACATGAGGATCGGGCCGATGACCCAGTTCTGCACCAGGGACAGGGCAAGCACCCTGACATTCCGGAAGACGTAACCCAGCTTTTCGTACTTCACCTTGGCCAGCGGCGGGTACATCATCAGGATCAGCCCGATGGCGATGGGGATGTTGGTGGTGCCGACGGAGAACCGGTTCACGAAGCCCTTTATTGCTGGGAAAAAATACCCGCCTCCCACCCCGGCCAGCATGGCCAGAAAGATCCACAGCGTGAGGAACCGATCCAGAAAACCCAATTTTTTCATGGTTGAATTGGTCATTTGCCCTCCTCGAAGAGCAGACTGGTTTCGACCGTTTGAGCCTTTGAGGGACCCCTTCCGCTGATCTTCTGGGATCGGTTAGCTGTCATTGTTGCCCACCTTGGTGCGCATGATCCGTCGCATACCCTCCATGTCCATGCCGGAGGACTGCATCATTGAACGGCCCATCGGCATCATCTCGTTCATTATCTTCCCGGGATCATTCCGGCACATTTCGAGTAGAGACGGCATAACCTCTTTGAAAAATTGCATTTTGTCTGTTTCAGAGAGTGCATCAAATTCTTTGTTCAAATCCTGCAGATTCATTTTTCCCTCCTACCATTAAATACGCCTGAACCTGAGCCGGTCAATCACATCCCTCGATCAATGCCTGGTTGAACTGCCCTGGAAACAGGTGCTGAAAAGGAATCAATCCCTTTTCACTTAACCTTTTCCACTTTCTCCTTTTCCCTCGTCCCTCAGGTACTCCCAGATTTTCTCCAGGTTTCCCCAGCGAACCTCTTTTCCGTTCACTTCCTCGGAGATGATCCCCGATTTCGTATAAAGTTTGTAGTCCTTGACATAATGGAAGTTCCCTTCCCCGTTGATATTCACGGTGCGTCACAGAAGAACCCCGCTCCCCAACTGCTCGGCAAATTCGGCCCGGATCGTTTCGGAGGTGAGACGCTCGATGGCCAGACAGGAGGGACAACGGACGTAAGTGAAAAAGTAGGTGACCACGAATTTCCTTGCCTGACCGTTTTCTTCGGCGCGCATGAGTCCGGGCGTCAACAGGGCAAGTACCAGAGCAGCAACGAACAGAAACCTGATTTTCATTTCTTTCCCTCTGTCTCCGCCTACCCGATGAGGTTCTTGATCTCCTCCACGCCGGGCACCTTTCCGGTAATTTTGACCTCTCCATCCACTGCCAGGGCCGGGGTGGACATGACACCAAAGGAGAGGATATCGTTGATCCTGTCAACCTTGACCAGCTCATATTCCAGCCCCAGTTCCCCCGCGGCCTGTTTTGTCCTTGCCGCCAGTTCATGGCACTTGGGGCATCCTGTTCCCAGGATCTGAAGTTTCTTCATGGTTAACCTCCAATTCCAAATTTCACATTTCAAAAAAGATTCAACATCCAACATCCAAGATCCAAGATCTATATATCGATTCACACCACAGCAAACGGAAGTTCGCCAAGCCTCTCAGTCGCCACTTCGCCCCGTCGTGTCACATCAACGTCCCGAAGATCAGTCCGCTCATCGTGGCCATGATCACCACCAGGAAAACGAAAACCAGCGTTTTCCTTGTTCCCATAACGCTCCGGATAACCAGCATGTTCGGCAGGGAAAGAGCCGGACCTGCCAGCAGAAGGGCAAGGGCTGGGCCTTTACCCATTCCGGCACCGAGCAGGCCCTGGAGGATGGGAACCTCCGTCAGCGTGGCGAAGTACATAAAAGCCCCCGCCACGGAGGCGAAAAGATTGGCTCCCAGAGAGTTGCCCCCAACTGCCGATGCCACCCATTGAGAAGGGATAACCCCTTCACCTCCCGGGCGTCCCAGGAAGAAACCGGCCACCAGGACTCCTGCCAACAAAAGAGGGAGAATCTGTTTCGCCAGAGTCCAGGTGGATTCAAGCCAGCATTGCCCCTCCCCTTTGGTGCTCCCCAGGGCGAAGGAAATACCTGTCACACCGGCCGAGAAAACAAGGAGTGGAAAAAGAGGAAAATTCCCTAACACCGGTTTTAATGTCATCAATAACACGGCCGGTGCAAAAGCTGCGGCGACCTTCCACCACGCAATGGAATAGAAGAGGGCGAGCACAGCACCCAAAGCGGCCGCCGATATTGTCACCAGAATCCATTTGACTGAATAGATGTCAGCCCAGAGGCCAGCAGTCCCCTCGGGCCGCCCCCATGTAGCGAAGATCAGGACCATCACCTGGAGGCCGATAAACAGGATGGTCTGCCACAGAGGGCGCCCTTCGGCCGTGGGGAGGTCGGCGATCACATCCTTTTCCTGTTCATCATTACGAAAAATCAGATGCATGAGAAGTCCGATGATTACCGAAAAAACGACGGCACCCACTGCCCTTGCGATTCCCAATTCCGGGCCGAGGATGCGGGCAGTAAGGATGATGGCCAGGATGTTGATAGCCGGTCCCGAGTAGAGGAACGCGGCCGCAGGGCCAAGCCCCGCTCCCATTCGGTATATCCCTGCGAAAAGTGGAAGGATTGTGCAGGAACAAACAGCCAGGATCGTACCCGATACGGAAGCAACACCGTATGCGATTATTTTGTTTGCCGCAGGGCCCAGGTATTTCATCACCGAGCCCTGGCTTACGAATACGGTGATCGCTCCGGCGATGAAAAAGGCGGGGACCAGGCACAGGATCACGTGCTCCCTCGCGTACCATTTGGCCAGGGCGAACCCCTCGATGATCGCCCCCTGAAGCCTTGAGGACTCAACAGGCAAAAGGAAAAGGATCAGGAAAACGCCGATCATCCATGCTAAGGATTTAAGCTCTTTTTTCATTTTGCTCTGACACCTTTCTCAGTACTCTTCTCACAGACACCTTTTTCACACAGCTCGGCTTCGACACACCTAAACATTTCCACAACGCACGGCATAATAAGCCTGTAATAGACCATAGTTCCCCGCCTCTCATCTTCGACAATGCCCGCATTCTTAAGAACAGAGAGGTGCTTCGACACTGTGGAGCCATCGGATTGCAATCCTTTCATCATCTCTGAGACACACAGCTCTTCCCCAAACAACCTCTCCACCAGTAACAAGCGGGTTGGATGCGCCAGGGCTTTGAAAACACGCGCCTTGGCCTTATGAATAGCGTTAATACCCATCATGATTCCCTCCGGTTATTTTATTTGGCTATTTTGCCAAACAACCAAAAAGCCGTCAAGAAAAAACACGCATCTCGGTGACAGACCAAAATCACGCACACTTTTTCGCCCCCGTCGCTCCCGGTGTCAGAGTAGCCCCGCGGGCGCTGGTCCACGCATATACGAGCCTTCGAACTTTCCCCTCGGCTCCAGAGTAAAAGGGTTTGTCACCCTTGACGCGGACAGAGCGGGCAGGCATTCTTTAACCCGACCCCACCTTCTCTTCATGAAAGGAAAACAACATGCCGAACACGGAAAGAGATCTCGAGTACCTTCCTTACGAGGATGTTATCGGGTTCCAGATCACGCGCATCCGTGAGCTGATGGCCGGCCAATGGCAAAAAGCCCAGGGCTTCATAAAACGCCAGGCAGATGGGGGCGTGACCAGCGACGATCTGAACACCCCCGAGGATATCCTCAAGTTCCCCGTTCTCAGGAAATCGGACCTGACCGCCATCCAGGCCCAGGACCCGCCTTTCGGCGGTTTGATCACGGTCCCTCCGGGGGTCCTCAGGAGGATCTACTCCTCTCCGGGACCCATCTATGATCCTGAGGGACGGCAAGACTCCTATTACAGATGGGAAAGAGCCCTCGTGGCATGCGGCTTCTCCGAGGGGGATATCGTCCTGAACTGCTTCTCATATCACCTCACCCCCGCCGGGGCCATGTTCGAAGAGGGTGCGGGGAACCTCGGGTGCGCCGTGATTCCGGCAGGGATCGGCAACAGCGAGATCCAGGTCCAGGTGGCGGCCCACCTGAAGGCCAACGCTTACATCGGGCTTCCCTCCTACCTGAAGGTGCTCCTGGAAAAAGCCGCCGAGGCCGGGGTCGGGATGTCCCTGAAAAAAGCTTTCGTCATCGCGGAGAAACTGCCCGAAACCCTGCGAGCCGAGCTCCAGGACACCTACAGCATCCTCACCCGCCAGGGTTACGGCACCGCCGAAGTAGGGGCCATCGCCTACGAGTGTGAGGCGGGCCGGGGAATGCACTTCGATCCTTCCGTTTACATCGAAATCCTGGACCCCGCGACGGTGCAGCCGGTTGAGCCGGGGCAGCCGGGGGAAGTAGTGGTCTCGGTCATCAACCCCGTGAACACCCTTTTCCGGTTCGCAACGGGCGACCTGGCCTCCGCGGTTTACGAGGAATGTTCTTGCGGCAGAAAGAGCCCACGCCTGACTGGGATCCTCGGCCGCGTGGACCAGGTGATAAAGGTCCGCGGTCTCTTTGTCCATCCCGGCCAGATGGACGGGGTCATGTCCGGTTTTCCGGAGGTACGGCGCTACCGCGCCATCGTCATCCGGGAAAGGGCTATGGACGACATGCTCATCGAGATCGAGAGCGAGGCAGCTCTTGCCCAGAGCACCATTGACGAGATCGGGAACAGGATCAGGGAGAACCTGAAACTGGGGGTCAAGGTGGTTGGAGTGGGATCAGGATCGATCCCGGAGGACAGCCCGGTCATCGAGGACAGGAGGAAGTGGGACTGAGCGGAGCCAAGGCGCCGCCTGACGCGGGGAAAAGGGCCACGATGACACGAGGGTATGGTGCAGCAGGACCCATACTCTCCATGACTGATTCCCCCCCCAGGAGACGTTCCAAAACAGTCAAGAACCCCACAGCGTCGCCGTGTCGCCGTGTCTCCGTGTCAACCAGAGGAGATGTATGATCAATCCAGCCGATTTATTGATGATCATACATTTCCTCTGGGCGGCCTTCATGGTCGTGGGCCTTCCCTTGGGCCTTTACCTTCGGTCCCCGGCCCTCAGGTGGTTTCATTTCATCGGGATGTTCCTGACGGCGTTTTTCGCGGCAGCAAATATCTACTGTCCCCTCACCGTCTGGGAGGAGATGCTGCGTTGGGAAGGTGAGTCAGCCGTCATCCATGGAGGCTCTTTTCTCGCACGTCACCTTTCCGCGGTACTGTTTCCAGACCTGCCCCCGGGGATTCTCAGGGCAGCTTCCGTGGCCTGGGGCACGATCACCCTCGTAGCGATGGTCATCGTGCCTCCCGGTCAACGGCGTTCATCAGAGCCTGGTGCCGTTCACGGATGCTGAAGGGAAAACACTTTCCCGACAAAACGACATGGAAGGGGACCTTGAAACGGGAAGACAGGACATTCTTCTGGATCATCGCCTCATTCTTTCTCGCCTCCCTTGTTATCAGGGTGATCCTCTCGGGCGGCCTGGAACTGGACGAGTCCGAGCAGCTTCTGCTCACCCAGACCTGGCGCTGGGGTTACGGCCCCCAACCGCCCCTTTACGTGTGGCTGCAGTCCCTTTTCTTCAACCTCTTCGGCGTCAGCATCCTCTCTCTGGCCCTGTTTAAAAACCTTCTCCTGTTCGTAACCTTTTCCTTCATTTACCTTATCGCAAGGGAAACCTCCGGTAATAGAGGGCTGGCACGAATGGCAGTCCTTTCCCTTTTTCTCAGTCCCCAGTACGGATGGGAATTTAATCGGACTTTAACCCACACGGTTCTTGCCACCGCGGCAGCGGCCGCGCTCCTGGTCTGCATCCTGGATCTCGAAAAAAAACGGACTGCATTCAAATACACCCTGATGGGGCTTGTAGCGGGGTTTGGACTACTCGGGAAATACAACTTCGTTCTTCTTCTCGCGGCCCTGCTGATAGCGGGGCTGTCCCTTCCCGGATGGCGGGGAATCATCCTTGATCGCCGAATTCTTTTGAGCCTTGCCGCAACGACTGTCATGGGTGCAGGTCATCTCCTCTGGATTCTGAAAAACCAGGCAACCGCGGTTTCGTTCACAGGGAAACTGGAGATATCCCAGGATCCAGGCCTCCTTGTCTACGGCCACGGGATCGTGAACCTGATCATCGCCTCCATCGGACTTTTCTGGCCCCTTCTTATCGTCTACATTTTCTTTTTACGGCCCTCCGGGTCGACCCGGCAGACCGTCCGGGGAGGAGGGAATATCCAGAGCCTGCTGGGAAGAACCATGGTGATCACCCTCGGAATCTGCATTGTGATCGTCTTCACGACACACCTGACCCGGTTTAACGATCGCTGGCTTGCCCCGCTCCTGTTTTTTCTTCCCGTCTACCTGATTACCAGATACCGATCCCGGATCACCGGACCCCGCTCCACAGCCTTCGTGTCCCTTGCCGCAACGGTGATGATCCTGTTATTGGCCCTGTTCCCTGCCAGGGTCCTCCTGGCTTCAAGGACGGGGAAAGCGCTCCGGTTGAACTATCCGTACGGGGCCCTTTCCTCCGGTTTGAGGGCATCGGGTTTCACCGGGGGGAACATCCTGGCTCAGAACCATCGTGTGGGGGGGAACCTGAGACTGCACTTCCCGGGAAGCAGCATCAACGTTCCCGGGCGCCCCCATGTCCCCTTAAGGGAAAGGGAGCCGCTTCTGATCGCGTGGAACGCAACGGACGAGGATTCGGCTCCCCCTTCCCTGCTGGAATACGTGCGGGATATGACAGGGGGATTGTCGGCTGAGGGGAACCCGGGTTTCGTCGAGGCACCCATGCTTCACTTGAAGGGGAGGACGATGAAGCTGGGGTACTACATCATTGAGGAGCCCAACGACCAAAGTCCAAGGATCAAAGAAGAATAGGTTTAACGTTTAACGTTTATCGTTGAACGTTAATACAACTTCAAACATCAAACTCTCAAACCTCAAACCCTTCGACGCGCTGACGCTTGCTCCCCTCGACAAGGCTCGGGGCAGGCAGAACAGGCTCTCAAACTTTATACAATATGGTCTTTCCCCGTGTCTCCGCGTCAGACCTTTCCTCTGCCTTCTGCACTTTCTTTCCCGTTGGACTTTGGGTTTTGGACTTTATTCTTTGGGCTTTGGGCCTTGGGCTCTGAACCCTGGACTTTGGACCGGAAAGAAACCACCTGTAAGCGGTTTCTTATCCTGTGTATATCACGGCCAGGATTCTGGCGGGCTCATCACCATCACAGGTCAAGTGGTGTGGAATTGTGCACTTGAAGTAGATTGAATCCCCCGGCAGAAGCACCTCGGTATGATCCTTGAGACGGATCCTCATCCGCCCCCCGAGAACGTAGATAAATTCTTCTCCCTCGTGAACGGAAAGACGCTTCTCCCTGATGGGGAAAGGCTCGAGGGTCACGATGAACGGCTCCATTTTGTGGTCTTCCATCCCGACACCCAGGGCCTCGTAGTTATATCCAAGGTTTACGCCCTCCGTGGAGGAAACGCTGGAGGTGATCTCGTGTTCCCCGTTGCGCACCAGGACGTAGGGCTGGCCGGAACCTTCCCCCAGGAAGTCCGAGAGCTTCACCTCCAAAGCCCGGGATAGGATGACAAGGGCGCCCAGGGGCGGGCTGACCATGTGGTTTTCAAACTGGGAAAGAAGTGCTGAAGAATAACCGGTCCTGTCGGCCAGATCCTGGAGGGTGATCCCCCTCGCTTCCCGAAATTCCCTGATCTTTTTCCCGACTTCCACGGTTTTAGGCATGTCCCTTCCCCCTGTCAACCGCCGGACTTCGCCTTTCGGGCGCCTTCCAGGATTGCCTTTACATTGAGCGGAATGAGGGTGCGGTTCCTCGCGGAAATCACGGCATCGAGGGCGCCGGTAATATCCTCCGGATCGAGGGCGCCGGACAGCTGGGCAAAAGCCCCCAATGCCACCATATTCGCCAGCCGGGCGTTTCCGATCTCGATGGCCAGCTCGCTCATGGGAACGGAATGGACCCTGATACCGTTCCTGGAAACATCCTCCATCCTGGCCAGGCTGCTGTTTACGATGAGGAGGCCTCCCTCGACCACGGAATCCTGATATCTGAGAAGGGAGGGCTGATTCATGGCGATAACACACGTCGGGCTGTCCACGATAGGGGAACCGATGGGTTCATCGGAAATCACAACCGTGCATCTGGCGGTGCCCCCCCTCATCTCCACGCCGTAGGAGGGAAAGAAAGTGACGTTAAGCCCTTTCTCCATTCCCGCCTCCGCCAGGATCTGCCCGGCGAGCAGGATTCCCTGACCCCCGAAACCGGATATGAATACATCATAGTACACGTTCGCGTACTCCAAATAAGAGGAAAGGAAAAAGGTACATGGGAAAAGGACCCTTTTGATATTTCGGTATTTTTTCCCCTTTCTTCTTTCTCTTTTTTCCTGGTTTAAATATAATCCGCCGTCTCTTTCTCCTTGAAAACGCCGAGGGGAAAATAGGGAACCAACTCCTCCTTGACCCTTCTGATGGAATCGGACGGAGACAGGCCCCAGTTCGTGGGGCACGTGGCGAGCAGCTCCACAAAAGAGAAACCCATGTTCCTGATCTGCATGTCAAAAGCGGTGAAAACCATCTTCCTCGCCCTCAGGATATTTCCGGGGGTGTCCAATGCCATCCGGGCGACATAGGAGGTTCCTTCGAGGGTGGAGAGCATCTCGGCCATGCGTATGGGATATCCGTCGGTGTTGAGGTTCCTTCCGTAGGGTGAGGTTGTGGTGTTCTGACCCAGAAGGGTCGTGGGGGCCATCTGTCCCCCGGTCATCCCGTATACGGTGTTGTTCACGAAGATAATGGTGACGTTTTCACCCCTGTTGGCGCAGTGGACGATCTCCGCAAGACCGATGGAGGCCAGGTCTCCGTCGCCCTGGTACGCAAAGATGATGAGGTCGGGACGGGTCCTTTTCATCCCGGTTGCGACGGCCGGAGGGCGCCCATGGGGCGCCTCAATGACATCACAGTTGAAATAGTCGTACATGAGAACCGCGCATCCGACGGGGGCTATCCCCACGGTTCGCTCCGTGATGTCAAAATGATCGAGGGCTTCCGCAACAAGGCGGTGGGCCACACCGTGCCCGCACCCGGGGCAGTAATGCATCACCGCGTCGTTAAGGGCCTTAGGCTTGGAAAATACGGTTTTCATTGGTGTACTCTTTCCAGGCTGCACTTTCTACTTTCCCCCTTTACTCTTTTTCCCGTAGTTCTTCTCGATCTGCCCTAGCACCTCCATCGGAGTGGGGATGCCCCCACCGGGACGACCATAAAAGTGGACCCTGGCATCCGGGGCGACACTCAACCGGACATCCTCGACCATCTGCCCCGTATTCATCTCCACGACGAGAAAATCCTTCACCTTGTCTGAAATTTCGCCCAGCCGACCGGAGGGGAAAGGATAGACGGTGACAGGGCGGAAAATCCCCACTTTAAGACCCTTTTCCCGCGCTCTGGTGACAGCCGTGCGGGCAATACGGGCAGTGGTTCCAAAAGCCGCTACGACAAATTCAGCATCCTCCACCTGTTCTTCCTCAAACCTGGTCTCGTTCTTCCGGATCTCCCCGTACTTTTTCTGAAGCATGTGGTTGTGCTCCTCAAGTTCCCCTTCCTTGAGGTAGAGGGATTTCAGGTATCGCCTGGAACGGCCCTTCGCCCCCGTCAGGGCCCAGGGTTTAGCGGGTTCCGGGGCGACATCATCTGTTTCCGTGATAGGCTCTAACATCTGCCCCAGGATCGCGTCGCCAAGGACCATGGCGGGGTTCCGGTAGCGGTCGGCCAGGGAAAACGCCAGGATAGTGTGGTCATACATCTCCTGAACGCTGGCCGGAGCGAGGACGATGAGCCTGTAGTCGCCGTGCCCGCCGCCCTTGACCGCCTGGAAATAGTCCCCCTGGGAAGCCGCGATCCCCCCCAGGCCCGGACCGCACCGTACGATATTGACGAACACCCCCGGGAGTTCCTGCCCCGCCATATAGGAAAGGCCCTCCTGCATAAGAGAGATCCCGGGGCTTGAGGATGAGGTCATGGACCGGACACCCAGTGCCGATGCGCCCAGGACCATATTGATGGCGGCCAGTTCGCTCTCAGCCTGAACGTATTCCCCCCCCAGACCAGGAAGGGTCCTGGACATGTATTCCGGGATCTCGTTCTGGGGAGTGATGGGGTAGCCGAAATAATAAAGACACCCGGCCCTGATGGCCCCCATGCAGATAGCATCGTTCCCCTTTGTCAGGATTCTCTTTTTATCGCCCAAATTTGTCTCTCCGCGCCTTTTCTCTGGACTCGGTACCTGAAACTGGAATTCCCATCTTCAACGTGCATTTCCTTTGGCCCTTGGCACTTGGGCTTAGAATTATTCCTTCCCGTTGGACGTTGAACGTTAGACGTTGGACTTTATTTATACACTTCAATACACATATCCGGGCACACCACGGCACATACGGTGCATCCCGTGCACTTCCCTTCCGGATCATCCAGGGCCACGTACTGGTATCCCTGGTTGTTGATGGTTTTCTCCTGCCGGATCAGCCCGTGAGGGCACACCTCGACACAGAGGACGCACCCTTTGCACCTGTCGTTATCGATCTTGATGAGTGGCATAAAAATCCCTGAAAAAATTCTCGTCCAACGTTAAACGTGGAACCATGTGATCAGTGATTTGTGATTAGTGATTGGAAAAAGCCAATCGCCAATCACGAACTTGAACTTCAAACTTTCAAACCTCAAACTCTCAAACTTTCAAACCGCAGTTCTCAATCCTCAATTCTCAATTGTCTTTCCGTTGGACTCTGGACTTTGGGCTTTGGACTCTGTTTTCCGCCCGGGGAGCGGGCCGCCCCGCCCGGACGGGGGGGGGCCGGCGGGTGCGCCGGCCAGTAGGGG
>CBFDCL010000025.1:0-26367 GCA_965603295.1 uncultured bacterium | reverse complement strand
CGGTTTCTGTTACTCCTTCTTTGGCACCGCGTGTCCTCCGAAAGCCCTCCGGAGGGATGCCAGGACCCGGTTGGAAAAGGAGCTATGCTGGCGTGAACGGAAGCGGGCGAACAGGGAGGCGGTAATGACCGGCGCAGGAACGGCGGTGTCGATTGCCTGCTGAACCGTCCAACGTCCCTCCCCGGAGTCATCCACGTAACCGGTAATATCCTCGAGGCGGGCGTTATTCGTGAACGCGTCCTCGGCCAATTCGAGGAGCCATGAGCGGATCACGCTTCCCTGGTTCCACAGATGAGAGACCTGCGCGTAGTCCAGATCATTTCCGTAAGGGGAGGCCTCCAGGATCTCGAACCCTTCCCCGTAAGCCTGCATCATGCCGTATTCGATCCCGTTGTGCACCATCTTGACGAAGTGACCGGCGCCTGTGGGGCCACAGTAAAGATAGCCCTCCTCGGGCGCGAGCGTCTTGAAGAGGGGCTCCAGGTATTCGAACTTGTCCCTCGGCCCGCCAACCATGGTGCAATAACCGATGGAAAACCCCCAGATGCCTCCCGACACACCGGCGTCCACATAGGCGATGCCGGTGGGCTCGAGGTCCGCAGCCCTTCGGATATCGTCTTTGTAATAGCTGTTGCCGCCCTCGATGATGATATCCCCCGGTTCGAGGAGCTTCCTGAGCTGTGCAATGGTATCGTCCACCGGTTTTCCCGCCGGAATCATGATCCACACGGCGCGCGGAGGATCGAGGTTTTCCACCACCTCTTCCAGGGAATAGGCTCCCAACGCCCCCTCCCTGACCAGCTCATCTGTTTTGTCCCTGTTCCGGTTCCAGGCCACGACCTCATGCCCCCCCCCAAGGAGCCTCCTGGCCATATTCATGCCCATCCTGCCAAGCCCGATCATTGCCACTTGCATAGGGAATCTCCTTTATCGCCCTGGTTGGGAATACAAAAATACTTTAGCACATTAAGGGGAAAACAGGAGGGAGAACGGGACTCAGGACTCAGGGCGCATCCGCCGTCGCCCTCACCCTTCGCCAAAACTATGGCGTAGCAGGCACGGGGACGTGGGAAAGGCAGAAGTCAGAATGCAGAAGACAGAAGGCAGAAGAAAATCTTGACGGTGCGACTCGGCGACTGAGCGACAGGGGAACGGGAAGATCATTCTCTGGATTAACGTTTATTGCTTAACGTTTAACGGGAAAAAATCTGTTTGAAAGTTTGAAAGTTTGAGAGTTTGATGTTTGAAGTTGCAGTCTGCGGCATGTTTCCAGGTGCTTCTTGCGAACTTAACTTCAAACATCAAACCGTTCCTCAATCCCTGATCACCGATCCCTGATTACTGATCACTAAAGTACATCTTGAATCTTGAATTTTGAATCTTGAATTATCTTATGTACGATTCGTAACTGTCCGGCGAGATGCCGTTGGGTGTGGCGGTAAGGGCATCGAAGGCGCGGTTGTTGACGTTGACGGTGATGGTATAAAGACCTCCATCCGCGCACGCATATTGAAAGGACCCGGTCTGAAATTTTGAGTCTTCTTCAGCGTCGGGCATGTTCGCCTTGGGAACAGCCGTGGAAAGCTGGGAAAAGTTCAGCGTGCCCACCGGGAATTTGGTTACCGTGTTTTCGATAGCGTAAGCGGAGAGAGATGTTCGAAGCATCATGATGTTTGATTTTGCGGTTCCCCAGATCGCTTTATCCTTCAGGTTCAGGAAGTTGGGAATCCCTATGCCCGCAAGGATGCCGACAATAACTAGGGCAATCATGAGTTCAACGAGTGTGAAGCCATGCTCTTTCCTGCGGTGTATTGCCATTGTCTTGTTCGCCCTGGCCGGATCAGGTGCAGATCGACCTTTTTGAGCCCCGACATTGGTGTAGGTGCACACGATGGTGGGCAATGTTAGCTTTAGTAGTTTTAAGTATACATGTAGATTACAATTTTGCAACTAGAAATTTTTTGGGGTTCACAGGGAAAAAACAGTTGAAATTTGAGGGTTTGTAGACCTGGACCTGAAACTGGAACTTAGAGTCTAGATTCTAGATTCTAGAAACTTCTTCTCCAGGGCTTGGACAAGGTAAAAAATCTACCAATCGCAAATTACGGATTTTAACCTCAAATTTCAAACTTTCAAACTCTCAAACTTCCAAACTCTTTACTTCCCCTTGGAAAATCCGGGAAAAAGGTTCGGTCGTTTCCACACCGTGGGAATGGGGCCGGGGGTACTGACGGATCGCAGGTCCTCAATGGTGAAATAGGCCAGGGGGTTGGTGGTCCTGATCATCTCCAGGACCCAGGGAAGCGTATTTCGTTTTACCACAGTGAAAAGAACCTTGACCGGCCCCCTTCCGCCCTCCGCGTCTAATGCGGTGACCATGAAATTGGCCTTCCTCAGGTTTTCCTCGAGTGTTGTCCCGTTGCGTTGGGTGATGATCCTCACCACCTGGAACCCGAGGGCGACACGCTGTTCAATTTTGATCCCGATAAAGGTGCCCACGGAGTAACCACCGGCGTAGGCAATGTAGTGGATCCAACTACCCAGGTTGCCCATGATCTGCCCGATGGCGAAGAGCCATATGAGGATTTCCACGAACCCGGCGAAAGCGGCGATGATGCTGAACCCCCTGGACACGAAGATGATCCGCATGGTCCCAATGGAAACGTCGGAGATCCTGGCCAGGAAGATCAGAAGGGGGATTATTACCAGGGCGAAAAACTGGGAATCGATGAAAGCGGTTTCGGGCAAGGCGATGTCCTTTCGGGTTCAAGAAGAATGGCTCACGGGTCCATAGCACAAAAAAGAGGGTTTGGGAAAAGGAAAGGAGGGGTAAAGGAGAAAGGAAAAAGGGGAAAGGGCAGCCCCGGAAGGCCGCCCCTCAATGAAAGAAGATCAATTTTTTCGGTCATGGAACGAGAGTGATTAGGGTCGCACCTCAGATTCTCAGGTTTTACTGCAGGAAGACTGAAGTTTTTTGAGGGGCTTAATCAGTGGGTCTGCCTCATGTAGCCGGAATGTCGCGAGACTTTTTGAGAGGAAAAAAAGACTGCCCACCGTCGCTCGTTTGGGAACCCAGGTTAGGGAATAGAACGAGCTACGGTGGGCAGTCTTCGTTCCCTGACAGACCTATATTGTGGCCTGCCAGCCGTAGCTTCCGTCAGGAAGCGAAGGCTGGTGGAGACGATGGGATTTGAACCCACGACCCCCTGCATGCGAAGCAGGTGCTCTCCCGCTGAGCTACGTCCCCACTATCTGATTGCCTCAATTTTGCAGTGGGAAAACTTACCGCAAAATCATGGGTCTGGCAAGGCGGTGAACCAAGTTGAGGATTGGAAGTTCAAGTTTGAAGTTTGAGGTTTGAAGTTGTGAAATTAATTCAAGATTCAATATCCAATATCCAGGGTAAAACATGACGGATCCACCTTCGGGGCGAGGGTTCACTCTTCGCTGTGGCTAGGGATGATTAGACACTGCGCAAACTTTAAACATGGGGTTCTGATTTATTGGCAACCTCAAACCTCAAACTCGTTTTCCCACGTTAAACGTTAAACAATAAACGTTAAACGAACGGGATCCGCGGCGCGGATCACTTGAACCTCATCGGTTTTCCGCAGCATTCCATCGGTGCACTGCAGGCATCTTCATCATGGGTGCAGGTGCAGCCCTTGACCACCTGGACCTCGAGACCGCATGCATCGCAAACCAGAACGTCGCCTTCCTTCATGTCGTAACAGTTAGCCATGATCGCACTCTCCTTTACAGGGAAGTATATTAGAAACTGTTTATCTCAGATCTCACACAGGATTGGCTAACGTCCAACGTCAAACGTCCAACGTGTTTTTTGACAATTTTCAAACGATCAAACTTTCAAACTGTTATCTTTCTCCGCGTCTGACTTTCTTCCTCCGATACGCCCCTGCCCTTGCATTCGGTGCACGGCAGCAGGTTATACCCCATTGCCTGCAGGCTGGAACCGCCGCACGCCTCGCAGGCCGGCGCTGTTTTTCCCACATCTCTCTCAACCACGGGAAAATGATAACCGCGTGTGGCGGGGAAAGCAAGGAGGGACGGACGCGGAGTCATGGGGACACGGGGACACGGAGGGAAATTATCCTGAGTTCAGAGAGGTCGCCCAACGTCTAACATCCAACGCCTGCCACGCCGTAGCTATGGCGAAGGCGGGTCCAACGTGCTTCACCGCAACTTCAAACTTCAAACTTCAAACATCAAACAATTTTTCAACTTTCAAACTTTCAAACTCTCAAACTTTCAAACCGTCATTTCCTATCCTTCATAGCCACGTTCATCCCCAGCAGTTTCCAATGGGGTTTTTCGTAAAGGTAAGAAAGTCGGAAGGTGGTCGCCTGGGGCTTGGTGGGGAAATAACCTTCCACCTTGAGCAGGCCCTCGGGATCAAGGTAGGCGTCCTTCGTAATGACGGGATCGTGCTGGGGGATCTGGGGGACCTCCGCCTGACTGTCAAATCCGGCAAATGCCGATTGCAGACGGCTCGCTGTCGACTGGATCTGGAAAAGCCTGGATGTGTTGTTGAAAAAATCGGAAAAATCCTTTTTCTTCACCGCCCGGGAAAAATCTCCCATCGTTTCTGAAACCAGTGAGGCCAGCTGTGTTTTAGACGGAACAGTCAGGCTTCTCACCTGGTCAATGGGAAGCTCTTTTCCGGCGAGGTCGTTGGCCGTGATCTCGAAGATCCGCCAGCAGTGCATCCAGGCAAGATAGTTTACCTCCTGGGGGGGCGCTACCAGGCTCATGGCCAGCAGGTCGGAACCCCGGGGAATAATAAGGGTGGCCGCCTCGGCGGGGGCTCCCTTGACGGCGGCGCGGAACCTCTCGAGTTTTAGAAGTGGGGCATCTTTCCCGGGCCCAAGATCCGCCGTAAGGATCTTTTCCTTGAACGTCACGGGTTTGGCTTCAAGGGTTTTTCTTACGTCAGCAAGGATGCCAGCAGGTGTTTTGCCGGTGCTTTTGTCGTACCCTTGAACGTAGATGTAGCCGTACGTCATCGTTTGCCCTTTCTCATCGGGGGCCGTCATCCTGATCTCCACACCGCTTTGTCCGGTCGGCTGTCCCTGGGCCTCTTCCACTTCCCAATACTCGGGGTATCTGAATTTGAACTCAGGAGCCTTTGCCGAGGAGAAGGTCGCCATGGCGGTCGGAAACAGATGACCTGGTTCTTTCTTCAGACCGAAGGAGATGACCGCCGCCGCAAAGCTCATGGCGTGGCGCTGGTATTCGGATTCCGGGGAGGAACAGATCACTGCGAAAATGCGGTCGCCGTGGCGTGAAAAAGTGATCCGGGCGATCTGATCGTTAATTCGGACCAGAACCTCTTCCACTTCGCGCTCGTTGTAAACGCCCTGGCGGCGCAGGAGCACGGTGTAATTATTGGCCTCGACGTGCTGATCCATGTAGTCACTCAGACCCATCTCCAGGTCGAGGCGAATGTAAGCCACCTGGATGGCCGCCTCGCTTTTTTCCTCTTCGGGGGAAAGCTGGGTGGTCAGCAGGATCCAGTTCTGGCTATCGTTTTCCAGCTGTTCGGTCTTGACGGTGACCTTCTCATCCCGCCAGTTGCTCGGGATGAGAAGGCTGAAAGCCAGGTCCTCGCGCCCGAACGGTTTGGTGCTTAAGTTGGTGTATTCGTTTTTCAGGTGGGTGGTGTCGGGCAGCTTGTTGGACCAGAAGGCGCGCAGCGGGGCGAGGGGATCCTCGGCCAGAGCCCCGCCTGCCAGGCTGCTTGCGAACAGGAACGAAAGGAAAAAGACGGCGATCTTCGGAACATAAGATTTGATCTTGATATCTGGAGTTTTCATCCCGGCACTCTCCTTTTTTTCCTAAGTATACAGCTAAAAACAGGGGGAGACAGTTCAGAGTTCAGGATTCAGTGTTCAGGGGGATCATTAGACACGGAGACGCGGAGACGGGGGGACACGGAAGGAAGATTGCAGGTTCAACGTTCAACGTTTACCGTGTTTTTCCTTGGATCCTGGATTTCTCGTCCGCCGTAGCTGGTCGGAAGGCGTTTGCGAAGGCGGATGGATTTTGGATCCCTTCTTCAACTTTCAAACTCTCAAACTTTCAAACTCTCAAACTTTTCTTTCTCAATTCTCAATCGCTACAAGCTATGTACAATTTCGAGGTAGACTGTCAGAGGTACGGTGCCGAATTCGCTTCCCAGCGAAAGGCCGTCGGGTCGATCGCCCAGCCCCAGGAACACTCCGGCGCTCACGCTGGTCAGATCGCTGGCGGAATAGGAACCGTCCATCCGGAGAAGAGCGCTGCCGTCAGAGAGGTTGGCGAAAACGGCCGGCGTGATGCTGATGAGCGGCGTCATCTGCCGGGAGACCTGCATTACGCCGCTTAACCTTCCCAGGGACAGAGCCCGGCCGTCGAGGAACCGCTGGGTCAGGATCAGTCCGGAATATTTGTCTGGGTCATCCGCACCCCAGCCGTTGTAATAGATCTCCCCCAGAACGTGGGTGAGGGGACCGACCTGTCTTTCTCCTCCCAGGACAAATTCATTAAAGCTGTCCCCGTCCTCGGGACTGGAAAACAGGTAAGTCCCGTAGATTTTCGTTCCTTTCACATCAAGGGTGTAGCCTGCTCCCATTTCCTCCAATTCCAGGATGGAGCCCACCGTGAGGCTCAGGGAGCCCGTTCCCGCGGGGATCAGAAGCGTGGCCGCTGCGCTGTCCTCCCGGTCATCGGAGGGGACAAAGACGAGGGAGAGGTCGGAAAAGAAGCCGAAGCTGATTGTGGCAGAGAGGGCGTCGATCCCGGTTTTATAGGTGCGATTAGTCTCGGTGACCGGGAAGGCCCCGAAAAGGTCCCCGATGTTGTAATAGTAGGCCTCTCCCCAGGAAACAGCCTGGCGGCCGGCGATGAAGCTCATATTCCCCCCTGAAAAGGTCAGGGAGAGCCGGTCAATCTCTGACACGAGAGTGGACCTGTCACCGGTGTGGTGGGTATCTTCAATATCTAAACTGCGAAAGGGATTGTCCCCATCGGGGACGGCAGGCTCGGTCTTCCCGAAAGATCCGAGAGCGGTGGCGAGCCAGTGGATCTCGGCGTCGGCACTGCCGAAACTTTCCTGGTACATGATTCTGGCGGAAAGTTCCCACGTTCCGCCATCCCCCTCATCCCCCAGGACCTCATAGGGATCCGCTGTGGCCCAGAGGCCGGAATCAAGCTCAACGCCCACCCATGCGACGCTTTCACCTGAAATTATAGTCAAAAATAAGGTTATGAGAATCGTTATGGTCAGAGATGTTTTCATTTGGTTCAGGTGAAAGCCTCGCATGGCTGGGAGACCAAAGGCCAAAGCCCAAGGCCCAAGGATTGTAGACTTCGGTCAGGTTCAGCCTTGATTTTCCTTTGGGCTTTGGTCGTTGGGCTTTGGGCTGATTCGTTCGTCTGAAACCACCTGCCCATCATGCAACTTTATCAACCTTTTAGCCCGCTTGATCACATCCGGGTCGTGGGAAGAGAAAAGAAACGTTGTTCCCATCTCCCGGTTCAGGGTCTCCATGATGTCCAACAGCCCCTCCTCGGTGGCGGAATCCAGGTTAGCGGTGGGTTCGTCCGCCAGGATCACCGCCGGATCCGAAGCAAGGGCCCTCGCGATGGCCACCCGCTGCTGCTGCCCCCCCGAAAGTTCATGGGGCTTCCTTTTCTCGAGCCCCTCCAGGCCGACTTTCTCCAGCAGGGTAAGGGATCGGGTTCGGCGTTCGAGGGCGGGTATCCCCTGCAGGAGCATAACGAACTCGGTGTTTTCGTAGGCCGACAGAACCGGGATAAGGTTATAGAACTGGAAGACGAAACCGATCTGGTCTCTTCTTAGCACCGACTTCCTGTGGTTGGAAAGGGCGCCGATCTCCACACCGTCGAGCCACACCTTTCCGGAGGAGGGTTTGTCCAGGGCCCCAAGCATATTCAGAAGCGTGGTCTTTCCGGAACCCGACGACCCGGCGAGAACGGCAAAATCCCCCTCCTTGATCTCGAGGTTGACGTCCTTCAAGGCATGAACCACACTGCTGCCCTGCTGGTAGTTCCGGCACAGGTTTTCGGTACGGATGATACTCATAGCAGATCTCCTATCGATCCAAAATCCAGGATCCAAGGAAACCACGTTAAACATTAAACATTAAACGCTAAACGTAAGTTCCCTCTGCACCCTGCACTCTACACGGCCTTTAGGGTTTTTCCATTGCCTCCACCGGCTCGGTTCGGGACGCCTTCCAGGCCGGGTAGATCCCCATGGTCACGGTGAGCAGGAAGACGGCTGCGCACAGGCCGAAAGCCCGGTGGGGTCTCAAATGGGAGCGCAGAACGGGATCGATGACAGTGCCGGCCAGGCTCCACTCCTCGGGGGACCAGGAGGACAGGTCCAGGCCGTGGGTCGCGAAATACCAGTTCACGCCCAGGCCGATAACGAGGCCGAGAAAGATTCCCAGGAAGGTGATGAAAACCGTTTCGGCCAGGACCATCCCCAGGACGGAACCCCTACCCATGCCGAGGGCGGTGAGGATCCCGATCTCCCTCCTGCGTTCCATGACCGACATGAACACCGTGTTCAGGACGCCGATGGCCACGATGAGGAGGATAATGGCGTAGATCATGTAGCCGAAGGCATCGTCGATGACAACGTAATCCCTCAGGTCCGGCTGGAGGCTCTCCCACGGGAAGAGGCCGGCCGTTCCCTTCGGGAGGGACCTTTCAATGGATCGGAAGGCCCGATCCTGGTGGAAGGGGTTTTCCAGGTAAACGGCGATGGAGGTGACGCCGCTGCCCATGGCGAGGGTTTTCTGCAGGGCTCCTAGCGGTATCAGGCAGATGTTGCCGTCTATTGCCGTTGACCCGGTTTTAAAGATGCCCTGGACGCGCAGCAGTGTGCTGGTAATCTCCCCCCGGGCGTCCTGCGTCGTCAGGACGACTTTCCTGCCCAGTTTCACCTTGAGCCGATCGGCCAGCTTCCTGCCCAGCACCACCCTGGAATCGTTGATCCCGCTCAGGAATTGTCCTTCCTCCATGCTGTTCCGGAAAATCTCCGCTTCCCCAGGCTCACTGGGATCGATCCCTTGGAACCCGACACCCTCAGCTCCGGCCGCCGTTGCCAGGATCCCTTCCCCCCTGATCCTGGAGTACAGCTCGCTGACGTATGGGGAGGAGGAGAGGACTTCCAGGAAAGGGGCCGGATCCCGGATGTACAGGGATGTGGAGGGAGATTCGAGAAACCCTTCCTCCTGGACGGTGAGGTGACCCTGGCCGATCCGTACGCCGTTTTCGATCATCTGACGGTGGCCCCCGTCCCCGAGACCGATGGAGAACAGGGCGAGGCCCGTTCCGAGAGCGATGGCAACCAGGGTGATGAGTGTGCGCCGCAGGTGCCGATATAGGTTCCTGAAGGCGAGTCTCAGAATCAGGATCATCAGCGCCCCCTTCCGATCGCTTCCACCGGGGAGATCCTGGCGGCCCTGTACAGGGGATAAAGGGATGCTACGAGGACAACCACCACCATGACCCAGATGGAGTCGATGACCGCCGCTGGCCTCAGGCTGGCGTAAAGATAGGGCTCGAAAGCCACGCCGACGAAATCGAAGCTTCCCCCCATCCACGAGATGTCCCAGCCGTGGCGTTCCAGGTGCCAGGACCAGAGGGATCCTGTCATCCCGCCGATGATTGCGGCAAGGAGGAGCAGGTAGATGGTTTCAAAAAAGATGAGCCTCGCCACGCCGAGGGGACCGAGCCCGAGGGCCCGCATGATGCCCACTTCCCTTGTCCGCTCGAACAGGGACATGAGCTGCGTGTTGATGATGCCGAGGGACGCGACGGAAAAGATGACGAACAGTATGATGGTCATGCTCCCTGAGCTCAGCTTCAGGTATTCGGCCAGCTCGGGGAAGAGCTGCTTCCAGTCCCTGATGTCGAATCTGGTCCTGTCGAACAGCCCTCTCAGAACCTCCCCGGCGCCCTCCAGGTCTTCCGGGTCGTCCAGTCTGATGGCGATCTCGTGGATCTTTCCGTTCAGGGCAATGAGCTCTGAAAGGTCCTCGATGTGGATGAGCACACCGCCACGGTCCAGCATCTCCCCGATGCTCTTTAAAACGCCGCTCACGGTGTAGATCTCGTTCCCGAGGGATCCGTCGGCCGCCTGGGTGAGCACAATGATCTCGTCCCCCGGTTCGGCGGACAAGGTCCGGGCGAGGTTCCGTCCCAGGATGACCCCGCCGGAGGGTCTGTCGGGTAGCCATTTCCCTGTCTCCAGGTGTTTGTACAGTTCGGTTACGGTGCTTTCGGCCGCCGGATCGATCCCCCACAGCTGGGCCCCGGCCGATTGGGGTCCGGAACTGGCCAGGGCCGTGGCGAAGATCCGTGGGGAGGCACTGCCCAGGCCGGTGCCCGATATCCTTCTCAGGAGATCATCCGGATCCTCGAGGGTGTCGTACATCGAATGGTCCTCGATGTAATCGGGGTGGTGGATCTGCACATGACCGCTGCCGAGGAGGGTGGCGTAGTGGACCATCTGGACCGTCATCCCGTCCATCAGTGCGTAGCCCACGATCATCATGGTGAGCCCGAAAACCATGGAGAACAGGGTAATAAAGGTTCTCTTGGGGTTCCTCCAGAGGTTCCTCCAGGCCATCCTGACGAGCATCATCGCACGAGATCCTTCCTCGTGAGGGTCTGCCTGGAGAAAAAGTCCTTCTTCAGGTTCAGGCCGAGATCAAGGGAGTCGTAGGTGATCACCGTTCGCTCCCCGGGTTTGTCCTCGGGGATGAGGGTCATGACGGCAGGGACCCTGCGCCCCGCCATTTCCCTGATGTCGCTGAAGGTCATGGTCCTGATGAGGACATTGTCCTCATCGTAATAGAGGCCTTCTAAGGGGAGGAGTTCGTTCTGAAGGACCGTGAACTCGATCCGGCCCCAGACCACCGGAGCGTCCGGTCTCGGGGTGAGGGTTATCTCGTAGACCGCTGACTCCTCTCCCTCCCGGACCCCTTCGAAGGTGATCTCCGACTCGTAATCCTCGGAGAGGCGGCTTTCCTTGACCAGATCGTCGTTGGTGAAATGGCTGCCCATCCAGTTGGCCATCATCATGGAGGTGGGCACACGGATCACCCTGTTTACCCGGGGAAGGTAGTTCCATATGTCCTTGCCGGTTTTGAGGGTGGCGACGCCCCGGTCCTTGGGAGGGTATGTGATGACGAACAGGGATTCCTCCTTACCCAGGGACCAGGCCTTGAGCACCATGGACCGTTCGTAATGCTCCGTCCGGACATCCATGGTCATCTGGGCGTAGCTGGACTCTCCCCGCCACAGGTCGTCCACTTTCTCCAGAATTTCCTCTGCCGATGTTGCCCAGGAAATCCCGGAGCCCAAAAGGCAGATAAACAGAACGGAAAAGAACACGACTTTCGGAAAAACGATCTTCCGTTTTCTCTGTGTCTCCGTGTCTCCGTGTCCCCGCGTCAAAAGGTTATTGAACTCTGCGCCCCGCGCCCTGCGCCCTCCAACTTTCATTCGGCACCCCCTGCCAGCAGGTATCTCATATCAGGTATCTCATATAATGATCCACCTGGGCACGCAGGTCAAAAGACCTGCCCGTCGCCAGATAATCAATACATATCCCATCGAGGTACGCTGCCAGGTTGATAGCGACGATCCTCGCTTCTTCGGGCCCGCTGATCCGGAAAACCCGCCGCTGCCAACCGTTTACCATAATCGCTGTCATGGAATCGACCCCGGATAAGAACATGTCCCGGAGCACTACCCCGAAATCCGTGTCGTGAAGGCGGGTCAGGAAGAACTGGAAGGTGGAAAGGATCAGGCGGGTGATGCGCTCGTCCTCGAGAAACGCATCGAGCATGGCGTTGACGTAGGTCTTCAGCTTTTCCTCGGGATCCTCGATGTTCTCCACCATGCCCTCGAGTTCTCCGATCATCCGCTCCATCCAGACCTGAATGGCTACGGCCGTGAGCTCCTCTTTCGAGTGAAAATATTCATAGATGGTACCCTTGCCGATGCCGGCCTTCAGGGCCACTTGCCGCACGGAGGCTGTCTCAAAACCGTGTTCCGAGAAAACGGCCATCGCGGCTTCCGCTATCTCCCTGCGCTTTCGATCCTTGTCTACGGGTCTGGGGGGCATCGGTTTTTCTTCAGGAGACAGTATCCAGTACTCAGGAGCCAGTAAAACACTCATCGGTTTTATTGTTGATTTTTGAAAGGGTTCCCGTTTTCATCCTGGATTCTGGCTCTCCCTCGACAGGTTCGAGGCTCTGAGCTTTGTGGAAGGACTGAATTCTGACTCCTGTATTTATTATGACCGACCGGTCGGTCGGTGTCAAGGGAAAGACCGATCCGTGGGTTCGGTGGGCGGTCGCCCACCCCGGAATCATGCCCGAAGTGAAACGGTGGTTCCCTAAAAAAACGGAATCAGAAGGACAAAGGTTGTGTTATTATAATAAACTACAGTGTAATTTATCAACACAAGAACGGGTGGAAGGGGAGTGGGGCCTTCGGGGTGCGTTTGTAACAGGTTGAAAATAAAAGAGTTTTTTTGGAGAATAAAACCCTGATATAGGTATGTTTTTTGCATAACTTTCTTTTCTGCCTTTTGGTGAAACCTGAGGGGTCCATCGAAATAACAAAAACGGCCGGAGACACATCTTTCACGTAACCGTTCCGTT
The DNA here is from genome assembly GCA_965603295.1 of uncultured bacterium. Taxonomy (GTDB): domain Bacteria; phylum BMS3Abin14; class BMS3Abin14; order BMS3Abin14; family BMS3Abin14; genus JAFGWO01. The sequence goes on along the minus strand of CBFDCL010000025.1, from coordinate 13,660 downwards.
GAACTTTTTCCCATTAAATTTGAGAAAGGAGCAGATGAATGAACTTGAGACGGCCGAACGCGAGTTCAGCAACAGGTACCTTTAACCGTGCCAAAAATGTGGTCCCCATGTCGGGTCTATGCGTCGACTGCCTCGACGGATGCCGTGGCGGATGTGAAGTCTGGCTTTCCTCCTTCCGGGGACGCGAGGTGATATACCCTGGGCCCTACGGATACATTACCGCGGGAGCCGACAAAGATTACCCTATCGACTACTCCCACCTGAACATTCACGGCTACGCTCTGGGAGCCGAGGGAATGAAAAACGGGCTGAAACCCAACCCTGACGATGCCATTTTCCCCAACGTGGATGTTCAGACCGAATACGGATGGGATAAAAAGGTCAAGTTGAAGGTCCCTATTTTCACTGGCGCCTTGGGGTCCACCGACATAGCGCGGGTCAACTGGGAACATTTTGCCGTGGGTGCGGCCATCTCGGGTATTACGGCCGTTTGCGGCGAGAACGTCTGCGGCATCGATCCCCAATTGGAGCTTAATAAGGATCACAAGGTCAAATACTCCCCGGAAATGGATCGTCGGATCACCACGTACAAGCGGTTCCACGAGGGGTTCGGGGAGATCCTTATCCAGATGAACGTGGAGGATACCAGGCTTGGGGTGGCCGAATACGTCCTGGAAAAGCATGGCCTGGATACCATTGAACTTAAATGGGGACAGGGGGCCAAGTGTATCGGCGGCGAGATCAAGGTCCGGGACATCGAAAGGGCCAAGGAACTGAAAAGACGCGGCTATGTCGTTACACCCGATCCGACCCAGCATGATATCGAGCTGAGTTATAAGGACGGCGCCATCAAGGAGTTTGAACGCCATTCACGGCTCGGGTTCGTAAGCCGTGAGGGGTTCATGGCTGAAATTGAGAGGCTTCGAAAAGTCGGGTTCGAGAGGATTACCCTCAAGACCGGCGCCTATTCCATGTCCGAACTGGCAATGGCGATAAGGTGGTGTTCCGAAGCCGGGATCGACCTCCTCACTATCGACGGCGCCCCAGGAGGCACCGGAATGAGCCCCTGGCCCATGATGAACGAATGGGGAGTTCCCACCATCTATCTGCAGTCCCTAGCCAACGAATTCGCCGAGAAGGTCCGGGCGCAGGGTCTGCGTGTGCCCGATCTCGCAATGGCGGGAGGTTTTGGCAATGAAAGCGACGTCTACAAGGTGTTAGCTCTCGGAGCCCCCTATTTCAAGGCGGTCTGCATGGGCCGGGCGCTCATGATCCCGGGAATGGTCGGAAAGAACATCGAGCAGTGGCTCAAGGATGATACACTTCCGAAGACCGTATCCAAGTACGGGACCACCGTCGAAGAGATCTTTGTTACCTACGAAGAGGTCAAGGACAAATACGGCAGCGATATCAAGGATATCCCTCTCGGAGCTATCGGGCTCCTGACCTTCTCCCACAAGATCCAGGTAGGCCTGCAGCAGCTCATGGCCGGGGCGCGCCGGTTCAGCCTCCCCGTGATTTCCCGCAAGGATATCTTCGCCCTTACCGAAGAGGCTGCAAAGGTCACCGGCCTGGATTATGTCATGGATTCCTACAGGAAAGAGGCGGAAGCGATTCTGGAGGGGAAATAAGTCCTCATTTTGACACGAGGTTGTTCCAGAATATTGAAAGCCGGCTGCCAATGGCAGCCGGCTTTTTTCATCCGGAACCTGAAACGGGAAAAAGGAATAATCAGCCGGAGACTGCCCATTGGGGCGGCCTGCCCGGAGCGTTCCCCAAAAAAAACTACCAGGTGCTACTTTTCCGGGTGATAGGTTGCTCCGCTGGGGAGCATCTCATCGAAGGGGGGGGTGCCGTGTTCGATACGATATTGCCGGCGTTTGCATTCCTCCATTTTTTTGCCCTTGCAGTAGATGATGACAAAGCCGTCGTAGGCAGGTCCGAGGATCTCCTTGTACTTGTTGAAAAACGCGCACCCTTGCAGAAATTCACATTCCATCGCTACCCCCTTCATCAGTGTGTGGTTGTCGGGGTTTCCCCGATTTTCTCCGGTAAAACCTGTTAAACGATCTTTCCGCAAACGCTCAACCTATACACAAATTTGGATTGTTTTTCAACGACTGGGCCCGGGTGTTGAATGCTTCCTTTTTCCCTGCCCCCCGGGTCACAGTCTGGTCCATCGGCACAGCCATCGATCCAGGATTTCCACGGCCTCGTAAAGAAGAACACCCAGGAGCCCCATCCCCACGATCCCGGCGTACATGCCCCGGTAATCCAGTCGGCTCCAGGTATCCAGAATGAAATACCCTAACCCCCGGCTGGTGGCGAACGACTCGACAAAGAAAAGGACGGCAATGGCAGTGCCGATCCCGATACGGAGACTTGTCAGGACATTGGGGAGAACCGCCGGCAGGACCAGGTGGATCGCCTTTTGCCTTCTGTTGGCGTCCAGACTCCTCATGGAGAGGACCTGTTCCCTCGGGATATCCCGGGCCGCATCCCTTGTCGCCACCAGGATCTGGAAAAAAAGGATAAACGCGATCAGAAAAATCCTGGCTCCGTCACCGATGCCGAAAACGATGAGCACCAGGGGGAGAAAAGCGATCTTCGGCAGGGGGTAAACGAGGTAAACAATGGGGGACAGAACAGCGTCGGCTTGCTCCATCCTGCCCATGACAATCCCCGTGGGAACCCCAACGATCAGGGCGAGGAACAGGCTTGCGAGTACCCTGTAGGAAGAGACGAGAAAGTGGCTGCCAAGAGTACCGCCCATGAGATGGGTAAAAGAAGCCAGCACGGGTGCGGGGCCTGGCAAGGCCTCCGTTCGAAGGAAAAAAGACGCGGCTTGCCAGAAAAAAAGGAGGAAACAACAGGCCAGAATATACGGGATAAGGCTGTTTTTCAGCCGGTTCACAGCAGACCCTCCATGGTTTGCCGGATCGTGCTGCACATGGCGTGAAAGGAATCGGACAAGCGGAAATCGGCTCTTCCCATCCCGGGGTTATCCAGGATTTTGATCAAGCGCCCGGGCCTGGGAGAGAGCACTGCGATGTGTCTGCCCAGGAAAACCGCTTCTTCTATGCTATGTGTTACAAGGACAAAGGTGAACCTTTGCTCGGCCCAGAGTCCGAGAAGAAGGTCCTGAAGGGATTCGCGGGTCATGGCGTCCAGAGCCGAGAACGGTTCATCCATGAGAAGCAGATCGGGGTCGGTTACCAGGGAGCGGGCGATGGCCACGCGCTGTCTCTGGCCCCCTGAAAGCTGGGCGGGGTAGCTTCGCCGGACGTCCCAGATATCCATTCTTTCCATGAGGGCCCTGGTCCGCTGAGTTCTCTCTCCCTTTTCCATCCCCCGGATAGTCAAGCCAAGAGCCGCATTCCGGGCGGCGTTTTTCCAGGGGAACAGGCCGTGCTGCTGGAGGATAAGGCTGGTGTCCCGACGGACGCCAGACATGGGAACACCTTCAATGGAAACGGTTCCGGACGCAGGCTGAAGAAGTCCCGCCAGCAGGAACAAAAGGGAGGTTTTTCCGCATCCGGTGGGACCGATGATGGCACAGGACTCCCCTCGATCCAGATTCAGGTCCACTTTGTCAAGGGCGGCGTGGCTTCCCCCTGCGGTCTGGTATGTCACACTGACGGAGTCGAGTCGGATCAACGGTATGCCCTCATTGAATTTCAAATTTCAAATTAGATCCAAAATCCAAGAACCAAGATCCGGGGAAACCACGTTTAACGTTAAACGTTTAACGTAGCCCGATCCCGCAACATCAAACCCTTCGACGCGCTATCGCTTGCTCAGGACAGGCCTCAAACCTCAAACTTGAAACTGATTCGTGGTCTCATGTCCAACGTGTTTTTCTTGGATCTTGGACCTTGGATCTTGGATTCCTTTCGCAACTTCAAACCCCAAACTTTCAAACTCTCAAACATTTCTTTCTCAATCCTCAATTCTATTCCCCGTTCCGAGATCCAGGACGAAGGCGGGATTGTCCCCCTTCGTTACCTCGAGGCTGATTTCCCGGGTGACGCCCAGCTCCTCGTTGGTGAAAACGGTTCGATGGATCCCGACGGGGACATCAGTAATGACAAGAGGGGTCATCCCCACTTCCTTTTCCATAAACGTGACCCGGGCCCACGGTATAGCCCCGACCCTCAGGGTGCCGGTGGGTAGGGCTTTGAGGGGGAGAGAGATGCCGCCTGTTGAATGGTCCCTGCCAAGGGATGTCTCGGACGCCTCATACCCATCCAGGAGGGCTGTCAGCTTCAGCGACGGTACCCCGGCCGGTATCGTGACCTTCAGGGGGGAGGGCCCGAGGATCGTGGTCCCCGAAAGGATCCGGGCGCCCGGCGGCGACGTGCTCACCATGACCACCTCCTCCGGGAGAACCGGTGGAGGGGCCGGCTGAGGTTCTGGAAGGGAGGGTCCCGCGGCGGGTTCGGCGGGCTCCCCGACGAGGCCCTCGCGGTCGTCGGGTACTCCCCAGAACCCCAGCGCCAGGATCAGGGCTGCCGCCGCGATGATGGGAAGGGAAAACTTTCGGAAGGAAAACCAGACCGTGGGTGCCGGTAGGGTCACGGGAGTTGAATGGACGGTGGGAAAATCGGACTCCCGCTGAGATATTCCCCTGATCCTTTCGCCCAGTTTTTTCGGGATGGATGGTTTGAGGTAGCCCTCGAGGACCTCCACCGCGGCCAAGGCTGTTTCAGGGCGGTTTCGGGGATCCGGGGCCAGAAGGGATTCAATGACCCGGATGACCGGGGCCGGCAGGTCCGGGGATGTTTCCGCAACGGGTTTGAAGGAGACCTCCTGAACCGCCCGGATGGTTCCCGCTTCGCCAGAGCGATGGAAGGGGTGGATCCCGGTGAAAAGCTGGTACGCCGTGATGCCAAGGCTGAACAGATCGGACCGGTGGCCCAACTGTCTGCCCTCGATCTGCTCAGGGGACATGTAAGCCAGTTTCCCCATCAGGGTCCGGGTTGCGGCTGCTTTTGCCCTGGCGGCCCTGGCGATTCCGAAATCGGCGACCTTGATTTCCCCCTCGACGGAAATGAGGACGTTGTGAGGGTTAAAATCCCGGTGGATGATGCCGGCTCCCCCGCCTGGATCGTGACGCATGGAATGAGCATGGGCCAGGCCACGAGCTGCCTCGTGAAGCAGATAGGCCGCCTCCTCCAGGGGCAGCCGTTCCCCTTTGTCGAGGGTTTTAAGAAGGCTTGCGAGGTCGGAGCCTTCCACCAGTTCCATCTCGATGAACGGGGTGCCGTCAAAGATGTCGAAGCCGTTGACCTGAACAATGTTAGGGTGTCTCAACAATGCGGCCAGGCGTGCTTCCTGGGAAAACATGCGGCGGAACGATTCTTCCCGGGCCAGATGGGGAAGGATCAGTTTAAGAGCCACCTGGGCTTCGAAACCTTCCGGCCCGCGTTTGGTCGCGCGATAGACTTCCCCCATCCCCCCGGCACCGATGCGCTCTCTCAGGACGTAGTTGCCGAAAACCCGTTCCATGGGAGGAATGTAGCAGAAAAGGGGAAAGGAGGGTAGGAAGGTGAGTATGTGGGTGGCGAATATGGGTGAGTTCGGAAAATCCTGGGAAAGGGGAAGATGTTGACGGATAAGGGGATTTTGGATAGGGTGACGCACCGATGAGCAGGGCGCAGGGCGCAGAAAGATTCATCCAATGTCCAGCTTAAAAACGCTGTCATCGCGGGCCAATATTTAAACCGGTCGATCTCATGGCTATGCCCGTGGTTTCCCTTGGATCCTGGATCCATTCTGATATTTGAAATCTGGAATCTGGAATTTGACTTATGATCGACCTTCATACCCATTCCACCGCTTCGGACGGCAAACTCTCCCCTGCCGAACTGGTTCGTCACGCCGCCGATGTCCGGATCGAGGTTCTCTCTTTAACCGATCACGACACCCTCTCCGGATTAGAGGAAGCGTCCCTGGAGGCAACCAGAATCGGCTTGGAGTTTATTCCGGGAATTGAGATCAGCGCCGTGTTCACCCCGGGCACAATGCATATGCTCGGTTACTATATCGATCCCTCCGATACGGACCTGACGGAGACGCTCTCCTGGTTAAGGGGAGGCAGGGACGACAGGAACCATCTCATCCTTTCCAGGCTGTCGGAACTGGGCTACCCGCTGGAATTGGAAGAAGTGGCTGCTCTGGCTGGGGGAGAGAGCGTCGGGCGGCCCCACATCGCCCAGGCCATGATGGCGCGTGGATACGTGGCCACCTTCAAAGAAGCTTTTGATCGTTTCCTCGGGAAGGGGGCGGCTGCCTACATGGACAGGGAGAAGATGACGCCGGAAAAGGCGATTGAGAAAATCCGCCGGGCGGGAGGGCTCCCGGTCCTGGCCCACCCCCAGACCCTGGGACTGGGAGATGAAGAACTTTCGGATGTCGTCGGGCGCCTGGCATCCCTTGGACTTGCCGGTGTGGAGGCTCACTATTACAGCCATTCGGATGAGGAAACGGCCTGTTATGTCACCCTCGCAGGGAGATACGGTCTGGTTGTCACCGGTGGGAGCGATTTCCACGGACCAGGGATGATTGATTCCCGCCTCGGCATCGGCCGCGGAAACATGAACATTCCCCGATCCGTTGCTGACCGCCTGACGGATCTTCATATCAACGGGGTGCCATCCGTTGACAGCGGGCGAAATCGTGAATAGATTTAACATTTATTAATTTAACCGAGATGATTGGTGATAAACGATTGGAAATTATTAGTGATTAGTGATTAGTGATCAGTGATTGGCAAAACCTGGTCACAGGCTGTTTTTTACAGCTGATAGCCAATCACTATTCATCATTCACCATTCATCAACTTTTCAGGAGCCTTTCATGCCTACATACGAATACCGTTGCGACAAGTGTGGAAAGACTTTCGAGGTTTTCCGGAAGATAACCGACGATCCCATTGAGGTGTGCCAGGACTGCGGAGGCCATGTTCAGAGGCTTGTGAGCGCATCCAATTTTGTCCTCAAAGGAAGCGGCTGGTACAAGACCGATTACGCGTCCAAAGCGCCTCCCACAGGATGCGAAGCGGCCGGACGTGATTCCTCCCCCCCTAAACCAGCCTGTCAGTCCTGCCCGGCCAATTCCAAATCCTAAAAATTCAGGCGACAGGGTGGCCGTCGGTGGGATCGGGAGAGAAGGTAGACGGGACCTCATCCGTGGGAGGCACCGTCAGAGTTCGCTCGTAAGCCAACTCCGGCTGGCACTGGTGGTGCTGGCCCTTATCGTTGGCGGTGGAACCATCGGTTACATGGTGGTCGAGGACTGGGGTCCCCTTGACGCCTTCTTTATGACGATTATCACTCTCTCCACCGTGGGGTACGGGGAGGTCCAGCCCCTTACCCCCGCTGGAAAACTCCTGAGCATCATTGTTATCATAAGCGGTGTTGCGGCAGCGGGTTTCGCCGTTGGTACCGCAGGCAGGATCACACTTGAGGACAGGATCAGGGCTGCCCTCGGGAGGAAATCCATGAAAGCGATCCGGAAACTGAAAGGCCATTACATAATCTGCGGGTTCGGGCGGATGGGCCGGATCATCTGCGAGGATTTGAATGAAAGGGGTGTCCCTTTTGTGGTCCTGGAGAACAACGAAGAGGTCCTCGAGGAACTCGAACGCCTGGAATACCTGTTCCTGAAAGGCAACGCCACGAACGATGAGGAGCTTATTGAAGCTGGGATCGAACAAGCCGCCGGACTCGTATCCGTGGTTACCGATGATACCCAGAACGTTTATATCGTTCTGACGGCCCGGGGGCTTAACCCCGTCCTGAATATCGTGGCCCGCGCCGCTGGCGAGGAAAGTGTCACAAAACTCGTGAGGGCCGGGGCCAACAAGGTGGTTTCACCCTATTCCGTGGGAGGGCACCGTATCGCCCAGGCCATCATGAGGCCAACGGTCCTCGATTTTTTAGAAACCATCGTTCAGAACAGGGAGATGGAGCTTCGTCTGGAAGAAGATATTGTTTCCCAGGAGTCTCCCCTTGTGGGCAAGACGCTGGCCGCCTCGGGGCTGCGGAAGGATTACAATATCATTATCCTGGCCATCAAAAGCGCCACAGGCACGATGGCGTTTAACCCACCTTTCGACACCGAGATCAAAGCGGGGGACACGCTGGTTATCCTCGGCAACACTTCCGATCTTGACAGGCTCGAACAGGTTGTAAAGGGAACATGACGTGCTCGGCCCTTTATGGACGAGCCACCCTCGGCAATCTGCAGACCGACCTGCGGTTCCTTGAATCCCTCGGGCTGTTTGCTGAGATCTACCTCTCCGCTGAACTTCTCGACGCCCTGGACCGGGAAACCCTGTCCCACATGCTTCGCTGGAGGGAGGAGGGAAGGGAGCTGACATTTCATGCCCCCTTTGTCGATCTGTCACCCGGAGGCCAGGACCCGAAAGTCTTGGAAATCACGCGATATCGTTTTTCCCAGGTAATGGATCTCGCCGGCAGGGTGCAGCCGAGTCAGATCCTTTTCCACCCCGGTTTCGACAAGTGGCGGTTCGGGTTCCGGGAGGATCTCTGGATAGAAAACAGCGCCCCGATATGGAGCGAGGTCCTGAACCAGGCTGAGCGATGCCGTGTCCGGGTGGTATTGGAAAACGTGTTCGACCCGAGACCGGACCATCTCGGTAAACTCCGGGAAAAGGTCGGGTCGGAACTCGGTTTCTGCCTTGATACCGGTCACCTCATCCTCTTCTCGGAGGTTTCCCTGGAGAGGTGGCTTGATGTTTTCGGCGATGGTCTCCGGGAACTCCACCTGCACGATAACGACGGAAGCCGGGACCTGCACCTTCCTGTGGGCGAGGGTATTTTCGATTTTCAGGGCCTTTTCCACGAGGTAGAGTCAAGGGGTGCCGATACGGTGGTGGTCCTTGAACACCATACCCAGACCAAAACCAGAAAATCCCTTGAGAACTTCCAGCGCCTTCTGGAGGGGATCTCTTCCCATGACGGTTCCCATTCCTGACCTTCTTTCCCGCGTTGGAAAACCGTCCCGGTACCTCGGTCTTGAGGTAAATTCCGTCCACAAAGCCCCGGAGGATGTCAGCCTGCGGGCTGCCCTCGTATTCCCGGACCTTTACGAGGTGGGTATGGCCCATCTCGGCACGCACATCCTTTACGGCCTCGGCAACCGGATAGACAGGGTCCAGGTGGAGCGGGTTTTCCTGCCGTCCCCGGACATGCTGGAGCTGCTCAGGCAGGAAGGACTTCGGCTGTTTACGCTGGAATCCCGCACGCCGGTAAGAGATTGCGGACTGGTTGGCGTAACCCTTCAGTCGGAACTGACCTACACCAATGTCCTGGCGGTCCTGGATGCTTCGGGAATCCCACTGGTTTCCCGGGGAAGAACGGATAACCACCCCATCGTGGTGGGAGGGGGGCCTTGTGCCTTCAACCCGGAACCCCTCTGGGAATTTTTCGATCTGTTCTTCCTTGGCGAGGCCGAAGATGGCTGGCCGGAAATGCTCCGGATCCTGCTCCTCGCTTCGGAAGACGGACTGAACCGGGAGGGGAAGGTCCGCGCTTTGAAAGAGATTCCGGGGATATACGACCCTGGTGATTTCGAACCGCAGTACGATGATGAGGGAAAAATGACCGGGGTTTCCGGATCCGGAGAGATAACGGCCCTGATCCGCCCCCTCGCAGGGAAACTGGACGGAGTCTATCCCCAGTCATCCTTTATCGTGCCCTTTTTCCCCCCCGTGCACGATCGGGTGAACATCGAAACCACCCGGGGGTGCACCCGAGGATGCCGGTTCTGCCATGCGGGGATGGTTTACAGGCCCGTCCGGGAACGATCCCCGGATTCGGTTCTCAAAACAGCCAGCACCGCCTTGTCCCTCACGGGGCACAATGATCTGGCTCTTAGCAGCCTGAGTATCGGGGATTACAGTTTCCTCGATGAGGTGCTTGAATCCCTGATGGACCGCTATGAAAAAGAAAGAATTTCCATTTCCCTGCCATCCATGCGCATCGGGGGGTTGACGCCTTCCATCGCGCGACAGATCCTCAGGGTGCGCAGGACCGGGTTTACCATTGCACCGGAAGCCGGTACGGAGAGGCTCAGGCGCGTTATCAACAAGGATTTTTCCAACGAGGAGATTCTTCAGACGGCCCGATGGGTTTTCGGACACGGCTGGGAGGGCCTTAAGCTCTATTTTATGATTGGACTCCCCACCGAGAGCGAGGATGATCTCGAGGCCATCGCCTCCCTGGTGGGCGAGATCGTTCGCGAGGCTCCTCCCAGGGCAAGGGTGACCGTGAACCTTTCCCCTTTTGTCCCCAAACCTCACACCCCTTTTCAGTGGGTGCCCCAGCTTCCCGAACCCGAGCTGAAAAGAAGGCTGGATTTTCTGAAACAGCGTGTCCGGGGCCGCAATGTCCAGGTGAAATGGGGGAGGACGGATCAGGCTTTTCTGGAGGCGGTTCTGGCGCGGGGGGACCGGCGGCTGTGCGCCGCCGTTCGAAAAGCCTGGGAGAACGGTGCGGTCATGGATGGATGGGATGAACATTTCCGAATGGACCTCTGGCGGGACGCTTTCCGTGAGACCGGTCTGGATCCGGAACGTTACGCGGAAAGGGAAAGAGGAGAGAAGGAACCCTTGCCCTGGGACCATATCCCGAGCGGTGTGAGAAGGGGGTTTCTCCTGGGCGAGTACAGGAAAAGCCTCCTTGCCGAAGGGACCCCGGATTGCCGTGAGGCCGGCTGCCTTGACTGCGGCGCCTGCACTCCGGAACAGAGGGTTTCCCTTCCCCCCCTGAGGGAGCAGGCCCTCCCATCCGGTGATATCGACGCCGGTGTTAAAGACTGGACTTCCTCGGCCGATACTGTATCCCGCAGGCTGAGATTCGCCTTTTGCAAAGTCGGAGATCTCCGGTTCCTTGGCCACCTGGAAACCGCAAGGGCGATCGAAAGGGCCTGCCGGAGGGCCGGGATAGCGCTTGCCTTCTCCGGGGGGTTCAGCCCCAAGCCGAGAATAACCTTCGCTCTCTCGCTGCCCACGGGGGCCGAGGGGACAGGCGAACTGATGGACATCGAACTGACGGAAGCAATGTCCGTCCAGGAGGTTATGGACAGGGTCAACAGCCATCTTCCCCGGGGGCTTTTGCTCCTTCGGGGCTGGAAGGTTCCGCCGGAAAGCGGAGCTCTAAACGGAAGGGTCCGTAACATGACCTATGAGGCGCGGCTTCCTCACCCCAGGGACGGGCTGGAACGGCTCGCGGCGGGTTTCCTGGAGAGGGAGAGCATCCCTGTCAGGCGCGTCAGAAAGGGAAAGGAAAGAATCGTGGATTTGAAGGATTATCTCCTCTCCCTGACGGCCCCGGATGAACAGACAATCCTTTTCACCCTCGCCCTGAGAGGGGAGGAAGGCAGCGCAAGACCCGCGGAAGTGCTCGGGGCTCTCCTGGATCTTGAGGACGATTCTTTAACAGATGTCCGGTTTATCCGCACGTCGCTGGCTCTGGGGATCGATTCCGGGTCCGGGCTGTACCGCGCCGCCATGGCCAGGGTGTGGGACTGAAACATAGTCCAAAGACCAAAGGGAAAAACACGTTGAACGTGATTATCAGTCCAGAGTCCAGAGAGAAAACGGAGTCCAACGTTTAACGTCTAACGTTCAACGTGTTTTTTCTGCAACTTCAAACATCAAACTTCAAACAGAATTTTCAGTTTTCAAACTCTCAAACATTCAAACTTTCAAACCTCCCCAAACCTTTTTTTCACCTTTTTACTGACTTAAACGGAATTTATTGTTATTTATTGAGTAATTTTCAACAAACCCAAGTGAGGTGTCAACTCTGTGCCAGCTGTAATCTTCTGGAAAATGATCCTGAAAATAGCCTTCGGCGTGGAGATGCTCTTTCCCGTCCGCTGTACTGTAAAAGCGGCTGCCGGTGCCGCTCCGGCCAGGTTGGTTTCCGCCCGGGACCTCAACTTGCTTACCGTGGCCCGCATTATGCCGAAGTCAACGCCCCTGAGGGGTGTTCAAAAGTTTCACTTATATTTGAAAGGTTTTTACCATGGGATCGGAAATTATCATCAACTCCAGCGATTTCGAGACCAGAGTGGCTCTCTTGGAAAACCACCAGGTTTCGGAGATTTCCGTGGACCGGAAAAAGGACCGCGGGATCACGGGAAATATCTATAAGGGCAGGGTCGTCCGGGTTCTTCCCGGGATGCAGGCGGCGTTCGTAGAGATCGGGCAGGAAAAAGCCGCCTTTCTTCACGCCTCTGATATCGTCCTCGACATGGGCGAATATGCTGAGATGATCACCGAGGAGGATTTCAACGGCGGGGACGAGCTCCCGGTAATGACGAACTCCGGTAACGCTATCGAGGACCTTCTCAAGGAGGGACAGGAGGTTCTCGTTCAGGTCACCAAGGAGCCCATCGGAACCAAGGGTGCCCGGGTCACGGCTTACATCACACTTCCGGGACGTCTTCTCGTCCTCATGCCCAGCACCGCCAAGATTGGGGTTTCCAGACGGATTCAGGATCCCGCTGAGCGCGACAGGCTTCGGGATGTCGCGACCGGGCTCAAACCTCCCGGCGTCGGATTCATTATCCGAACGGCAGCGGAAGGGGCCCCGGAGGAGGAGATCCGCCAGGATATGGATTTCCTCGTTCGTTTGTGGGAGACCATAAAAAAACGCCGGCCGCGCTCCCGGGCCCCGAGCCTGCTCTACGCGGAGCTGGACCTTACCTTCCGGATTCTGAGGGATCTGTACAACACCGACATCGAAGCGGTCCATGTGGATTCGAAAGATGAGCTCAAAAAGCTCACCGATTTTACGAAGAGGTTCACACCCGACCTCCGGGAATCCCTGCTCCTTTACGAGGACGAGGAACCCATCTTCGAGCACTTCGGTGTGGAACTGGAGATCAACCGGGCCCTTGGGAAAAAGGTCTGGCTCAAATCCGGCGGATATATCGTCATCGACCAGACGGAAGCCCTCACGGCTATCGATATCAACACCGGGAGGTTCGTCGGTCGGAGAAACCTCGAGGAGACCATCGTAAAGACCAACATGGAGGCCGTTCAGGAGGTTGTCTACCAGCTGCGCCTTCGGAACATGGGCGGTCTCATCATTATCGACTTTATCGACATGGAAAAGTACTCCAACAGGAAAAAAGTGTTTGCAACACTGGAGGAGGCGCTCAAAGGAGACAGGGCCAAATCCACAATCCTTCAGATATCCGAGCTGGGACTCGTGGAAATGACAAGGAAGCGCACCAGGGACAACCTCGCTTCCATAATGACCGAGCCGTGCCCCTATTGTGAGGGTAGGGGCACAATCAAGTCGCTGCGCACCATTGTGTACGAGATTTTCCGCCAGGCCCGCAAGGAATCTTCTTCCCTGGAAGGGCGGCGGGTGGTCATCATCGTGCATCCGAAGGTGGCGGATCTGCTCTACGAGGAGGAGAACGAGTATCTTGAAGCGTTGGAAAAGCAGTTGAAGAAGAAAATAGTAGTAAAAACCGACTACAACATGCATCAGGAACAGTACCAGATTATGGGGTTATAATTGGGGAACGACTCGCTATAGCACATCATCTGGTTCGTACTCCCTCTTCGGCAATCCTCACGTATGTCGGCATATACGCTCCGGTTGCCTCATCGGTC
>CBFDCL010000024.1:0-26872 GCA_965603295.1 uncultured bacterium | reverse complement strand
AACCAGACACTATTTTTCCGACCCGAAGCCAGAAACCAGACCCTAGACACTAGATACTAGATACTTATTTTATGAAGCACGCCCCGTTTGTCCATCTCCATGTCCACACTTCCTACAGCCTGTTGGACGGTGCCTGCCGGATACCGGACCTGACTGAACACGCCGCAAAGCTGAAATTTCCTGCGCTGGCTATTACCGACCACGGTTCCATGTTTGGTGTCGTGGATTTCTACAAAAGCGCCCGCGCATCCGGGATCAAGCCGATCATTGGACAGGAGTTTTACATCGCACCGGGGAGTCGCTCGGAAAAACAGCCCGATGAAAACGGGGAAACGGCCTATCACCTGGTTCTGCTGGCGAGGGACATGACAGGCTACCTGAACCTGCTCAAGCTTTCCTCCGTGTCTTACCTGGAAGGGTTCTACCGAAAACCGAGGATCGACAAGGAGATCCTCTCCCTGCACAAGGAAGGGCTCGTTGCCCTTTCCGCCTGCCTGAAAGGGGAGGTAGCCTACCGGAACCTCAGAGGAGACTATGAGGGAGCTCTGAAAACCGCGGCCTGGTACAAGGAGGTTTTCGGGGAATATTTTTTCCTGGAGGTTCAGCACAATGGCCTCGCTGAGCAGGAAAAGGCCAATGAGGGGATCGTGCGGGTCTCCAGAGATCTCGGTATCGGTCTGGTTGCCACGAACGATGTCCACTACCTGAGACGCGAGGACACGAGGATGCACGACGTCCTTTTGTGCATCCAGACCGGGAAAACCGTTAACGATGAAGACCGCATGAGGATGGATGCCCAGGAGCTTTACCTGAAATCGGCTGAGGAGATGGAGGTCCATTTCAGGGATTATCCCGAGGCGCTCTCCAATACCCTTGCCATCGCTGAAATGTGCAACCTCGAGATCCCCATGGGGAAGACCCACCTGCCCCGTTTCCCGCTTCCTTCCGGGATGACCGAAGAGTCCTATCTCGCCGAGCAGGTGAGGGTAGGGTTCGAAAAGCGGATGGAGCTGGTGCTCGAGAAGGTTCCGGACCAGCAGAAGGAGAAAATCCTCCAGGATTACCGTATCCGGTTGGGGAGCGAACTGGAAACCATTACCGGTATGGGTTTTCCCGGGTATTTCCTCATTGTCTGGGATTTTATCAAATACGCGAAGGATCAGGGGATTCCCGTTGGTCCGGGAAGGGGATCTGCCGCGGGTTCCCTGGTAGCTTTTTCCCTTGGGATTACCGATGTCGACCCGATCCGCTATGGTCTCATTTTCGAAAGGTTCCTCAACCCGGAACGTGTCAGCCTGCCCGATATCGATGTGGATTTCTGCATGGATCGCCGGGACGATGTGATCCGCTATGTCTCAAATAAATACGGCGAAGACAAGGTAGCCCAGATTATCACCTTCGGAACAATGGCCGCGAGGGGGGCCATTCGGGATGTGGGACGTGCCCTGGACATGAGCTATGCTGAGGTCGACCGGATCGCCAAGCTTGTCCCCGAGATCCTTGGGATAAAGCTTTCGGCGGCCATTGAGCAGGAACCTCAGCTTAAGGAAGCCATCAAAAAGGACAAGCGCATTGCGGACCTTCTCGATCTTGCTCAGAAAATCGAGGGTCTGCACAGACACGCCTCAAAGCACGCCGCGGGTGTCGTGATCAGCGATGTCCCCCTGACGGAACATGTGCCCCTTTACCGGAGCGCGAAGGATGAGAACATCCTGACGCAGTTTGCCATGAAGGAGCTGGAAACCGTCGGGTTGGTCAAGTTCGATTTTCTGGGTTTGAGGACCCTCACCCTCCTCCAGCACGCCATTGAACTGGTCAACCGCTTCCGTTCCACCAGGGGGGAGGAACCCCTGGAAATGGATCGTGTGAGCCTGGACTGCGAGAAGACCTATGCGCTTCTTTCGTCAGGAGACACGGACGGGGTGTTCCAGTTGGAAAGCTCCGGAATGAAGGACCTCCTGATCAAGATGAAGCCCGAAAGTTTCGGGGATCTGATCGCCCTGGTAGCCCTTTACCGTCCCGGTCCCCTGGGGGCGGGGATGGTGACTGATTTCATCAATCGAAAACATGGACGGCAGGAGATCTCGTATGAATTCCCCGAACTTTCGGAGATCCTGACGGAAACCTACGGTGTGATCGTCTACCAGGAACAGGTCATGAGGGTGGCTGTTGAACTGGCGGGTTACAGCCCCGGGGAGGCCGATAACCTCCGACGTGCCATGGGGAAGAAACTTCCGGAAGAGATGGAAAAACAGCGTGCCAGGTTCCTCGAGGGGTGTCGGAAACGCAGTATCCCTGACAAAAAAGCGGGTTCTATTTTCGACGATCTGGCGTTCTTTGCCGGCTACGGATTCAACAAGTCCCACAGCGCCGCCTATGCTCTGATTGCCTACCGGACCGCCTATCTGAAATCCCATTATCCTTCCCAGTTCATGGCGGCCTTATTGACCAGCGAAATGGACAACTCCGATAAGGTGACCGGGCATATCGCTGTTTGCAGGGAAATGGGGATCGACCTTCTTGCCCCCGATATCAACCTGTCAGAAATCCCGTTTACCGTAGAAGGGGACGATATCCGGTTCGGCCTGGGAGCTGTGAAGAACGTCGGCAACGCGGCTCTGGAGGAAATACTTGGAAAAAGGGTCGATGGGGGCGGGTTCACCTCCATGGGGGAGTTTACCAGCCGGGTTGATCTGCGGAAGGTCAATCGAAGGGTTATTGAAAGCCTCATCAAATCCGGGGCGTTCGACAGCCTTGGAGGACACAGGGCCCAACTGTTCGAGTTTCTGGATCGTGCCCTCGAAAGGGGACAGAAGGCCCAGAGGGATCGGATCAACGGCCAGATCACATTGTTCGAAGGAACCATTAAGGAGACGGTGGATGACCAGCTTTCCTCCGTCAGCCCGTGGTCCGAACATCAGCGGCTGTTTTTCGAAAGGGAAAGCCTCGGTTTTTATGTCTCAGGGCACCCCCTTGAAAAATACAGCAAGGAAATGGAACGATATGTCACCGTGGATCTCGGAAGACTTGGGGAGCTTTCGGAAGGTCAGGAGGTCCGGGTGGCGGGAATAAAGCAGGGAATCCGCGAGATCAACACCAAGAAAGGGGACCGAATGGCCTTCCTGGGACTGGAAGACCTGCACGGCAGTGCCGAGGTGATCATCTTTTCGGACGTATTCAAGGAGGCGGGGCCCGCTTTGACCTCCGAAGGCCCTTTTGTCATTCAGGGGTTTGTGGACTCGGACGGAGAAAAGCCCAAGATCAAGGCCCAGAAGGTGGAGCTCCTTGAGAACTATCGGAAAGAAATGACCAGTGTCATCCAGATCAACCTGAACGCCATTGGTATTGGCAAGGAGGATCTTGAACGGCTCAGGGATATCCTCAAAAGACATCCCGGGAAGTGCCGGGTTAAATTGAAACTGATTATCCCCACCAAGTCCGAGGCTCTCATCGGTCTTTCTGATGACTATCGGGTGGATTCTTCCGAGGAGTTGATCAACGATGTGGAGAACGTCTTCGGATCGGGGGCGGTAACCTTCGTTTGACACGGGAAATTTTTCAATAGATACTGGAAAACCCCGTGAATCGGAAAACGGGTTCGGGAAGGGGATTCCAAGGGTATTTCAAAGGGTTAAAGAACCCGGGGAGCGGCAGCGAGGGCTCCCCGAAATCGGTAGTAATCTCTGGCCGGAAACGCTGGCCTCTTCTGGAGAACGATTGGGATGGTGGAACACTACCTGGAATTTGAAAAACAGATGGTGGAGCTCGAACAGCGGATCAGCGAGCTGAGGCATATGAACGCCGGGGAACCCGGGGTGGACCTTTCCGATGATATCCTGAGGCTGGAGAAAAAACTCAACCGGATGAGGGGGGATATCTACTCCAACCTCAACCGGTGGCAAAGGACACAGATCGCCAGACATCCCCTCAGACCCTACACCCTGGATTATATTGAGATCTTGATGCAGGATTTTGTTGAGCTCCATGGTGACCGGTGCTTCCGGGATGACCCGTCCATTGTGGGAGGCACCGCTTGCCTTAACGGGAGCCCGATCATGGTGATCGGGCATCAGAAGGGCCGGAATACGAAGGAAAAACTGCTGCGGAACTTTGGAATGCCTCACCCGGAAGGGTACCGCAAGGCCCTGCGCCTGATGAAAATGGCCGAGAGGTTCCGTCTGCCCGTTCTCACCCTCGTGGATACGCCGGGTGCTTTTCCTGGCATCGAAGCGGAGGAAAGGGGCCAGGCGGAGGCCATTGCCAGGAACCTTATCGAGATGTCCGATCTGACTGTTCCCATTGTGACCGTGGTCACTGGGGAAGGGGGAAGTGGGGGGGCCCTTGCCCTGGCGGTGGCCAACAGGGTCCTGATGCTGGAAAACAGCATTTATTCGGTCATCTCTCCTGAGGGGTGCGCCGCGATCCTCTGGAAAAGCCAGGATTACGCCAAGGACGCTGCCGAAGCCATGAAACTCAGCGCCCAGGACAGCCTTGAAAACGGGATCGTGGATGAGGTGATCGAGGAGCCGTTAGGAGGGGCCCACCGGGATTCCCAGACAACGGCAAGGAGTATGGCCGGGGCCGTGCAGAAGCACCTGGACCAACTTTCCACCATGGCACCCGAGGAGCTCGTCAACGACCGGTGGGCAAAATTCCGCAAGATAGGGGTTTTCCGGGACGACGCCAGTGCCTGAGCAGCTGAAAATAGCTTACCTCGGTCCGGAGGCCACTTTCACCCATCAGGCCGCACGCCGCGCCTTCGGAAGGGGAGCTCGATACATCTCCGCGGAAACTATTGGTGACGTTTTCTCCATGGTCGAGCAGGGGTTTGCAAACCGGGGGGTTGCTCCGGTGGAAAATTCCAGCGAGGGTGTGGTGACTTCCACCCTGGATCTTCTCGTTGATTCCGGTTTGAACATCTCGGGGGAGATTATTATTCCCATCCACCTCATGCTTCTTACAAGGGAAGAAGACCTCCTGGATGTCAGAACGGTTTATTCCCATCCCCAGGCGCTTGCCCAATGCCGCCAGTGGCTTCAGAAAAACATGAGTGAAGCCAAGATCAAGGACACAAGGAGTACAACGGAAGCGGTTGCCTTCTGCACGGAAATGGAGAAGGCTGCCGCGGTGGCTGCTGAACTGGCATCCGAGATCTACGAGGTTCCCATCCTGGTCAGGGATATTGAGGATTGGGAAGAAAACATGACCCGGTTTCTGATCTTCTCAGGTGAAAAAACGCTGTCCACGGGAGTCGATAAAACCTCCATCGTACTCACGATAAAGGATCGGGTGGGGGCCCTCTATGACATACTGAGGCCTTTCGGGGAAGCCGGCGTGAGTTTGTCCAAGATCGAATCACGGCCTTCCCGGAAGAAGGCCTGGGATTACCTCTTCTTCGTTGATCTGGAAGGGCATCGGGATGATCCCCACGTCCGTGATACCCTGAAAAAGGTCAAGGAACACTGTGTCGAAATGAAAATTCTTGGAAGTTATCCGAAGAGCTCTGAAAGTTAATTTCCAATTCCATCCGTCTTTGCCTTCCGGTTACGACGTGTCGGGGATTTCAAATTTCAGATTGCAAATTATCCAATCGCCCCCGCCAAAAAATAAGAAGTTAATCTGGAATCTGAAATATGGAATCTGGAATCCAAAGGGAGTCACGTAAATGAACGACATCTTCCGTCCTGCGCACAGGTCTATTGAGGATCTTGTTCCTTATAGCGGCGGCAAGCCTGTTGAAGAACTGGCCAGGGAAAAAGGGCTGTCCAGGATTATCAAGCTTGCCTCCAATGAGAACCCTTTGGGCATGTCCCCTAAAGCTCTTGAAGCTGCCCGGCGCGCGGCAGGTGAGGTCAACCGCTACCCCGATGGTGCCACCTGGGAGCTGAAGGAAAAACTCTCTGAGCGGTTGGGGGTCGGCCACGAGATGATCGTTCTCGGTAACGGTTCCAACGAGATCCTGGAACTCATGGCCCAGGTATTCCTCACCGAAGGGGGCCAGTCCCTTTACGCCTGGCCCGCATTTGTCGTGTACCGGCTTGCCACCAAAGCCCACGGGGGACAAGGAATGGAAGTCCCTCTTGATGGCGAGTTAAAGCACGATCTCACCGCAATGGCCGAAGCTATCAACGAGAAGACCAGGGTCATTTTTGTCGCCAATCCCAATAACCCAACCGGAACCCTTGTTTCCAGGGAAGAGGTCCTGAATTTCATGGATCAGATTCCCGAACACATCCCCTTTGTGCTGGATGAGGCCTATTTCGAGTTCGCGCGGCACGTGCCCCAGTATCCTGATGGGATGGAGTTTCTCCGCCAGGGTAAGCCGGTGACCGTTGTGAGGACGTTTTCCAAAGCCTACGGTCTGGCCGGGCTCAGGATCGGGTATGCGGCTGTCCCTGAAGAGCTCGGGCAGATTCTCAACCGGGTCCGGCAGCCCTTCAACGTCAACAGCATTGCTCAGGCTGCAGCAATAGCAGCCATGGATGATGAAGAGTTCGTGGAAAAGAGCCTGGTGCACAACCGGGTCGAAATGGAGAAGATCACCATTGCTGTAGAGGGTATGGGGCTGTCCGTCACCCCCTCTTTCACCAATTTCCTTCTCATTGAGCTTGCTGGTCGTGACGGGCAGGAGATCTACAACCGCCTGTTAAATAAAGGGATCATCGTTCGGCCGATGGCGCCCTATGGCTTGCCGGGAACGATAAGGGTCACCCCGGGGCTGGCCGGGGAGAACGACCTGTTCCTGGAAGCTCTGGAGGAGGTGCTGGATAATAACAATTGAGAATTGAGTGTTTGAAAGTTTGAGAGTTTGAGGGTTTGAAAGTTTGAAAGTTGCGGGAAAAACACATTGGACGTTGGACTTGGGTTCCCTTTTGAATCTTGGATCTTGAATTTCGAATTTTTTTTGTGAGGTGATTTTTAAATGATCATTGTCCTGAAGCAGGGTTCAAAACAGTCGGATATTGACCACATCAGTGAGAAGCTCCAGGAAATGGGGCTCAAAGTGCATGTCTCCCAGGGTGAGGAAAGGACCATTATCGGAGCCATTGGCGATGAAAGGGTCCTTCGGGAAACTCCCCTTGCCGCCAACCCGGCCGTTGAGAAGATCCTTCCTATCCTGAAACCGTTCAAACTCGCCAGCCGGGATTTCCGGAGGGAAGATTCCCGGATCAGGATCGGGGAGCAGGTGGTCGGCGGGGGAAGCCTCTCCATAATGGCCGGTCCGTGCACGGTCGAATCCCGGGACGGGCTTCTCACTATTGCCAGAGCGGTCAAAAAAGCCGGGGGGGGTTTCCTTCGGGGAGGAGCTTTCAAACCCCGTTCTTCCCCCTATTCGTTCCAGGGGCTCGGTGAAGAGGGGTTGAAGTACCTTGCCGATGCGCGGAATGAGACCGGATTAATGGTTGTTACCGAACTCATGGATCCACGGGATGCAGAGCTGGTGAACCGCTATGCGGACGTTATCCAGATCGGGGCCAGGAATATGTCCAATTTCACCCTGCTCAAGGAGGTGGGAAAGCTTCGAAAACCCGTTCTTCTTAAGAGGGGTCTTGCGGCCACTGTCAAGGAACTGCTCATGTCCGCTGAGTATATCCTTGACGAGGGAAACCATGAGGTAATGCTCTGCGAAAGGGGTATCCGGACGTTTGAGACCGACACGCGGAACACCCTTGACCTTTCCGCCGTTCCTCTCATCCAGAGCATGAGCCATCTTCCGGTGGTGGTGGACCCCAGTCATGCTGTGGGAAGATCGGATATCGTCCCTCCCATGTGCATGGCAGCCGTTGCAGCCGGGGCCGATGGTCTCCTCGTCGAGATCCATGAGAACCCTGAGGAAGCTCTCTGTGACGGACCTCAATCCCTGAGGCTCGAGGATTTCAAAAACCTGATGGAGCAGCTTCGATCCCTGGTCCATGTGCTTGGCCGGACACTATGACCGTTTCGGGACCCTGAACATGTTTATTGGGAAGATTTACCTTCTGGGTGTAGGTTTGATCGGAGGCTCCCTCGTTCTGGACCTGAGGGCCAAGGGGGCGGTGGGGAAGGTGGTGGGGTTTGACACGGACCCGGAAAGTCTTCGAGCGGCCTTGGAAATGGGGATCCTCGATGAAGCGTTGCCTCTGGAACAGGGAACCCTGGCAGATTGTGATCTCGTTGTCCTTGCCATTCCCGTCGTGGCCATGGATTCTATTCTGGAGGGGGGTTTTCCGGGACGCCCCCTTGTCACCGATGTGGGGAGCGTTAAGGGAAGCAGTGTGCAGGCTTACAGGAACGCGGTGGCCCGGGGCGGTTTGTATCATTTCGTTCCGGCCCATCCCATTGCAGGGGATGAGAAGTCAGGGGCCTGGGCCGCGAGACGAGGTCTTTTCGAGGGTGCCAAGGTGATCATCACTCCTGTTGGGGAGCCGGGTCCGGAAGAGGAGTCCGTGAGGAAGATGTGGGAGATGATTGGGGGAGACGTTCAGTTCATGGACCCTTCTGAACACGACACGATCTTCAGCTGGGTGAGCCACATGCCGCACATGGCTGCCTACGCCATCATTGATAGTATCCTTTGCGAAAACCCGGACCTGGTTGGTTTTTCGGGAGGCGGGTTTCGTGACTACACGAGGATTGCGGCGAGCAGCCCCCGGATGTGGGCCGAGATCGCTGTCGCCAACAGGGAAAAACTTCTCCATGCCACCCGGGGATTGAGGGGGTCCGTTGACAGGATCATCGCGGCCATTGAAAGGGGGGACAGCGCCGAGCTGGAGGGGATTTTTGAGGACCTCGCGGCGATCAGAAGGAGCGATAATTGAGCTGGAAAATCACGCCCACCGGACCCCTCAAGGGAGATATTCTGGTCCCCGGAGACAAGTCCATTACCCACAGGGCCTATCTCCTCGGTGCTCTGGGTGAGGGGCTCACCCTCGTGACCGATCCGTTAAGGGCCGAGGATACTGATGATACCCTGAAAGCTGTCAGGGGCCTGGGTCTGGAGGTTGAGGAAGAGGGTAATACAGTAAAAATCCATGGTCTGGGACCCGAAGGCCTGTCTGAACCCGAGGATCTACTGGACATGGGGAACAGCGGGACAGGGGTCAGGCTCATGGCTGGGCTCATGGCTTCCAGACCTTTTCTCACGGTCTTTACCGGGGACTCCTCACTCCGGAAAAGGCCCATGGGGCGTATTGCGAAGCCTCTCCGGATGATGGGGGCGTTCATCGACGGAAGGGCCGATGGGAACCTCCTTCCTCTTGTCGTTCGGGGTGGAAACCTTAAAGGGATCGATTACGTCAGCCCCGTTGCCAGTGCCCAGGTGAAATCGTGCGTTCTCATCGCGGGTCTTGGCGCTGAAGGGGTCACACGTTTTTCTGAGCCCTCAGTGAGTCGGGATCATACGGAGAGAATGCTCAAGGGCGCGGGCGTCCATATAGGCAGGGAAGGGCACTGGCTTGTGCTGGAGGGTGGGCAGATACCGCGCGGGGCCGTCGTCCGGGTGCCTGGCGATATTTCCTCAGCGGCTTTTTTCCTCGCCGCGGCCGCCATTGTCGAAGGGTCCGATGTTACCGTCAAGAACGTTGGTGTCAACCCGACCAGGATCGGGGTCCTTGAGGTTCTCCGTGCGATGGGGGCCGTGATGGAGATCTCGCCGGTGAGTGGGGAGGTCGAGCCCGCGGCGGATATCAGGGTGAGGGGTGTTGGAAAACTCAAGGGGATCCGTGTTCCTGATGAGTGGATACCATCCATCATCGATGAACTGCCGTTAGTGGGTGTTCTTGCTGCCTGCGCCGAAGGGGAGACAATCATTTCCGGTGCGGGAGAACTTCGCGTGAAAGAGTCCGACAGGATCACGTCCACCGTTGAGATGCTTACCCGGGCCGGTGCGGATGTTTCCGAGGAGAGGGACGGGTTCACCGTAAAGGGAGGTTTCCCGGTCCGGGGTGGTCCATACGCCAGTCAAGGGGACCACCGGATTGCCATGAGTTCGGCTGTCCTGGCGCTGGCCGCGGCCGAAAGGAGCGAAATAAACGATACAGCCTGTGTCAGGACATCCTTCCCTGATTTCCCGGTTCTTCTGGGAAAGCTTTGTGAGGGGGCGGTCCGGGTCGTTGGGAAACATTGAGATGAGGCCTGTGGTGGCCATCGACGGACCTTCCGGCTCCGGTAAAAGTACGGTTGCGAGGATGCTTTCGGAAAGGCTGGGATACCTTCACCTGGATACGGGAGCGATGTACAGGGCGGTAGCCCTCGCTGCCAGGAGAAGGGGCATTCCCTACGACGCGGGCCCTGCCCTGGATCGGATGTGCCGGGAAATAAAGATCGAACTGCTCCCGGGAAAGGGGGGAGTTTGTGTCCTCCTTGATGGGGAGGAGGTTACCGAAGAGATCCGTCTTCCCGAAATGAGTCTGGGCTCTTCGACCGTTTCCGCGGTTCCCGTTGTACGCGAACATATGGTGAAGCTTCAAAGGGAAATAGGCAAAGACGGTGGCGTCGTGGCTGAAGGCCGGGATATGGGGACCGTCGTTTTTTCCGGTGCCAGGGCCAAGTACTATCTGGATGCCTCCCCGGAGGTGCGTGCCAGAAGGAGATGGGACCAGCTGCGGGAAAGCGGGCATCCGGAGGATTACGAAAAGGTTCTGAAGGAGATGCGGCACCGGGATTATTGCGATTCCTCGAGGGACCATTCTCCCCTAAGAAAAGCGGATGATGCTGTTGTGGTGGATACAACGGGAAAATCAGCCCACGAGGTGGTGGAGATCCTCGCCCGGAGGGTTATTGAACTGGAGACATCCGGTGCATGAGGTGAGGGTCGCCATGTCAGCGGGGTTCTGCTTCGGTGTCCAACGGGCTGTGACCATGGCTGTCAATGCCCTGGAGGAGAACGGGAAGGCTGTTTTTTCCCTGGGGCCTATCATCCACAACCCCCAGGAAGTGAAAAGGCTCGAGGAAAAGGGTATCCGAATGGCTTCGACCCTCGATGAGATCGAATCGGGAACGGTTATTATCCGTTCCCATGGGGCTCCCAGGGGAGTCATTGATAAGGCCGTAAAAATGGGTCTGAAAGTTATCGATGCGACCTGTCCCCTGGTCAACCGTCTAACGGAAAGGGTCCAGGAACTTGTCGATAAAGGCTATCAGGTCCTCATCGTGGGGGATTCTGACCACCCCGAGGTCA
This sequence comes from uncultured bacterium, assembly GCA_965603295.1. Classification (GTDB taxonomy): domain Bacteria; phylum BMS3Abin14; class BMS3Abin14; order BMS3Abin14; family BMS3Abin14; genus JAFGWO01. Next base: position 15,714 of record CBFDCL010000024.1, on the reverse strand, counting down.
TGGCTGTTCTCAGCTATGCTTCCGATTCCTGTCTTGTAACCCGGGGTCCGGACGAGATCGAACCCGGATTTTTGAAGGAGAAGGTGGGAATTGTGGCTCAGACAACCCAGCCTCTTGAAAACCTTCAGTCCGTGGCATCATACTGCATTGCGCTGAGCAGGGAAGTGAGAACCTACAACACCATCTGTGAAGCCACCCTGAAAAGAGGTGTTGAAGCCCTTGCCCTCGCCCGGAAGGTGGATGTCATGGTCGTGGTTGGCGGAAAAAACAGCGGAAACACGAAGAAGCTTGCTGAATTGGTGCGGAGGAGCGGAACCGAGACTTTTCACATTGAGAGCGCTCCTGAGTTGATCGGACTGTCCATTCCGCCGGAAATCCCCGTGGGAGTGACAGCCGGAGCTTCCACCCCTGCTTGGATCATCGATGAGGTGGTGGAAGCTCTAAAAATGCTCGATTAAGAGATATGCCTTGATTAAAAATTCCAGATTCCAGATTTCAAAAAAACTGAAACTTAAACCCATCGATTATCACTATCTGAATATTTGTTTTTATGGGGAGCCTTCCTGGTGGTGTCTGGGAAAAATTTTGTAATTTGGAATCCCGAATCGGTGCCCGATAAATTCCCAATAGCCGGAGCGTCTCGCAAATCTAATATTTGCAACGGTTTCGGGATGGGTACCGATTGACATGGCTAGTTAAATATAGGATAATCCGCCACCGTTAAAAATGAAAAATATCAAGGAGGTCACACAGTTGATGACAACGGAAGAAAAGGGTCCCCAGGATCCCGAGATGGAAACCGTGGAAGGATTAGAGGAAGGGGTCGGGGACATTGGTCACGAGGATGCCCAGGACGACGAAGAGGATTTTGCAAAACTCTACGAAGAGAGTATCCGGGATTTGCGTGAAAGGGAGGTTGTTACCGGCACCGTTGTTGGGATAACCAACGATGGTGTTCTGGTGGATGTTGGTTACAAATCGGAAGGAATCATTCCCAAAGTCCAATTCCATGACGAGCAGGGCTCCCTGACCGTCGAGGTAGGCGATACCGTTGAGGTTTTCCTTGAGAAAAAGGAAGATTCCGAAGGCCTGATCTACCTGTCCAAGGAAAAAGCCGACAAGATGAAGATATGGAACGAGATCGGCCAGGCCTACGAGGACAACGTCCCGGTCAAGGGAAAGATCATCAGCCGGATTAAGGGCGGACTCACCGTGGATATTGGTGTCCGGGCCTTCCTCCCCGGATCCCAGGTTGATATCCGTCCAATCAGGAACCTCGACCGGCTCGTGGGAGAGGACTTTTTCTTCAAGATCATCAAGTTCAACCCCAGGAGGGGAAACGTTGTTCTTTCCAGACGGGTTCTTCTTGAGGAGGAGAGGGAAAATAAAAAGGGCGAAACCCTGAAGGTTATCGAGGAAAACGCGGTCATGGAGGGAATCGTAAAGAATATTACCGACTACGGTGCTTTCATCGACCTGGGCGGGATCGACGGTCTCCTTCATATCACTGACCTTTCCTGGGGACGGCTGCAGCATCCATCCGAGATGCTCGCGGTGGCCGACAAGGTTCAGGTCAAGATCCTCCGGTTTGACCGGGAGAAGGAACGGGTTTCCCTTGGCATGAAGCAGCTGACCGACGATCCGTGGGAAAGCGTGCCCGACAAGTACCCTGTCGGTTCCAGGGTGAGCGGAAAGGCCATGAGCGTCACCGATTATGGCGCCTTCATCAGACTGGAGGATGGAGTCGAGGGGCTTGTCCATATCAGTGAAATGACATGGAACAGGAAAATTAAACATCCCTCCAAGGTTGTTGAGGTCGGTGATTTGGTAGAGGCCGAGGTGCTCAGCATCGATACTGAGAACCGGAGGATTTCCCTCGGCATGAAACAGATTGAACCCAACCCCTGGGATGTGGTGGCCGATCATTATCCCATTGGAAGCATGATCGAGGGGAAGGTCAGAACGTTGACCGATTTCGGGGCATTCGTGGGGCTGGAGGAAGGGATCGACGGTCTTATCCATGTCAGCGACATGTCCTGGACCAAGAAGGTGAACCACCCTTCGGAAATACTGAAGAAGGGGGATACCGTCAAGGCTGTTGTTATGAGCGTTGACAAGGAAAGGGAGCGCCTCTCTCTGGGCTTCAAACAGTTGACAGCGAACCCCTGGGAAGAGCTGATCAAGAAGCATCCGGCTGGGACAGTCATTACCGGGAAAGTTGTCAACCACGCCGATTTCGGCACTTTTGTTCAGCTGGCTGAGGGCGTGGAGGGGCTGATCCACATTTCGGAGATGGAACTGGAGGACGGGGAAGTTGCGGAAGAAGTTTATCCGGCCGGTTCCGAGGTCACGGTGAAGATCCTTAATATCGATCCCGAGGAGAGAAAGGTCAGCCTGAGTACGAACGCTGTCAAGGGTGGCGATGAATCTTCCCGCTACTCGACCTACGTTAACGCTGGAGGAGGGGGCGGCGGTACGCTGGGGGACATTCTCGGGGCTTCGTTGGCTGCCCACATGGCCAACGGGGGGAAAGAGGAGGCGGCCGAAGAGGTTGTTGATGAGGCACCCGATCCTGTGGTGGAAGAGGCCGAGGTAGAAGAAGAGGTTCAAGTATTCGCCGGGGACTCCGATGAGGGAGCCGATATCGTGGCCGAGGTAGAAGAAGAGGTTCAAGTATTCGCCGGGGACCCCGATGAGGGAGCCGATATCGTGGCGGAGGAGTCGGAGGAAGAGGTTGAAAAGTCCTCCGGGGACTCCGATGAGGAATCTGAACTCGAAGCGGAAGCCGGAGATGATGAGGGTCCTCCTGAGAAAGAGGAGGAAGAATAATCCGGGATCCGGGAACTTCTGGCAAGTAAAAACCGTGGGTGGTCCTTTCGTGACATCCACGGTTTTTTTTCAGGAAACGGGCAAGCCTGGTAATGGTGAAAAACATGCTGTTAACTGGGATTCGAAAACGGTAAACTATAAAGCATGAACCGCGCGAAAAAACTGTTTATTCTCGTTGTTATCAGCTCCCTGGTCCTCGCTTTTCTGGCCGGTGTTTTCAAACGTTTCCGCCCGGGCGTTCCGGGCAGGGAGGCGCTGGCTCTTCTCCGGATTCAAGGACCGATCCTCGATGTTCGATGGTACATCGAGGAGGTTGAAAGACTGAGGGATAATAATCATATCAGGGGTGTTGTTATTCGGATTGAAAGCCCCGGCGGGGCTGTAGCTCCGACCCAGGAACTTCATAAAGAGCTTTTACGACTTCGGGAGGTCAAACCCGTTGTCACATCCATGGGTACTGTGGCAGCCTCAGGGGGTTACTATCTCAGCTGTGCCACCGACTGGATCATATGCAGCCCCGGTACCATCACCGGCAGCATTGGGGTCATAATGGAGTTCACCAACCTCAGGGAACTGTTCGATAAGATCGGCATCGGCAGCAAGACTATTAAAAGTGGGAAGTTCAAGGATACCGGGAACCCGTCGCGGGAGATGACCCCGGAAGAAGAACGGCTTCTCAAGGAAATGATCATGGATACCTACGATCAGTTCGTTGAGGCCGTCCTTGCGGGAAGACCGGTGGAAGAGTCCGCCGTAAGGCCCTATTTTGACGGCCGGATCCTGACCGGACGCCAGGCGCTGGAGATCGGACTTGTGGACGAACTCGGGAATATCAACGATGCTCTTGCCAAGGCCAAGGAGATGGCAGGGCTATCCGGTCAGCCGAGGGTCTATCAGCCCGAGAGGGATAAACCCGGGCTGATCGGGATCCTGTTCGGGCGTGCAGCCTCTGACGCTGTTCAGAGCTTCGCCGGAAAGGTGAGGGATACCGGGGAAGCTCGGTGGATTCAGTTGTGGAGAGCTTTTTAAGAGAGTCCAGAGTCCAGTTTCCAGAGACCAGAGGGGGAGCAGTTGTTTTTTCGGTATTTCTCTGGACTTTTCACTCTGGACTTTGGACTCGGGGACATAAAGTTCCTCTAACCTCTTGACTTTCAAACATAATTTAGTTAGCCTCGTTGTTGTATAGGTTCAACGGATTTGCTGGGAGGGGAGATGTTATGACCAAGGCTGAACTCATCGAGGTTCTTGTAGAGCGGATCGACCGGCTCACCAAAAAAGAAGCCGAACTCATCGTCAACACTGTGCTTCGAAGCATTTCCGATTCCCTTGGGCAGGGCGACAAGGTTGAATTAAGGGGTTTCGGCAGCTTCAAGGTTAAGGGCCGGCGATCTCGTGAGGGGAGGAATCCCAAGACGGGGGATAAGGTCCAGGTGGAAGCTAAAAAAGTACCCTATTTCAAGGCTGGCAAGGAGTTAAGGGAACGCGTTAACAACTGACGTTGTTTTCGCACCTGAAGGTATGGAAGAAAAGCCGGATCCAATCCGGTTTTTTTCGTGCCAGGACTTTCTAATATGCTTTGTTTTTGGCATAAAGGATGAGAATACAAGCGAATCTTGCCTGAGAAAAGTTCACCAGATTCAATGCCCGGAATTTTTTGGAGGGAATATGGCTGGACATTCCAAATGGGCCAATATCAAAAGGCGAAAAGGGGCACAGGATGCCGCCCGGGGGAAGGTTTTTACCAAATTGAACCGTGAGATCATGGTCTCGGCCAAAATCGGCGGGCCGGACCCGGAGGCCAACGCGAGACTCAGGCAGGCAATAGCGAAGGCCAGGGCGTCCAATATGCCCGCCCAGAACATCGAGAGAGCTATCAAAAAAGGCACCGGTGATCTCGATGGTGTCAATTACGAGGAAACGGTGTATGAGGGGTATGGTCCGGCCGGTGTGGCCATCCTTGTGGAGGCCCTGACCGACAATAAAAACCGCACTGTTTCGGAGATCAGGCATATCTTTGCGAAACAGAACGGGAACCTCGGGGAGGCCGGGTGCGTTTCATGGATTTTCCAGATGAAATCCCTCTTTGTATTCAGCAAGGAAAACACCGATGGGGACGCTCTGGTGGAAACGGCCCTGGAATCCGGTGCGGAGGATGTGACGGAGGAGGGAACGGATTACGAGGTAACCGGACCGCCGGAAAAATTTGAAGCCCTCAAGGCCGCCTTCGACGAGGGCGGATTCCAATACCAGGCTGGCGAAGTTGCCATGCTCCCGCAGAACACGATCAAGCTTGAAAGCGAGCAGGCCGTTCAGGCTCTGAAACTGGTTGAAATCCTTGAGGATAACGATGATGTCCAGAGGGTTTCAGCCAATTTCGATATCTCAGAGGATGTCATGGAGAACCTGTGACGGCGCCATGAAAGTCCTCGGTGTTGACCCGAGCCTCAGATCCACTGGGTACGCTGTGCTGGAAGGAGATCGTAGGGGGCAACGTGTTCTTGAATACGGTGTGGTAAAAACCCGGAGTGGAACTTCCATTCCGGAAACCATCGGTCGGATCACCAGGGGCATCGAGGAAGTAGTCTGGCGGCATGAGCCGGATTGTCTTGCCATCGAGGAGGTCTTCACCGCACAAAACAGCCGGGTTGCCCTCAGTTTAGGCCATGTCAGGGGGGCCGTAATCCTGGTCTGCGAGAGGTGTGGACTTGAAATCGTCTCCTATGGGGCTACGAGGATAAAGGAAACGGTGGCCGGTTACGGGCGGGCCGGGAAGGACCAGGTCCAGCATATGGTTGTCAGGACACTCAGGCTGACTGAGACCCCTCCACCCGATGCGGCGGATGCCTTGGCGGCTGCCCTCACCCACATTTACTGGAGTGCGGAAAGGGATTTTTCAGGGTGATTGCCCTTGTAAACGGAAGGCTCGCAGCCAAGGATACCGGGGGCACGGTTGTTGTGGATACCGGCTCTGTTGGGTATCGGGTTTTCGTTTCGCTAAATACCCTCATGGATCTTCCCGATATCGGGGAGAATCTTTCCCTCCTTACCGTGACCGTTGTTAGGGACGATGCCATCCATCTCTATGGTTTTTCCGGTACCGACGAGAGGGATCTTTTCAACCTCCTTGTGCAGGTTAAGGGGATCGGTCCCAAGGTCGCCCTGGCCCTTCTGGGAGGTCTTAAACCCGGAGACCTGAAAAACGCTATTACCCGTCAGGATGCAGCCTGGATCAGTACTGTCCCCGGTGTCGGGAGGAAAACCGCCGAAAGGATCGTGCTGGAGCTGGGTGATAAAGTTTCCGTTTCCCTCGACGATCCTGCGACCCGGATCCCCGGTGTCGATGAGCAGGTGGTTACTGACGTTGTTTCGGCGCTTTCCAATCTCGGGTACCGGACTGCCGATGGGCGGAATGCTGTCCGCAAAGTGCTGGAAAAGGAAGGGAATCCGGAGGATTTCCAGGAATTGGTAAGGGAAAGCCTGAAACTGCTATCGGGGAGGAAAGGATAATTCCAGATTCCAGATTTCAGATTTCAAGAATGGTCATGGGACTGATCGCGACCTTTTGAAATTTGGATTTTGAAATTTTAAATTTGCTTATGGATAACGACCGCGTCATCACACCGGAGCAGATCGAGGATGAGGATGCCTTCGAGGCCAATATCCGGCCGCGGAGGTTGGATGAGTACATAGGTCAGGCTCAGGTGAAAGAGAACATGAAGGTCTTTATCAGGGCTGCCAGGGAACGGGGCGAGGCCCTGGACCATGTTCTCCTCTTTGGCCCTCCCGGGCTGGGGAAAACGACGCTGGCCAATATCCTCGCCGAAGAACTGGGGGTTACCATCAGGGCCACCTCGGGACCTGCCCTTGAGCGTTCCGGGGACCTTGCCGCGATCCTAACCAACCTGGATGAACGCGGTGTTCTCTTTGTCGATGAGATCCACCGGATGAACCGCACAGTGGAAGAGGTTCTCTATCCGGCCATGGAGGATTTTTCCCTTGACCTTATAATTGGAAAGGGTCCCGGGGCGAGGACCGTTAAACTCGATCTTCCCAGGTTTACCCTGGTGGGGGCCACCACCAGAATGGGGTTGTTATCCTCACCCTTTCGGGATCGTTTCGGGGTTGTGTCCAGGTTGAACTTCTATTCCGTGGACGAGTTGACTGCCATCGTGAAAAGGGCGGCTTCCATTCTCGGGGTGATTCTTGATGGGGCAGCGGCCGATGAGATCGCGCGGCGTTCCAGGGGGACACCGAGGGTCGCCAACAGGCTCCTGCGTAGGGCAAGGGATTTCGGACAGGTCCAGGGTGACGGGAACGTTACGGTGGATGTGGCCCGCCATGCATTAGAGCGGCTCCAGGTGGACGAAGCGGGACTAGACGCCCTTGATCGAGCGGTTTTAAGCAGTATCATCCAAAAGTTCGGAGGGGGGCCGGTTGGAATTGAGACTATTGCCGCCGCCGTCGGGGAGGAAAGGGACACCATCGAGGACATCTGCGAACCGTATCTATTACAGGAAGGTTACATACAGCGAACTCCCCGTGGGCGCACGGCAACCGAGGCCGCTTACAGGCATTTGGGAAAAAACTCGGGAAAGAAAGATGGCCAGAAGACACTCTTTGATTGAAATTGGCCCGCGAGAAGTTCGTTGAATAAATGCGCAAGAAGCGAAGCGCATTAAGAGGAGAACCCCGAAGAAACCTTTTTCCCGGAGCCAAAACTCCGGTTTTTAGTGATCTTCCCGAATGCGATGGGATAATCTACAGGTCCTCGAATCGGTTTTTTTCTATGTTTTTCAGGACCTTATAGGGATCAAAAACACGCCCGTTCATGGCGATGAAAACCCCGAATGGGAGGATCTGGACCGCGGTAATGGCAGCCCCGATATTAAATAAAGCATCTGTTCCCCTGAAAAGAGCCGGCTGTATGGAGCCGGTGAAAACGACGACTTTCCCCTGGATTCCCTTCAGGGACTTTGCTGTTTCAACCATGGTATCTGTTCCGTGGGTCACCACCACCAGTATTTCAGGGACGGTGATCACCGTTTCACGAATCAGGAGACGGTCCTCCCGCGTCATTTCAAGGCTGTCTTTTCTCATGAGTGCGGTGAACGAAATTGGAACGGTAATGCCAGCATCGTGAAGTAACGCTTTGACCTGCGGCTTGCCAACCTCATAGGTGCTTTTTCCGTCAAAGTACACCTTGTCGATGGTTCCGCCGGTAGTGATGATGTGTATCGGTTTGTTCAAAACATCAGTCTCGTCTTACAGGTTCAGGAGGACCCGATCGTGGGAAAGCCGTTCCTCGAGTCTTCTGGCCAGGATACTCATGGAATAACAGCATAGGAAATAAAGGATTGCCACCATGGTGTAGATCTCGAAAGGGTATACCATGAGACAGTTGTTCAGTCCCTGGGCTTCGAAAGTAAGTTCGAGAACTCCGATCACGAAAGCCAGATGAGTATCTTTGAAAATTACGATGAACTGGCCTACGATGGCCAGGATCATCTGTTTTGCCAGGAATGACGATTGTCCGGATCCCCCATATCACTCGGGATGATGGTCTAAAAGGGTTTTCTCTGAATGGAAAAACCCTTTTAGATCTGTTATTTCCAGACCTCCAACTCCAGGGAATCGGCAGTCACCCCCTCGACGTATACCTTCAGTTTTCCGAAATCCATCCCCGTGATCTCGTCTGCGAAGTTCTGGGCGGAAGTGTAAACTTCGAACACCTGGGAGGTTGAATGGGGCGTAAAAACGGGGTTCTCGTAGTTTCCGATGAACATGGATTGCTCCAGAAGGGAACGGAGAAACTCTTTCTGGTCCAGGGGGCTCATGTTCACATAGGTGAAGTTGATTTTCAAAGGTTCTCTCAGATAACCCAGGGACTCGAGTTCATTGGCGAAACGATCGAGGAACACGTGGACGGTTCTTGTGGAATAGAAAGTCGTATCCAGAAGCATTTCCTGTTGGACTGTCGTCTGGAAAAAATCCTGATAGATGATTTTTGCAATCAGATTGCTGACGGGGTCCCCCGTGTCAAAAGGGTCCGATGCAAGGTGGATTCCGCTTCCATCAAGGCATTGCGCCCTGTGCGGACGGGAAAACAGGGAGATATTCAGCATCCTGAGGGCGGAAACGATGGCCCTTCGGGAGGCGTCCCTGCGTGCGACATCCCTGGTCAAGCTGATTTCCTGATCGAGGCTGTCGTTCCCGGTAAAGCTCTTTCTCCACACACCGGACTCGTAAAAACCGCAAAGAACAGCTTCACCCGTAACTGTTATGGTTTCCGCCGGGTGATCAGGGAAGGAAAACGGGGGATCCGAGGCCTCCTCTCCGGACACCATTTTTTCGATTCCTCCTAACAGTTCCCTTTCCCCCTGCGGGTTAAAACCACGATGATAGCCGGCGACACGTCCCTTGGCGTCGATGAGAACCAGGGTTGGGAGGTCAGAGATTCTAAAGGCGTTGAAAACCTCGGATTTCTGGTCAATAAGTTGAGGATATGATATTTTTCCCCGGTACTTTTCCAGCCGTACCAGAAAACGGCGGATCCGGTCGGTTGGAATCCTGGTATCCACGTTGACCGCCATGATCACGAGGCTCTGGCCCTTGTACTTGTCTTCAAGGTTCTGAAGTGCGAGCATTTCATCGACGCAGGAATCACAGTATATGGACCAGAACCCAAGGACGATGGGGGAACGGCCCAGATGGTCCGAAAGATCAAGAAGGGTTCCCTCGATGGCGGGAAGGGTGAAGCCGGGGGCGAAACTCCCCACGGGCAGTCCTTCGGATGGGGATAGGTCATCCGTGTTCAGGGACAACCCCTGGGCCGGGAGGAGGAGGACGAGAAAAAAAATGACAGGGACGATCCGTCCAGTGGGCATCGGGGTTTCCTTTCAGGGGATCCGCATGGCGTTTAACTCGATGGTTGGCGAGCTGCCATGATAACACAGCGGCGATGGCTGTCCATCGGCGCAGTCTGGTCCCTGGCATTTTTTATCACGGCCGGGGCTGCAGCGGGCGCCGGGACCCAACTGGAGACGAGAGTTGACTATGTTATCGACGGCGATACGGTTGTTATCTCGGGTGGTGAAAAAGTCAGGCTGGTTGGCATCGACGCTCCCGAGAAAGGGGAACCGTTTGCCAGGCACTCGAAACAAAAACTGGACCAGCTTGCCGGCCGAACGGTAAGCCTGAACCTTTGTCAGGAGAAGGACATCTATGGAAGAGCTCTCGGCGTCCTTTCAATAAAGGGAGAAAATGTCAACAGGACCCTTCTCGAGGAAGGGTTGGCGGTACCGATGCTGATTCCACCCTGTGGGAAGAGCGTTGCGTCCGATGTCCTGGCAGCCGCGGCCCAGGCCTTGATGGCAAGAAAAGGGATCTATTCCCAGGCCTCGTTTGAACCCGTACACCATGAAGATGCGGGGGAACATATCGGTGAACCGGCCGTGATACGGGGGCGGATCCTGAGCCTGCACAAAGGCCGGAACGTGTGGCATCTGAACTTCGGGAAGGACTGGAAGACCGATTTTACCGCCGTTCTTTTCCGAGAGGCACGTTTTCGGTTCCAGGCCCTGGGCTTGAACCCCGAAGATCTCGTCGGTTTGGAAGTACTGGTCCTTGGGAAGGTGAAGGAGTATAACGGTCCCGAGATTATCATCAGGGGACCTGAACAGATCATTCCGGCAGGAACTGTAAAGAATTGAGGATTGAGGATTGAGAGTTGAGGATTGAGATGCGTAACCTTTGGGCCCTTCTCATACTGATTCTTTTTGGAGTCCTTGCACTCTATTTCCTGGCCCCCGATTTTGTCGAGGTTCCCCTGCAGAAGTTGTCCGGACTTGAAACGGACAAAGGAGCGGCCCTGGAATTAAACGCAAAGGGTGTTCAGGAACTTGCGGGAGGAAAAGAAGGTGAGGCGGTTGCCACTCTCAGGGAGGCTCACCGGGTGACACCCGCGGATCCCGTTATCCGCAGGAACCTCAGCGTTGCTCTTGCCAGGTTCGCCATGAGCCCGGAGCACAGCGGGGAACAATCCCTGGAGATTCTGCAGGAATCCCTGGATCTCTGGCCTTCCAACCCGGAAGGGCTCGACGGAATGTCCACGGTTCATTTCCGGAACGCCCGGTATGGGGAGGCCCTCGATTATGCTTCCAGGCTTCAGTTGGTGCTGCCTGACAGGCCGGATCTCGACGCCTACGTCAAGCACCTGAAGGAGAGGGCCTCACGTGTTGAAGGGATGGTCTCGGAAGAAGGGGACCGATTCCGGCTGCTGTACAGCGGGAAAAGAAAGCTCGAATATGAAGGAGAGATACTCGGTGTCCTCCAGACGGAGATGGACGCGTTAACGGTTGCTCTGGGGATTTTTCCGGAGGATCCTGTCGATGTCCTCATCATGACCGGGGACCTCGGTGAACGCTCGGATCCTCTGGACCCCCTGGTGGACGGTCTTTATGACGGACAGATACGGCTTTACGTCGAGGATGGCATCGATGACAGGGAACAGCTGATTTCCACGGTTCGTCATGAGATGGTTCACGCTCTTCTCCATGAAGCCGCTGGACGGCTTCCCGGATGGGTTCACGAAGGGCTGGCCCAGAAGGTCGGAGAGGACCCTTCAGAGGAGGTAATCGATTCTGCCAGGAGATATGTCGCACGTGCCCTGAAAAAGGGATACAACGTAAACCTGGACTCCCTGGATGCCTCTTTTATTACAATGGAGAGGGAGGAAAGGGCCAGAGCCTATGCGACAAGCCTCCTTTTCATGGATTGGATGGTAAATCGATTCGGAGAGAGCTTCATTCCAAGGTTTGTTTCTGAGATCTCGACTGGCCGGGAATCCTCCCTTGCGGTACAGAACGTGGCCGGAACCCCTTTTGAGCAGATCCAGGTTTCCTTCAAGCAATATCTGACGGGAGAGAGTTGATTATGGCCCTTGTGGCTATTGTTGGCAGGCCGAATGTCGGCAAATCCACCCTTTTTAACCGGATCCTGGGAAAGAAACAGGCTATCGTCGAGGATGTCGCCGGGGTGACAAGGGACCGGAATTACGGTGCCGCTTCGTGGTCGGGCAGGGAGTTTACGGTAGTGGACACCGGGGGCCTGGATCCCATGGCTGAGGATGGCCTGTTTTCCCTCACCAGAGAACAGGCCATGATGGCCATTGAGGAAGCGGATGTTATCCTGTTTGTTCTGGATACCCGTGCCGGGATAACGACAGTGGATGAAGAGGTTTCAACGGTTCTTCGGAAAAGCGACAAGCCTGTTCTGGTTGTTGCCAACAAATCCGAGGGGAAGGAACGGGAACTGGAATCTTCGGTTTTTTATGGTCTGGGGATCGGAGAGGTTTTCCCTGTGTCCGCCCTTCATGGCAGCGGTGTTGCGGAGGTCCTTGACGCCCTTCTTGAAGTCTTGCCCGATAAGGCTCTCGCCCCGGAGGAGGATCATCAGTTACGGATAGCGGTGATAGGGCGTCCCAACACGGGAAAATCCACCTTGATCAACAGGGTTCTTGGCCGGGAGAGAGTTCTTGTTTCCGATGTCCCCGGAACCACGGCCGACACCGTGGATACGGTGGTTCAAAGGGGTGAGAGGCGGTATCTCATTGTGGATACGGCCGGTGTCCGGAAAAAGAGCCGGATCAGCGAGGCCCTGGAGCATTATTCGGTATTGAGGACCCTCCGTGCGGTGGAGAGGTGCCACGTGTGCCTCCTGCTGGTTGCCAGCGATGACGGGCTGGTAGAACAGGACATGAGGATCGCCGGCCTTGTTCACGATCGAGGGAAGGGGCTGGTCGTCTGCCTGAACAAGTGGGACCTAGTGGAAAAAGATCACCGGACCTTCGATCAGATTGTCAAAGACCTCAGGAAAAAGATGTTTTTCTTTGCCCACGCCCCAGTCCTGTCCATGTCGGGGTTGACGGGGCAAAGGGTGGAACGTGTATTTGACGTCGTCGACGAAGTTTTTTCCCAGGCCGGGAAAACGGTGACGACGAGGCAGCTCAACGACACAATTCAGGATGCGGTGGAGCGCTTTGAGCCGCCAATGGTCCGGGGCCGGCGCCTGAAGTTCTATTATGCGACCCAGGTTGGGGTTCATCCCCCGTCTTTTGTCATTTTCACCAACAGGCCGGGGGAGATCAGGGACAACTACATCCGTTACCTGGAGCGAAAACTGCGGGAGGAGTTTGGATTTGAGGGTACCTCGATAAGGCTTTTTTTCCGCCGGGGGAGGGAGGATCGGCACAAGAAGTAATGTTCAAACGCTAAACCAAATTGAGAGTTGGGAATTGTGAATTTGAAGTTTGAGGTTTGTTGTTTGAGGTTTGAAGTTGCGGTCTCCTTTGAACTCGGAACCCTGAACTCTGAACTGCTTTTCCCGTTAGACATTGGACGTTGGACCCTGGACGGATTCTTTGAAAGCCTACCTTGACATCGAAACCACCTTTAAAGGGGAGATCAGCCTTGTGGGGGTATATATCCCCGATCGCGGAATGATCCAGCTCACCGGCTCCCGGGTTACCGATGTGAATATTGAGAGTTCCCTCGCAGGTGTGGAAACGGTTGTTACTTTCAACGGTGCTTCCTTTGACCTTCCTTTTATCCGGCGTGTGACCGGTTTTGATGTTCTCGATGTGGCCCGGCACCGGGACCTTCTAAGGGACTGTCGGAAGAGGGGGATCCGCGGGGGTCTCAAAAGGGTGGAGGCTCTTTTCGGCATTGGCCGTACATCCGGGGTCGTGGATGGTCGGGAAGCTCCCCGTCTCTGGTACCGGTTTGAGACCGAGGGGGACGAAAACGCCTTGTGGCAGCTTTTGGAATACAACCGGGAGGACTGCATGAACCTGGAGATTTTGGAAACGATCCTTGATGGGATGGAAGGTTAATTGTAAATTGAGGATAAGGATTGAGGAAAGTTTGAGGTTGGATCTCCGTTTAACGTTTAATGTTTAACGTTTAACGTTTAACGTGGGGAATGGTTATCAGTGACTTGTGACTGGTAGACCAGTGGCTGGTAATTGGGAAAAACCAAACACTAATCACCAATCACGAATCACTGATATTAATTTTGAAATTTTTTTTGGAATCGCATTTATGGGGAGGGCAAACAAAGTAATGAACTGGGAACTTTTGAAGATCACATATTTCGGCACTACAGTGCTGAACTGGGCTGTCTCCGTCGCGACTTTCGTTGTCCTTTATTTCGGAATTTCCACTCTCCTCAAGTATCTGGCGCGCAGGTTAGAGGTTTTTTCGGAAAAAACACAAACCGAATTGGACGATATGATCGTTGATCTCATGAAGGTGCGGACCAAGAGGTTCTTTGTTTTCGTGTTGGCCCTATATGGCGCCTCTCAGTTGCTGGTACTGGGGCTCAAGGCGGAACAGCTCCTCAACACAGCTGCGCTCATCTCCCTCGCGATCCAGCTGGGGATCTGGGGGAACGGGGTCATCAATTTCCTGGTTTCGAGGAGGGCGTCCCGAGACGGCGAGGAGGGCCTGAACCTGGAAGCCTACTCCGTTATCACCTGGCTTGCCAAGGCGACCTTGTGGGTGATGGTGGTTCTCCTGACCCTTAATAACCTGGGCATCCAGATCACTACCCTGATCGCCGGTCTCGGGATCTCTGGAATCGCCGTCGCTCTCGCCGTTCAGAACATCCTGGGGGACCTCTTCGCTTCCCTCTCCATCGTCCTGGACCGCCCGTTTATTATCGGAGATTTCATCATCGTTGGCGAACAGATGGGGACGGTTGAGCACGTCGGACTCAAAACCACGAGGGTCAGGAGCCTTTCCGGGGAACAGCTGATTTTCTCCAACACGGATCTCCTTGGGAGTCGGATCCGGAATTTCCGCCGGATGGAGGAACGCAGGGTGGTGTTCAGCTTAGGCGTCATCTATCAGACACCTGCTGAAAAGGTGGAACGCATTCCGGAGATCCTCCGGGAGGTTATTGAATCCCTGCCAGACGTGCGGTTCGAAAGAGCACATTTCTTCAAGTACGGTGCCTTCTCTCTCGATTTCGAGATCGTTTACTGGGTCCTGGACCGTGATTACAACCTTTTCATGGATATCCAGCAGACAATCAATATAAAGCTGTTCCGGAGGTTTGGCGATGAGGGGATCGAATTTGCCTATCCGACCCAGACGCTATTTTTGGAGAAGGGGGAGGGTTTCGGGGAGGTAAATTCAGTAACAAGTAACAGGTAGTAAGAACAAAAAGGACCTGCCCTTCCACCTTCTTCTTTCTACTGGTTTCATGTTACCAGACGCCAGGTACCAGGACTAGGTCCAGGTCTAATTTCAGTGCCAGGTCTTTAAAACCGGGATTTTAATCCCGGTCTTTCCTTGAGTAGCCATAGCTTCCCAACGCATCGCCAAGGGCCCGGTATGTCCGGTCCAGGGGCGCATAGCCGAGGGGGTTGATCCTTTCCATGCGGACGGCGTTGTCCGGGTCAAGGGCTTCTTCTGCCACGTGGGTGGAAACGACTTCGGCAAGGAACATGTCATGGATTCCCAGAGGGATGATATCGGTGACGCGGCATTCAAGGGAAACGGTGCACTCTTCAATTAGGGGGGCGGAAACCTTCTCGGCCGGGATAGCGGTAAGCCCAGCTTCATCGAACTTGTCAACGTTTTTTCCCGAAAGGATCCCGCATGTATCCACTTTCCGGACGATATCGGCTGGAGGGATGTTCAGGACGAACTCGCCGGAGTCCCTGATGGCGGCGTGGGAGTAGCGGGAGGGCCGGATGCTGATGCTCACCATGGGAGGGTCGGAGCAAACCACCCCGGTCCAGGCGACGGTGATGATGTTCGGACGTCCACCGCTGTCCCGAGAGGTTACCAGCGCAGCCGGGAGGGGAGCCAGAAAGGTGGAGGG
>CBFDCL010000023.1:0-27492 GCA_965603295.1 uncultured bacterium | reverse complement strand
CCCCCCGCTCAGATCCGCGCGAGGCGTCATGCCAGCAGGGCACCCCGATGATCGAGACATCCCCGGCGGTCGTCTCCCCGGAGTGATCCACGACCCGGGGGCTGCCCGGCACACCGGCCACATAATTATGGTCCGGGTGCCCGTGAGAAACGAGGACGAGATCGGCTCCCTCGCTTATGGGACGGTATTTCACAGCGCCGTCAAAGGAACCCGGTTCATAGGGGTCGGTGAGAATCCTTGTACCATCCCCGGTGGTCACCAGAAAACACGCGTGCCCAACATACTTGATCTTCATGACTGAACCCTCCTCGAAGGGGCCTGCTGGTCCGGTCAGAAGTGCCTAGGATTCCTTGCTTTCCTCCGCGCCCTCTTCGGACCCGGCCTCTTCCGTTTCCTTATGCAGGACGATGATGCTCCTCACGCTGATCCCCGCCGCCTCCAGGGCTTTCTTGACGTCAGGCAGTTTCGCGTCCGTGGCTTTTACGAGAAAGTTACTGTTTGTCGTCACTGGCTACCTCCATTAAGTAGTATCTAGTGTCTAGTGTCTGGTGTCTGGTGTCTGGTTTCTGGTTGCTGTTACCTGCACCTTATTTTCCCGTATTGTCCTCTCATTGGGACGGATTAACCGTTGTAGATTCCTGGGCTTCGGAAATGCGTTCGTAGGGCGGGAGCAGGACGATCTCGATCCTCCGGTTAGAAGCCTTGCCCTCTACCGATTCGTTGGAAGCCGCAGGCTGGTATTCCCCGTATCCCGCTCCGGAAAGCTTGACCGGGTCGATACCCACCTGATCCTGCAGGAAGTGCACGACAGCCAGGGCCCTTCCCGCGGAAAGCTCCCAGTTTGTGGGGAAACGCTCCTGAAGCCGGCCGCCGATGGGGACATCATCGGTGTGCCCTTCGATCTGAATCCTCTTGTCTTTGATCCTGGCGAGCTGGACACCGACCTTCCTTAGCACTTCCACACCGGAACCTTTAAGATCAGCTTTGCCTGAGTCGAAAAGGATCTTCTCTACGAGGTTCACCGACAGCCGGTCTTTCATCCTGCGAATCTGGATCTCCCCCGCCTCGATCTCGCCTTTGAGGCTGCTCACAAGCTCATCGTACGTGGCCTTGAGCTTCTGCAGTTCGGCCTCTTTCTGCTTTTCAAGCTCCTGGCTCCTCGCCCGGAGGGAGTCGCGTTCCTCCCTCGCAGCAGCAAGGTCCCTTTCCTGCCTCCGGGCTTCCGTTAAGGTAGCCGCCATCTTTTCCCTCAGTTCGGCGTTGGTGCTCTGGAGACGCTTGTTGATCTCCATCGTTTCCTTGATGATAGCGGACTGAGAGACTTCCTTCTCCTGAAGAATATCCCCGAGGCGGTCGTTCTGGGTTTTTAACTCCTGGTTTACAGCCTGCTGGATTGTCAGCCTGCTCTCCAGGTCGTCCCTTTCCCCGCTCACGTTCCCCAGGCTCGCCGTCAGTTCCCCCACGCGCGCCTCGGCGCCCGACAGGTCATCCTGGCAGCGGGAAAGCTCGCTTTTCAGGGTTCTGTTCTCCTCCACCTGCATTTTGAGGTTACGGGTGCATTTGGAGGCCTCCTCTTCCTTGAGAAGGTAGTCCTTCTTGCTGACGACACAACCGGAAACCAGCACCGTCAGGGCGATGATCAACAGGAACGGGATTTTAAGGGTTTTCACGAGGCAGCCTCCTTCGATCAGGTCCGCTGATAATATTCCACACTTGGGCAAGGGATTCAAGGAGGGGAAAAGGGAATTAACGTTTGAAGTTTGAAAGTTTGAAAGTTTGTGAGTTGAGAGCCGCAACTTCAGTTTGATGTTTGAAGTTTATGGTTTGAGATTTGAATCCGGAGAATTGTGCCTCCGCTTTTTCTCCGCGTCCCCATGCCTGCCAACCATAGCTCCTTGAGCGGAAGCTGGTCTCGGTGTCCTCGCGTCTTTTTTCCCTCTGCACTCTGCACCTTGCACCCGACACTGTATTTTCCATTAGACGTTGGACGTTGGCCTTTGGGCTTTTGTCTAGACTACCCGGAACGGTACAGGAACAAAGGTCAGGAAAAAGATGGCTATTGTAACAAACCCCACTTTCCGTCTCCGTTCGTCCAGCGCGATATGGGGAAGCAGAACCGGAGGATGACGGACCCCGAGAAAAACCAAGACCAGACCCCAAAAGAGCCACCCTTCCCAGTAGAAGATCCCCAGGACAACCAGGGCCATGTGCGTGACACGGGCAATGATATCCGATCGCGCGGGAAACAGGGCCTTGGAAATATGCCCACCGTCGAGCTGTCCCACGGGGAGAAGATTCAGGGAGGTGACGAACATGCCGATCCATCCCGCAAAAGCCACCGGGTGGAGATTCACCCCGGCCCCGGGGGGCAGTTTTCCGAGGGTCAGACTGCCCACAAGGCTTACCAGGAGGCTGTCCCCGAGAATGAGGCCCCCTTCTCCTCCCCCTGCGGGGGCGACCTGCGACATGGCGAACCCCGCTACGAGGGCTGGGAGGGCAAGGACAAACCCCCCAATAGGCCCCGATGCCCCGATGTCCAGAAGGGTCCTCCGGTCCCAGATGGCCCCCTTCATCTGGATAACAGCCCCGAAGGTCCCTATGATGGAAGGCGCCGGGATAAAAAAAGGCAGGGTAGCCCGGACCCCGTGGAAACGGGAGGCCATGTAGTGGGACATTTCGTGCACAATGAGGATCGCCATGAGCGTGATGGAAAAAGGCAGCCCCCTCAGGATGGCAGGAGGATCCGTCAGGGGGTTGATGCCTTGCTGAATGGCCCCTGCGACGGTGGTGGTCACGAAAGTGGCTGCAAAGAGGATGGCGGGCAGGCGCCTGCGTTCCCTCGGCGGGGTCACGTCACTTGAAACTGTTTTCATAGGCATGATTATAAATTCCAGATCTAAAATTTCAAATTTCAAAATACGGTGTGATTGGTGACTCGTAATTGGTGATCGGCTTGAATCCAGGATCAAAAATCCAAAGCAAGATCCGGGATCCCCAAAACCAATCACCAATCAAGAATTAAAACTTCAAACTTTCAAACCCTCAAACTCTCAAACTCTCAAACTTCTGCACTCCCTTAATTCTCAATTTTCAACTCTCAATCCTCAATTCAAATTCCCAGCATCTCTGCCAGTTCCTCCAAGGTCCCTTTGCCATCCGGCTCCCGGGCCGGTTCTCCACGGGCGATCACCCGTCCCTTCACCAGATAGGTCCCCATCCCCACATCGGCCGCGGGCAGGTCCTGTTCCATGTCGTTGCCCACCATCAGGCACGTTTCGGGCTTAACTCCCAGGCAGGCGGCAACATCCAGGAAATATCGCAGGCTTGGTTTACACGATGACATATTCTCGAGACCTGGCAGAAAATTAAACAGGTTCGGGTCGAGACCAGCCCACCGGACTCTCTCGAGGGTCGCCCTCACCGGAAAGATGGGATTGGTGGCAAGGGCCATCACATACCCACTTTCGGCCGCCCGGGTCACGAACTCTTTTCCTCCATTGATGGGGCGCGCAAAGGATCCCATTGTAGGAAAAGCCGTGGCGTAAAACTTCTCGAACCGTCTTTCCGCCTCGGTCAGGTTTAACCCGGTGATCCGGCAAAAAATGCGAAAAAAACCGTCCCGGTTCGTCTCGCCGTCCGGCCTCGGAGCGGTCATGATCGCTTCCGTACCACCGAACAGGCCCTCCCGGAACTTTTCCCTTCCCAGGACATCGGAAAAGAAACCGTGGATTTCCTCGACGAACGGGCCGATGAAAAACGCCATGTCGATGTCAAGGAGGGTTCCGTCCAGGTCCAAAAGAAGGGCGTTAAAATTCCTCATAGTGGATCAGGGTTGATGAAAGGGAGAAAAATCCATCGCGAGGGATGTGCCCAAAGGGGGTATCCGGAGGTGGAGGAGGACCCAGGCGTATCTCTTCCCAGCGGGAAAATCACACCG
Organism: uncultured bacterium; assembly: GCA_965603295.1. Classification (GTDB taxonomy): domain Bacteria; phylum BMS3Abin14; class BMS3Abin14; order BMS3Abin14; family BMS3Abin14; genus JAFGWO01. The sequence continues at coordinate 23,555 of CBFDCL010000023.1, read as the reverse complement.
TTGGGGTGATCCTCCCCCTCGAAAAACAGATCAGAGGGACTGTTTTCGAGGTTGTCGGTCGAAAAGAGCACCGTCAAGAGGATCAGGGGACGTATTTCCTGAAGAGAAGGCTCGCGTTGGTCCCGCCGAAACCGTAGGTGTTGGAAAGGGCCGTGTCCACAACCATGTCCCTGGCCACGTTGGGGACGTAATCCAGATCGCAATCCGGGTCGGGAACCTCGTAGTTGATGGTCGGGGGGATCCGGTGCTCCAGGATCGTCTTGATGGCCGCAATGGCCTCCACCCCTCCGGCAGCGCCCAGAAGGTGCCCGGTCATGGATTTTGTCGAACTGATGGGAACCTTATAGGCCCCTTCGCCGAAAAGTGTCTTGATCGCCATGGTCTCGTTAACATCGTTGTGGGGCGTGCTGGTACCGTGAGCGTTGATGTACTCCACATCGGACGGTTCAAGGCCCGCATCCCTTATGGCGGCCCCCATACACTGAACCGCTCCCGCCCCTCCCTCAGCGGGGGCGGTGATATGGTAGGCGTCGCTGGACATTCCGAACCCGGCCACCTCCGCCAGAATCCGGGCCCCACGCCCTTTGGCAGATTCCAACTCCTCCAGGACAACGACACCGGACCCCTCCCCCATGATGAACCCGTCCCTGTCACGATCAAAGGGACGGCTCGCCCTTTCCGGTTCATCGTTCCTCGTGGAGATCGCTCTCATCGCGTTGAAACCCGCGAATGCCAGAGGTGTGATCGTCGATTCCGTCCCCCCGGCGATCATGGCGTCCGCGTCACCGTACTGGATCAGGCGGAAGGCATCTCCAATGGAGTGGGTTCCGGTGGCACAGGCGGTGACAACGCAGCTGTTGGGCCCCTTGGCCCCGGTAATGATGGAAACGTGTCCCGAGGCCATGTTCCCGATGACCATGGGAATGAAAAAGGGAGTGACCCTCCTGGCCCCTTTTTGCCGAAGAACCTCGGCGACCTCCTCGATCACCGGAAGGCCTCCAAGGCCCGCGCCGATGATCACTCCGACCCGCTCAGCGTTGCCCTCATCGATCTGGAGCCCCGACTGTTCCAGGGCCTCCATGGCGGCGAAAATGGCATAGGGGATAAACAGGTCCATCTTGCGGAGCTCTTTCCTGTCGATCCTCAGCCCCGGGTCGAACCCTTTGACCTCAGCCGCAATGGTTGTGGGAAGCTGCCACTCGTTCGGATCAAACTTGGTGACAGGGCCCACACCGGACCGGCCGCCGATCATGCTTTCCCAGGTTTCATCGACATCGAGGCCGAGGGGCGTCACCGCCCCCAGCCCCGTAACAACGACTCTCCTGCGCACGACCTTTTTCTCCCTTTAGGACTGCTTTTCCGACAAATATTTTATGGCATCCTGGACGGTCTGGATCTTCTCTGCGTCTTCATCAGGAATCTCCAGATCGAACGCCTCCTCAAAGGCCATGACCATTTCCACGACATCGAGGGAATCGGCGCCCAGGTCGTTCACAAAATGGGAGGCGGTATCGATACCATCCGCGTCCTGGTTAAGCTGTTCGGCGATGATCTCTTTAACTTTGGCAGTGACGTCCATGCTCTCTCCTCCTGAAGTATTAGTTACGAGTTTATGGTTTATGGTTTCTTGTTACCGGTTGCTCTTTCCAAGATTTTCTTAGTACTCAGTACCTGGTACCTGGCACTGTTTTTACATATACATCCCGCCATTGACATGGAGCACCTGGCCGGTGATGTAGGATGCCTCATCGGAAACCAGGAACCGGACCGCGGAGGCTACATCCTCCGGGATCCCCAGACGTCCGTTGGGGATCAGAGCCACAAGTTCCTCTCTCGCTTTTTCCGGAAGCACATCCGTCATGGCCGTTTGGATGAACCCGGGGGCAACGGCGTTGACGGTGATCCCTCTCGAGGCAACCTCCCGGGCCAGGGACTTGGTGAACCCGATCATGCCGGCTTTCGAGGCAGCGTAATTCGTCTGGCCGGCGTTGCCCATAACCCCGACAACAGATGTGATGTTGACGATGCGCCCGAACCTCTGTTTCATCATCAGCCGGACAACGGCTCTGGAGCAGAGATAAGTCCCCGTCAGGTTTGTGTCGATGACCGCTCCCCAGGCATCATCCCCCATCCGCATCAGGAGCGAGTCCCTGGTGATCCCGGCGTTGTTGACAAGATAATCCACTGCTTCGAATTCACGCGACACCTGCTGAACCATGGCCTCGACGCTGCCGGGGTCGGCAACATCAACCTGTGCGCCGAGGGACCGCACACCTTTCTCCATTGCCTCCGCGGCAGATGATTGAGCCGATTCGGGATCGATATCGGCCGCAACGACGTTGACCCCCTCTGCTGCGAGATCGAGCACGATGGCCTTTCCGATCCCCTGCCCTCCCCCGGTAACGATGGCAGTCCTGTTTTCAGGCATCCCGAACCTCCAGGATTGCGATGGCCGCGTCAAGGTCCCCGGGCGCCCCGAAGGACGAAACGGCCGCGTTTCCGTCAATTCTCTTGATCAAGCCGGCAAGGACCTTCCCCGGACCCAGTTCGAGGTAAGCGTCCACCCCTTTTTCGGCCATCCCCTTAATGGAATCGGTCCAGAGCACAGGTGACGTCACCTGGGAAACGAGGGAAGGGACAACCTGCGAGGCCAGGGAAACGGAAACCGCTCCCGCGTTGTTTATCAGAACGGTCTTCGGGCTGTCAACGTGTATGTCCCCGAGAATATCCTCCATCCTCCGGGCAGCGGGTTCCATGAGAGCGCAGTGAAAAGGGGCGCTGACCGGGAGTTCAACGGCCTTACGGCCTCCGCGTTCCCTGAATATTTCAATGGCACCCAGGACGTTCTCCCGGAACCCGGCGATGACAACCTGTCCGGGTGCGTTGAAGTTTGCAGGCGACACCACCCCACCATCCGAAGATGCTTTCACACAGATGGAAAGGATTTCTTCCCTTTCCATACCCATCAGGGCCGCCATGGCCCCCCGGCCGGGTGGAACAGCCTCCTGCATGGCCCGGCCCCTTTCCCGCACCACCCGCAAAGCATCCGCGAAACCGATACTGCCGGCCGCCACCAGGGCCGAATATTCACCGAGACTGTGACCCGCGACGAAAAGGGGGACGGCATCAACGTGGGATAGAAAGGATCTGTGGGCGGCAACGCTCGTGGCCAGGATGGCGGGCTGAGTGTTTTCCGTTAACCTCAACACCTCCTCTGGGCCCTCGAAACAGATACCGCTGATGGAGAACCCCAGGGAATCGTCGGCCTCTTCGAAGGTCTCCCTCGCGGCAGAGGACCACTCGGCCATGTCACGCCCCATTCCCACAAACTGGGAGCCCTGACCGGGGAAAACAAAAGCGAGGCTCATCCTGCGCCTCTTCTGGACGCTTTCACCGAACGGATGATCTCGGGAACGATCTGGAAGAGATCACCCACAAGACCGTAGGTCGCAGCGTCAAAAATGGGGGCATCCGCGTCCTTGTTGATTGCCACGATGACATCGGAAGTCTGCATTCCCGCAAGATGTTGAACAGCCCCGGAGATCCCGCAGGCGATGTACAGTTTGGGCTTGACCGTTTTACCCGTCTGGCCAACCTGGTGGCTGTAGGGGATCCAGCCGGAGTCCACCACCGAACGGGAAGCCCCGAGGGCCCCGTCGAGAAGAATCGCCAGATCCTCCAGAAGTTTGAACCCCTCCGGCCCGCCGACACCCCGGCCGCCGGCCACGATGACATCCGCTTCGGCCAGGTTCACGGTGTCAAGGATCTCCTCGACCACCTCGAGGACCTCAGTACGCTCATCCAGCCTGGTCCCGTCCAGTCCCCTGACGACGTGGACCTCCCCCTTCCTGCTCTCGTCTCTTTCCGCGGCAATCATGACCTTGTGACGGACAGTCGCCATCTGGGGACGGTGACGCGGGCAGACAATGGTGGCCATAATATTGCCGCCGAAAGCCGGCCTGGTTTGAAGGAGATCACCGGTCTCCGGATCGATATCCAGCATCGTGCAGTCGGCAGTCAGGCCTGTCCCCACCTTGGAAGCCACCATGGGAATGAAGGAACGCCCCATGAAGGTCGCCCCGGCGAGGACGATGGAGGGCCTGCGCTCCTCGATAAGTTCTGCCAGGACGGTGGAATAGGGCCCGTCATTGAACTGCCTGAGGCGCTGGTCATCCACGTAGATGACTTCCTCAGCCCCGAAAGGAACCAGGTCCCGAGCGGCGGGCTCCATGTCGTATCCGAGGAGTACCGATGTCAGCTTCTCTCCCGTCCCGTCGGCGAGCCTCCTCCCGACGCCAAGAAGTTCATGGACCACGGTGGAGATCTTCCCGTTTCTCTGTTCGGCAAAGACCCAGATCCCGGAATAGGCCCCTTTGTCCAGATCCGGCAGCTCTACCCCACTTTCCTCTTCGACGATAGCATCCACGGGGCACGGCTCGACACAAGCGAAACAAAGGGTACACTTTTCGTTGATCCAGGCCACCCCGTCGACCATGTCGATGGCATCGTAGGGGCAGTAATCAAGGCACACCTCGCACCCGTTGCACAGATCTTTAATGACGACAATCGAAGACAAAAAAATCTCCTCCGTATCAGCCCAAAGACCAATGCCCAATGCCCAAGGAAAAACCATACTTTCTTTGGACCTTGGACTTTGGACCTTGGACTATATTATTCCCTGTTCTTTCAACCCCTCCACCAGTTTTTTCGCCATCTCCTCCGGATCCTCCTGCCACTTGACACCGGACCTTCGAAGGTCGGGGGAGAACATCTTGACGACCCTGGTCGGGGAACCGTCCAAGCCGAGGAACTGATCCTGGACTTCGACATCCTGACGCCCAATAGCGGCAATCTCGGCTTTTTTGGCCCTCATCTTGCCCTTCAGGGACGGTAGGCGGGGTTCGTTGATGTCCTTAACAACAGTGAGCAAACCGGGCAGGGGCATCCGCACCACCTCGAACCCCTCCTCGAACATCCTCTCCACCGTGACCTCATCGCTGCCTACACTCCGGATCTTCCGCGCGAAGGCCACAAAGGGGATCCCGAGATGTTCAGCCAGGGAAGGGCCAACCTGAGCGGTGTCGCCGTCGATAGCCTGTTTCCCGCAAAGGATCAGGTCGGTCTGTCCCATCTCCCGGATGGCGGCGGAAAGTGTGTAGGCCGTAACCCAGGTATCCGCGCCTGCAAAAGCCCTGTCGCTCACGAGGAACGCCTCATCGGCCCCCAGGGAAATCGCTTCCCTCAGGGCCGCTTCGGCCTGGGGCGGGCCCATGGTCAGGACACGCACGGTACCCCCGTGAGCTTCCTTGAGCCGGACCCCCTCCTCGAGGGCGTACAGGTCAAAGGGGTTGATGATGCTCTGAACCCCCTCCCGGATCAGGGTGTTCGTGTCGGGGTTGATCTTGATCTTGGTGGTTTCTGGGACCTGCTTGATACAGACGGAAATATTCATTTAAACCCCTGGAATAGGGCGACCTGCCATAGCACAGAATTCACGGTGTCATCGCCCCTCGGAAATCCTCAAAGTATCTGGCTGCCGGATTATTTCTCCTGGATTCCTGGTCCGCCGAAGTGATAAGCGAAGGAGGATGACTCCTGTCTACTGGCTTCTGTATTCAGGAATTAGCTGCGTACTCCTTGATCAGAGCAGTCCCTATCACGTTCCTCTGAATCTGGTTGGTACCCTCGTATATCTGGAGGATTTTGGCATCCCGCATCATCTTCTCCACCGGATACTCCCTCATATAACCGTAACCTCCCAGCACCTGGACGGCATCAGTGGTGACCTCCATGGCGGTGTCGGCCCCGAACAACTTGGTCATGGCCGAAACCTTTGAGATATCTTTAGCTCCGCTGTCGATCCACCGTGCTGCGGCGTAGGTGAAAGCACGCGCGGCTTCGATCTTGGTAGCCATGTTGGCAAGCATGTGCCCAACGGCCTGAAACCCGATGATCGGTTGACCGAACTGGTGCCTTTCCCTCGCGTAGTTCACCGCGACGTCGAGGGCTCCCTGTGAAACACCGACCCCCTGGGCCGCAATGCCGGGGCGGGAATTATCCAGCGTTTTCATGGCAATGATGAACCCCATCCCCTCTTTCGAAACGAGATTCGCGGCGGGGACCCGGCACTCCTCGAACACCAGTTCTCTTGTGGTGGAGGACCGGATACCCATCTTTTTTTCCTTTTTCCCGAAGGAGAACCCCTCGGTTCCTTTCTCGACGATAAAAGCTGACGCCCCACGGGCCCCCTTGGACTTATTGGTAAGGGCGATCACCGTGTACAGATCAGCTTCGCCCCCATTGGTGATCCACTGTTTTGTCCCGTTTAGCACATAGGAATCACCATCTTTTCTCGCGGTGGTTCTCAGCCCACCCGCATCGCTTCCGGCATCGGCCTCCGTGAGGCCAAAGGCGCCCAGAATCTCGCCGGTGGCAACGCGGGGAAGATACTTCTTCCTTTGTTCCTCGTTCCCGAAAATCAGGACGGGATAGGCGCCCAGAAAGGATGCAGCGTAGGTAACCGACACCCCCAGACAAGCCCGGGACAGTTCCTCAACCGCCAGGCTCATCTCAAATACACCACCGCCGAGACCACCGTATTCCTCCGGAATCGACACGGCGAAAAGGTCTGACTGGGCACACGTCTCCATGATTTCGCGAGGAAACTCCTCCTTTTCATCCAGTTCTTCCCGTACGGGTACGACCTTCTCCTCGGCTATTTGTCTCGCGATCTCCTGGATGGCCTGCTGCTCTTCAGTCAGAAAATATTCCATCTAGATTCCTCCATGCCTTGCCGAATACCTTCCCTTGCAGGGCCTCCAGAGTATCCGTGGGCCTTTACCGGGGAAGGTTGTATCGTGCGTATTTAGGTGTAGCTGATTACCAGCGAACCAGGGCGGCCCCCCACGTTAACCCACCGCCGAACGCCTCGAGAAGGACGCGGTCGCCCTTCTTAATTCTCCCCGTACGAACGGCTTCGTCCAGGGCCAGAGGTACGGAAGCGGCAGACGTGTTGCCGTGGCGATCTACCGTGACGATGACCTTTTCCATCGGAAGCCTCAGCCTCTTAGCTGTGGCCTGGATGATCCTCAAATTGGCCTGGTGAGGCACGAGGAAATCGATATCTTCTTCGGTCAGGCCGTTGTGTTCAAGAGCCTCCTGGACAACTTCCTTGAGCTTCGTGACAGCTATTTTGAAAACCTCGTTGCCCTGCATCTTCACGGTGTTCAATTTCTGCTCAATGACTTCCTTGGTTGGGGGCATCCGGGAGACCCCTCCGGGGGCGTACAGGAGTTCCGCCAGACGCCCGTCGCTGTGCAGGTGTGTGGAGATGATCCCCCTCCCGTCCTCTTCCCCCGGCTGCAAAACGGCTGCCCCCGCCCCGTCACCGAACAGGACGCTTGTGCTCCGATCCTCCCAATCGATGAATCTGGTCAGCACTTCAGCCCCGATCACGAGGATATTCCGGTAGGTGCCGTTCCTGATAAAGGCGTCCCCTATGGACAGAGCGTAGATAAATCCGGTACAGGCCGCTTCCAGGTCGAAGGCCGCGGCTTTAAAAGCGCCGATGTTCCTCTGAACAAGGCCCGCGGTAGAGGGGAAAAAGTGGTCAGGTGACAGGGTGGCGACGATAATAAGATCGAGGTCAATGGCATCGACCCCGGCCATTTCCAGGGCTTTCTTCCCGGCTTCGGTGGAAAGATCGGAGGTAGCGTGCTCCGGAGCCGCCACGCGTCTTTCCCGAATGCCGGATCTCGAGACGATCCACTCATCGGTGGTGTCCACTATCTTCTCGAGGTCGGCGTTAGTGAGAACTTTTTCAGGTAGAAAAGACCCTGTCCCGGAAATCACTGTTCTGGTAATCATAACTTGGCCCTCACTCCTTCGGTTCGGACGCAGCGGGGATCTTGATCTCCAGATCATCCTTTTTTTCCTTGATATGCTCGAACACCTGATGGACCTTCTCACCGAGGCTCTGCCTCAGCTCGGTACTCGTCTCCACCTCTTCCCAGACCCTTCTGTCGATCTTCGTGCGGGCATACTCGTGGGAGATGCGGAGGGCGTTTTTAATGGCTACGGGGTTGGATCGGCCGTGGGCGACGACACCGATCCCGTCGATCCCGAGTAAAAGAGCCCCTCCGTATTCGGTGTAATCGAAATGACGTTTGAACCGTTTGAGGGAAGGGCGCATGAAAAGATAACCAAAACGCCCCAGGAGAGAGGACCGAATCTCCTCTTTCAGGCGGGCACCTAGCGCCTGAGCCACTCCCTCGGCCGTCTTTAGCGCAACGTTGCCGACGAAGCCGTCACAGACGATGACATCCACCTTGTCTACGAAGATATCGCCCCCCTCAACATTCCCATGGAAGTTCAGGTCGCTCTTCTTCAGTATCCTGTAGGTCGTTCTCACCACCTCGTTGCCCTTGCCCGCTTCCTCCCCAATGCTGAGAAGGCCGATCTTGGGACTCGGGATCCCGAGGGTATATTTGGCAAGGGCATGCCCCATGAAGGCGAACTGCACCAGATTATGGGGCTTGCAGTCCACATTGGCGCCGGCATCAAGCATCACAACTCGGCCGTTAACTGTGGGTAGAATGGACCCGATACACGGCCGGTCCACGCTGGGAAGGGTCCCGAGGATGAACAGTCCTGAGAGCATGGCCGCACCGCTGTTGCCGGCCGACATGGCCGCGTCGGCCTCTCCCGATTTTACCAGCTCGAAAGTCTTCCTGATGGAGCTGTCCGGTTTGTTGTTTAGGGCCTTCCGCGGAGCCTCATCCATTCGGACGACCTCCGACGCGTGCTTGACGATGACCCTCCCACCGGGATGGGGCAATTTTTCAAGGATGGGCACGAGTACCTCGCGGTCTCCCACGAGGATTACGGTGCAGTCAAGTTCCTGCACCGCCAGGATCGCTCCCTCGATGACAGCGTGAGGGGCGTAATCCCCGCCCATAGCGTCCACTGCTATCTTCAATGCAGTGTATCGAAAGGTTTGTTAAACCTCTTCGATCTCCAGCACTTTTCGGCCCCGATAATGGCCGCAATGCCCGCAAACCCTGTGAGGGATCTTCGGTTCACCGCATTTAGGACAAAGGCTCGTTGCCGGGGAACTCAAGGCGTCATGAGCCCTCCTTCGCCTCGTGCGGGATTTCGCCTGTTTCTGCTTGGGAACTGGCATTACTCTCTCCTTTATCTGGATATCACGTCCCCATGCCGGGTCTGGTCAATCCTTCTCCTGTTTCATCTTTTCCTTTAACCGAAGGAGCTCGCCCCACCGGCTGTCATGTTCGCTGGGAAGGCATCCACAACTCCCCTGATTCGCGCGGGCACCACATCGGGGACAAATCCCCGCGCACGTTTCCCTGCAAACCGGCTTCATGGGAATAGCGAGGACGATCTGCTCCGCTACCAGGTGGCCCAGGTCCAGGGTGTCTCCCCTGAAAAACTCCACATCGAGATCATCGGTACCCAGTTCCATGTCATGACCCGACTGTTCAAGATCCATGATGGGGCGCAGTTCGATATCGACCTCTTCCTGGACCTTGAGATCAAAATCCTCGAGACAACGGGCACACTGCACCCTTACCTCCCCGGTGACATGACCGCGCACCAGGAGCTGAAGACCGACTTTTCTTATGTGAAAGGAACCGGTAACCGGTCCCTTGATATCCAGTTCCCGGACCGCAGGATCTTTCCGATCCAACCGGACCTCAACATCGATGCCCTCCGGGAGGATATCATCGAGGAAGAGCTGCATCCCCACCCTCCGAAGCCGAGGCATGAAAAATACCGGATGAACGGGCCTTTGTCAATGTAACGGCCCGCCGGGATTGAGCGTTTAAAAATTTGAGAGTTTGAGAGTTTGAGAGTTGAGGATGGACCTTCGGGGTGTAAAATTTAAGGTTTGAGGTTGGAGGTTTGAGGTTGGAGGTTGACCCCTTCATTCTCAACTCTCAATTCTCAACTGATTCCACCCGGCACTCTGCACCCTGCACTCCCGTTTTCCCCCGTTAAGCGGGGTCCTTCGATAAAACCGTGCCAGCTTCCTTCGTTCCCCCGTGAGATCGCTTCAACCGGTGGCCGTTCGCGATGACCGCACGAAAAACCTGGATCGCGGACCATTCGTTCTTTCCTCTGCATCTCCGTGTCTCCGCGCTTGCCACGCTGAAGCTTAAGCGAAAGCGAGTTTGACCATCGGCTTTTTCCCTCTGTACGCTGGACCCTGGACTTCCTTTTCCTCTTCGTTGCACCGGGTCCGGATATCCTGTAATCTGCCTGCCATGAACGTGCTTTCCCCTCGCAAGCGAATTCCATGGCATGCTCTGCCCGCTGCTATGGTGTTGCTCCTGATATCCTCCGCGGCCTTTTCGGCAGACCTCTTCGAGATCCTCAATACGCGGGAAATGGCGGTCCAGGGGAATGTGGTGGATATGGCGATCACCGACGACGGAAGCTGGTCCTTCATCCTCACCACCCGTGGTGAGGTTGTGGTCCTCGACCCGTCCGGGAGGATTACCCAGACCATCGAGGTCGGGAAAGGTTTCCAGCGTCTCGAATATAACCGGAGCGACAACCGGCTAATGCTGGGAGGCGAGAAGGGCAAGCTGAAGTTCATTACATTTTCCATGCGCTATGATATCGATGCCTCCGGATCCCCTTCCCGGGGGCCGAAAGATGCCGCTGTTACCATCGCGGTGTTCACCGACTACCAATGACCCTACTGCGCGGGGCTAAACCCGCTGCTCGAGCAGGTGCTCGAAAAATACGCCGGAAAGGTCAGGTTGGTGATAAAACAGTTTCCCCTCAGGAACCACCGTTTCGCCAGACGGGCCGGCCAGGCGGCCCTGGCGGCGGACCTGCAGGACCGTTTCTGGGAATTTAGCGAGGGTCTTTTCCGGAATCTGAGGAATATGAGTGAAGAGACGATCGTATCGACGGCACAGGATCTTGGCCTCGATCTGGAACGGTTCAAAAGAGACAGGGAGAGCCCCCGTATCCGCAATATCATTGACCGCGACCTGGCCGAGGGCAGCCGGATCGGGGTGCGGGGGACACCTTCCATCTTTATTAACGGGAAAAGGTTAAACCAGCGCTCCCTCGAGGCGTTTTCCTCCGCCATCGAACAAGAGTTGGCATCCGACCGGGAACCCTGAGGCTCCCCATTAACGGATAAACATCGGAAAAACTGCCCGGTAAAGATCCCTCGGGAAACACTTCGAGGCAGCGGAGCTAAAACTCCACCCAGGAAAGGAACAATCCCATGAGACACCATTTCTTTTCGACGGCCTTTACTGCGACGGTGATCCTGGTCCTCGCCGTGAGCATTTTTCCCCTGACGGCGATGGGCTTCGGCGGTTCTGCCCGTGAGGGAGAAAATTGTTCCGGCTGCCACACCATCACAAGCCGGGAAGCAGCGGATCTCCTCAAGGATGTTGTCAGAGATGTTCACGAGGTGGGCTTCGCCCACGTACCGGGGCTCTTCGCGGCAAGAGTTACGGGAAAAGACGGACGCTCTGGTCTCGTTTATATCGATTTTTCAAAAAGTTACATCATAAGTGGAGTTACTGTCTCAATTAGCGACAAACGCAATGTCTCGAAAATCGAAATGATGAACTTAAACAGGGTGGATACGGCGGCGATCCCGTTGGAAGATTCCCTGGTCATCGGGAACCCGAGGGCGGAGAAAAAGGTTATCCTCTTCACTGACCCCCAGTGCCCTTTCTGCAAAAAACTGCATCCCGAACTGAAAAAGGTGGTCCCGGCCGACCCCGGGGTCGTGTTCTTCATCAAGATGCTGCCCAAGGTCAGCCTCCATCCGGACTCGTTAAGGATCTCCAAAACCATCATGTGTGAAAAGAGCGTAAAACTTCTGGAGACCAGCTTCAGGGGGGGGAAGGTTCCCGATCCCGAATGCTCTTCGGACATCATTGATCGAACCATCGGGCTGGCCCGCAGGCTCGGTATCGGATCCACTCCGACCCTGGTCCTTCCGGACGGACGGGTCGCCCCCGGTTACCGGACGGCGAAGGACATCCTGAGGCTCATTAACCCTGGCGAGGGATCAGTAGGGAACCACGCGGGGATGTAAAGGGGGGAAACGTTGATTAGGGCGGCGGATCCGGAAAAAGCCGGAATCTCGGATCATGGCTCCCCGTTTTCGGCTAATACTTCTCCGTCCCCGGCTCTTCGCCCCTGGGATTGATCATCCTGACTGTTTCCTTGTAGATCATCCGATCCTCGTCTGTGGGGATAACCAGGATTCTGACCGCGCTTTCCCGGCTCGAGATCACCCCTTCGGTCCCCATTTGTTCGGAGTTGGCCCCGATATTTAGGACAAAACCCAGAGGCTCTAAACCCTCGAGGGTTTCGGCCCTGATCTGGGGCGAGTTCTCCCCGATGCCTGCCGTGAAGACGAGGATATCCGTCCCGCCCAGAGCAGCATTATAAGCTCCGATGTATTTCTTCAAGCGGTACGTAAAAACGGAAAGAGCGAGTCTGGCTCCTTCGTGACCTTCCTGCCGGGCCTGGAGAAGGTCCCTCACATCCGAAGAAAACCCCGACAGCCCCTTTAATCCGCTCTCCTTGTTGAGCAGAACGTGGACCTCATCCCCGGACAGTCCCCCCCCTTCCGGGGACATCAGGAAATGGACCACAGCGGGATCAAGGTCCCCGCACCTTGTTCCCATGACAAGTCCTTCCAGAGGTGTAAAACCCATGGAAGTATCGACGCACCGGCCTCCTTTCACAGCCGCGATGGAGCACCCCGCCCCCAGATGGCAGGTAATGACGTTCAGGTCCTCCATCCCCCGGTGTTTCGAGAGTTCAAGGGCCCTGTCGTGGACATAGTGGTGGCTGATACCGTGGAAACCGTAACGTCGGATCCTGTACTCCATGGCCATCTCAAGGGGGATGGCATAATTGTGGGCCCTCGCGGGGATGCCGCTGTGAAACGAGGTGTCGAAAACGGCGACCTGGGGAACACCCGGAAGGCGGGCGGCCGAGAATTCGATGCCGAGGATGTTATAGGGGTTGTGAAGAGGGGCAAGTTCGATATAGTTCCGGATTCCCGCAAGCACATCCTCGTTGACCCGGTGAGCCCAGCGGAACTTGCGCCCGCCGTGAACTACCCGGTGCCCGACAGCGCATACCGACGAAAGCCCACCGCGGGGAAGAGCAGCGGCCTTGTCGAACACCTTGCCGAGGGCGCTATCGTAATCAGTAACACGGTCCTTGGTACCGTGAAGAAGCACCCGTCCCGAGTCCCGTTCAAAAAAGGTGAACTTTACGCTTGACGAGCCGCAGTTCAGGACAAGCACCACGGGATCAGACGGAGAGTTGGCCGCAGCCGCCATTCCTTATCCTTTCATCAGCCTTCGCCCATTTTTCCAGGAGATAGGGCTTTTCCTCCTCGAAAACCCCGGCCTGTCTTTCGACATCTTCCTCGGCCTCGGCATCGCTCATCTTTTCCACTGCCCGTGCGTTGCTCGCCACCCGGGCGTAGTAAAGGGGAGTGAGCAGTTCCACCAGTTTGAATCTGTTCCTCTGCCAGCAATGATACATCGAGGCCGCGTCAAAGAGGATGTGCGACCACATCCTGTCCTCCATCCCGAACCCGTCGCCCCCCTCTGCAAGGTTCCTGACCTCACGGAACGAAGCTTCGCTCAGGATCTTCTGCCACAACGTCCCGAACTGGTTGTAACCGTTCCGGAACGATTCGATGAGTGTCTGGATGCTGATGGGAAACTCCTCGGGCTCAATGTCGATCTCCTCACCGGAAACGGGAATCGGTTCGCTCCCCCGGATTTCCCACCAATACGCCAGGTTCTCCTCCATCAGGCTGAACATCGTGGCCACAACCTGCCGGAACATGGGGCCGAGACTCTGGCCAGGGTCCTTGACATCGTGGATCTTGGCTCCGAGACGAGCCTGGCAGATCCGGAACCCCTTGACCAGGGCCATGGTGGTGAGCCATATGTCGATCCCGAAACGGCCGACGTCGGTATCCCATACATCCCGATTGTAGAGGTAGTTCACCACATCGCTGGAAAAGGCGAAATCGCCTCCTATCGGCTGTCGGACCCGTTTTCCGTAGAGGGTCCTCGTCATCTTGTAGATAATATTATTGGTGATGGTTCCGTCCAGTTTAAAACGCCTGTAATAGGGTGCGACAAATTGATACCCGTCCCTCAGGATGGGCTGCAGGAGGTTCCCGATCCACTGGTGGTTGATGCTTCTCAGGTCGGAATCCACAACGACGCAGGCCTCGGCCTGGAGAAACCGGGCCGCTTCGAGCACGGCTCGAAGAGCAGACCCCTTGCCGGGGACCCCTCGGTAGATAGTCACCAAAAGTTCCTGGAACGGGGAGACCTCCACCGCCCCTGCTTCTTCCCTCGAGTCATCTACGGATCCGCCATCGGAAACGATGATAACACAGCGCCTGTCGGGGTAGAACCTGTGGAGCCCCAGACTGACCTGTCTGATCACATGGCCGATGGTGTTCTGGTTGTTATAACAGGGGATCCCTACCACCAGGTCAGCCTTTTCGATAAGCTCCACCCGGTTCCTTACATGCTCCCTCAACGCCGTCAGGTATTTCACAACAGATATCCTCCGCAAACCCGTACCCAAGGGTTCCTGAAATTCAGGTTAGATGGGGAATAGGGCCATGTCAAAAAACTTTTTCCCTAATAACGTATCTGGAAGCCCTTGAATTCCCCCGTAGCCCCTCTCCAGGTCACAGCCGCATCCTTCACCACAGCGGCCGGAGGGCCCTGGCGGCACCACCGCACCAAGGCCTCCAGGGAGTCCTCGGAGCCCTCGGCGATGATCTCGACGTCCCCAACAGGCAGATTTCGGACGATGCCGGTGAGGCCCAATCCCCCTGCCGTTCGCCGGGTGCTGTCCCGGTAAAAAACCCCCTGGACACGGCCGGTAACAACAATTTCGACTCTCCGCATCTCGGACATGACGCACCTCATAAAAAAGAGTCCGAATCCAGAATCCAGGGGTCAGAAGGTAAGTGAACCGGGAAACCTCTTTCTCAAGAATTTTTTCAATCTCCTGTCTACTGGCTCCTGGCTTGTTTATCCCCCTTCCTGCTCTTTTGACCCCAGTTCCTCGCCACTGGGGCTCACCGGTCTTCCCTCCAGTGCGTCCCCCAACACCCCTTCTATATAAACCTTCTCCAAGCCCCCTGGCCTCAAACCTCTTTGGTCCCTGACGGCGGCCCTGAGGTAATTGTCCGTGACCCCCCAGATATCATCACTTTTCCGGGCACCCGTTTCAAGGGCCACGGTCAGGACGGTGCCGACCTGCCTGAGGGCGAACGCCTTCCGGTTTTCGGCCGCGAGAGACCTTAGCCGCCGCACCCGGTCCTTTTTTTCCTGATAGGGCACATCATCGCAAAGCAGGGCCGCTCTGGTTCCGGGTCGCGGCGAATACGGGAACGCGTGCACGAAGGGTATGGCAAAGTCGGCAAGGATCTTTTCGGTCATGGCAAAATCGCCCGATGTTTCCCCGGGGAACCCACAAATGACGTCACACCCCAGCCCGATGCCGGGGAGCGCTTCCTTCAAACGTTCCAGACACCCCTTGAGATCCCTGGCCGTGTAAGGGCGACCCATCAACCGAAGGATCCGGTCGCTCCCGCTTTGAACCGGAACGTGGATGTGGCGGCAGATAAAACCCTGGGCCCTTTTCATGTTGTCCACCAGAGCATTTGTGATTTCAAGGGGCTCCATGCTGGAAAGGCGGACCCTGCCGGGCAGGGATTCTTCCAGCAGCCTCCGAAGGAGGTCCTCGAACCTGAAAGGGGGATCAAGATCCCGCCCGTACTGGCCCAGGTGAACCCCGGAAAGGACGACCTCCAAATAACCGGAAACCATCAGACTCCGGACGGCATCCCGGACACGGTCCGGTTCCAGGCTTCTTGAAGAGTCCCTGACGGATGGTACGATGCAGAACGAGCAGGAGGAGTCACAGCCATCCTGGATCTTCAGGAAAGCTCTGTCTCGGGAATGGGAGATTACAGCGGGGTCTTCCGGCCAATCGGCCCAACCTCCGTTATCCGATCCTTCAGAACCGAGGCCCAGGAGGTCGATCAGCATCCCTTTTCGCCGCGGATCAAGGATCATGTCCACCTCGGGGAGTCCGGCCACCTGTTCCCTCGCCCCACGGATCATGCACCCACTGACAACCAGCTTGGCCCCAGGGTTTGCTCTTCGTGCCTGACGGATCGCTTTCCGGCACTGGGCCTCGGTGGGACCCGTAACCATGCAGGTGTTAACCAGTATAATATCCGCCTCGCCGAGTTCGGCACAGGTAAGGCCGGCCCGCCCGAGGTCGGCCGCCATGGCCGCGGAATCGTACTGATTGCTCTTGCATCCGAGCGTAATTAAGGAAAAAGAGCCGGGTCCGTGGGTGCCCGATTTCTTCTCTCGGAACATGGGGAAAATTTAACGGAAAATACAGGAAAGGAGAACAGGAAATATGGAAACGGTTCAATATGGGCGGATGAACGGTTAAGCGAAAATGCAGGCACAGGAAGGGCGAAAAAAACCTAGACCCTCCCCGCCACCTCGTCAAGTCGCTTCATCTTTCAGTCGGAACCTGTTTCCCTATCTCTTCCCCATTCCCCCGCCGGAGGATCCTTCCTCACTTCCACCCGGGTCGTTCCGGAAAACGCCTGGACCCTGGCCCCCCCGGCCCTCCCGGAACGCTCTGGCAGCCTTTTGCTTCAATTCCTTCTGGAAACGGAACTGGAAAATAAGGTAGCGAGCGGTATCCTCCGGAGAGAGAATCTCTCGCACTCTTTTTAAATGCCGGTTTTCAATTCTCGCCTTTTCCATTCGGTTCGCCTGGAGCCGGTCCAGTATCCCGTTGATCTTCCCGGGGTCGGGTTCCCCTTTTTTCAACTGGAGATCCATTTCCCGTATCAGTGCACGGTTCATGGATTCGATGCGCCAGCCCTTCTCATCCGCATCCCGCATGACGGGGAAAAGACGGGCACTGGTTTCCTGGTCCAGATCGAGTTCCTCGGAAATCCTCCATGCGCGCAGGGCCTCAATCTTTTTCCGCACCCGGGTCAGGTCTCCCTCCCCGGGTGTTCCGTCCGCGGCCGGGAGGGAAACCGGCATGATGAGCACGGCAAGGAAAAGTCCAAGCACGGCTGCGAGCATTTTCCGGTTCATAAAATCACCCTCTTTCTGCCCCTTTCGGGGTCACATCCTCGATAAGCTTTTCCAAAATCCGTATCATTGTCAGGTCCATCCCTTCATAAAGGTCCGTAGAAAAAGAGCCCCCCATGACATCGATGTCTTCCAGTTCCCCGGAGAGGTCGATCTCTCCGTCCAGGGACAGGTTCACCTCAGCAACCAGCAACCCCGAAACCGACAGGATCTCCTCCTCGATGCCCAGACCGGGTGATCCCGTTTCCTCCAGAAAATATTCGGCCAGCATCCCATCCTCGACCTTCGGAGGGGCCGATGGCCAGGCACTCAGGATCACGGCGACAAGGGCCGCTGCCACCGCGAGTCCCCAGGCCTGGGACGGGATCGGCAGACGGAAACCCTTTCGTGGCTTCCGGACGCAAATGGCGGTTACTCGGGCCGGTAGGGCGTTCCAGAAACCGGGGGCCGGTTCGGGAACAGGTACCTCGGAAAAAAACCCGATGATCTGCAGCTCATCCCGGCATCGGGCGCAGCCTTTCAGATGAGCCCGGACCCTGTCCGCCTCCTCCGGTGTGATCTTTCCAGAGGCATATTCGGGGAGAAGCTCCCTAATCTGGACATTTTTACAGCTCATTGATCCTCTTCCCTTAAATCGGTTTTCAGCTTGCCCACCGCCTGGTGATAACTGGCTTTCGCCGCTCCAACGGAACACACCATGACCTTGGCAGCCTCCTCGAAAGAGAGCCCCTCCCGTATCCGGAGAACAAGGATCTCCCGCTGACGCGGGGGCAGGCGATCCACCGCCCTCCAGAGCAGGTTCTGCTCCTGGGCACTTTCGGCATCAGCGTGCGGGTCGTCGTTGGACATCAACGGGACTTTTTCCAGGTCAACGGACGGCCGCCGGGATCTGTCGCGGACGGTGTTGCGCCATGCGTTAGCGGCGATCTTGTAGAGGTATGTCCGGAAAGACGACTCGCCCCGGAAACGAGCCAGGGAAGTCCACGATCGGACAAAAGCGGACTGGGTCAACTCCATGGCATCCTCAACGTTCCCCGAGAGCCGGTACAAGAACCCGTAAAGCGGCCGTTGGTACAGGCGGACAAGTTCTTCAAACGCGAGGGAATCCCCCTTGCGAGCCCTTTCAACAATTTCCCGCTCGTTTTCATCTCGGCTGTTCATCCTCAGTGAAGCTCTCTTTTCATATTAGACACCGGGGATCAAAGAAAGTTTAAGATCTGGACCAGGTACCGGAATCTAGAGTCAAGATTCTAGAAACTGGTTTTTATCCACCCGCCTCCCAGAACAGTCTCCTTGTCGTAGAAAACCGCCGCCTGTCCCGGGGCCACACCGTACTGCACCTCGTGGAAAGTCACGTGCAGGGTTCCGTCGGGATGGATGTTAGTCACACACGCCGCCGGCGCATGGCGATGGCGGATCTGGACCAGGCACTGAAACGGGCTTTCCGGCAGAATCCCCTCCACCCAGTGGGGGGAGGCAACAACCATCCCTGCCGAGGACGCATCGGCCCTGTCCCCGAGCACTACCGTATTTGAGGAGACATCGATCCGCACGACGTAAAGGGGCTCCCCGCCAGCAACCCCGAGGCCTTTTCTCTGTCCCACGGTGAAGAAACATGCCCCCTGGTGGGTCCCAATCTCGCGGCCCCTTATGTCGACAAACCGGCCGCGGCCTGGAAAACCGGAGGCGTTCCGGTGAAGGAAATGGCGAACATCTCCGGACGGGATAAAACACACATCCTGGCTCTCAGGCTTTTCGTGAACCGGCAGGGCAAGGTCCGCCGCCCTCCTCCTGACCTCCCTTTTCGTCATCTCTCCAAGGGGGAAAATCAGGCGTTCGAGTTCCTTCTGGCCAAGGGGGAAGAGAAAATAGGATTGGTCCTTTTGAGCATCGACCCCCCTAACCAGCCGCCAGGAGCCGTTCCCGAGAATCCGGGCGTAATGACCGGTGGACACCAGGTCCGCCCCGACTTCTCCAGCCCTTTGGAGAAGAAAGCGAAATTTTAGCCGCTTGTTACACAGGATGCACGGGTTGGGTGTCTGGCCTTCGAGATAGGTCCTTACGAACGGTTCGATCACCCCGGCTCGGAACTCACCGCGCAGATCCAGGGTCTCGTGCTCGATCCCGAGCTCCCGGCACACATCCCTGGCATCGGCCAGGAAGGATCCCCCCTCTGCCTCCCTTCCGTCGCCGGGGTCCCCCTCCTGCCAGAGGAGCATGGTTATGCCAAGAACACGGTAGCCTTTCTCAAGGAGCACAGCCGCCGCCGTGGAAGAATCCACCCCGCCGGACATGGCCAACAGGACGGTTTCGGGTTTTCCGCCCCGTTTTTTATGTTGGGAGTTGAGGGTTGAGGGTTGAGGGTTTTTCATAAGCCCATTGAACATCAATAAACTGTCATACACAACCGGACATTACCAAAAAAAAGCCGCCCTTCCGGACGGCTGACAGATTTCTTCCTGGTTCCTGGATTCTGGATTCTTTCCCTATTTCCCATGCTTTTCCCGATAATCCTTGATGGCCTCGTGAAGAGCATCCGCGGCAAGGTTGGAGCAGTGCATCTTCTCCGGGGGGAGGCCTTCAAGGGCCTCTGCGACCGCCTTGTTGGTAATCTTCTCGGCCTCATCGAGGGTTTTACCCATCACCATTTCGGTCACCATGCTGCTCGAAGCAATGGCGGAACCACATCCGAACGTCTGGAACTTGACATCCTGAATGATGTCCCCTTCGACCTTGATGTAGATCTTCATGATATCCCCGCAGGAAGCGTTCCCGATCTCGCCGACTCCATCGGCCTCAGGGATTTCCCCGACATTGCGGGGGTTTCGAAAGTGGTCCATTACCTTGTCGCTGTACATATTCATAAAACACCTCTATTTCAAATTTTTAAAAACAAATTTCAAACTTTCTGTCCACTGACGCTAAACGTAACCATTAATTAGTTTTTTGAAAAGTGTCCCGACAAAACTTTCCCGTTTTCTCCCCGAAAAAGCGCCATGGTGTGGCAATCTCTTTTTGGAATTTGAAACCTGAGATTAAAAACTCCTCTTTCAGCATGCCTGACTTGCTGAAAGAGGCGACATGGCCCTTAACTTTTCGACGATGGGCGGAAAAACCTCCAGGACGTGATCAATCTCCTGCTCGGTGGTGCCCCGCCCCATGGAAAACCTCAAGGTGCCCTGGGCCTGTACGGTACTTATCCCCAGGGCGACGAGAACGTGGGACGGTTCTAACGATCCCGATGAGCAGGCCGACCCTGTGGAAATAGCGATCCCCTCCATGTCAAGGGAGAGAAGCAGCGATTCCCCCTCCACCCCGCTGACGCTGGCGCTGACGGTGGACGGGAATGTCCTTTCCGGATCTCCGTTTATGACGATATCGCCGATCCGCTCGGAAAGACCACCAGCGAGCTTTTTCCTGAGAGGCACCAGGCGATCATATATCTCTAGCCGTTCGGCTTCGGCGTGGACGATGGCTTCCCCGAACCCGACGATACCCGCCATGTTTTCGGTTCCGCTCCTGCGTCTTTTCTCCTGAGCCCCGCCGATGATAAGGGGATCGATCCTCGTCCCTTTCTTGATATAAAGAGCACCGACCCCTTTTGGTCCATAGATTTTGTGGGCCGCAACGGAGACCAGGTCTGCCCCCAGGTCATCCACCTTCGTGGGCAGTTTCCCGAAGCTCTGCACTGCATCGGTGTGAAAAAGGACCTCCCGTTCCCTGGTGATGGCCGAAATCTCCTCCACCGGCTGGATAGTGCCAACTTCGTTGTTAACGTGCATCACCGACACCAGAATCGTATCGGGACGGATCGCCTTTTTCACCTCGTCGGGATCAACGACGCCGGAGGATCCCACCTGAATATAGGTCGCCTCGTACCCTTTCTTGGCAAGCCAGGAAACGGTCTGCATAACAGCCGGATGTTCGATGAGCGTCGTAACGATATGGCCCTTCCCGGCCGCGAAGGCCGCTCCTTTTATCGCCGCATTGTCGCTTTCCGTGCCCCCGCCGCAAAAAACGATCTGGGCCGGGGAGGCCCCCAGCTGGTCGGCGATCCGGCCCCTGGCCTCCTCGAGGTACCGCTTCACCTCCTGGCCGAAGGAGTGGGCCGAAGAAGGATTGCCGAACAGATCCCCGAGAAAAGGGAGCATCCTGTCGCGCACTTCCGCACGGATCGGTGTCGTGGCATTGTGATCTAGATAGATTCGGTTCATGAATCGTCTCCTTGGGGATGAAGATTTTCAGCATCCTTCAGCATTTCAGAAAGGGAAATGGAATTGAGGTAACTGTGGACTTTCCCGGAAAGGCGGTCCCAGAGGTGATGGGTGGTGCAGCTGGGGTAGCGCCGACATCCTGAGTTGCCGTCTAATCCCTCGGTACACAGGAAAAGTTTCTCCTCACCTTCGACAGCTCGGATGACCTCCCCCATGAGAATATTTTCGGGATCCTTGCCGAGGACATACCCGCCCCCTGGTCCTTTGCGTCCCTTGACCACGCCGACCTTTTTCAACCGGTTGAAAAGCTGTTCCAGGTAAGCATGGGAAATCCCTTCCCTCTCGGAAATGTCCGAAAGCCGCACGGGACTGCCATCCCTGGAATATTGGGCAAGATCGATCAGGGCTCTGACCGTGTAGCTGGATCGTGTTGTGACTTTCATTTCGAAGTCGCCTTTCTGGTCCGGGTCCCCCTGGCTCCTCCCTGAATTCCCTTTTTCCCGACGATGCCGTCCAGCCTCTCCCTGAGCTCCTCAAACTGGACCTGATCCTGGTCCTCCTGTTTACTCAATTCATTCAGACGCTTATGCACCAGCTGGACATGTTCCATGAGGCAGTTAAAAGCCTTCGCAACCGGGTCGGGCATAACCTGATGGTCCAGATCCACCTCGTCGACCTTTTCCCCTTCCTTGACGACGATCCGGCCGGGTATTCCCACCACCGTGCTGTTGGGGGGCACTTCCTTGACGACAACTGAGTTCGCCCCGATGCGGCTGTTTTCCCCCACCTCGAAGGGACCGAGGACCTTGGCACCCGCACCTACCACGACGTGATCCCGGAGGGTTGGATGCCGTTTTTCCCTTTTCAGGCTCACCCCTCCCAGTGTTACACCCTGATACAGGGTGACGTTTTCCCCGATTTCCGTTGTTTCACCAATAACAACCCCCATCCCGTGATCGATGAAAAGCCCTTTTCCTGCCACCACCGCAGGATGGATCTCGATTCCGGTGAGAACCCGCGCGGCGTGCGAAACAAGCCGGGCGATAAAGAACAACCTCCGTTTCCAGAGTCTGTGCGCAAAACGGTGAAAAACGACAGCGTGGAAACCGGGATAGCTGAAAAAAATATCAAGCACACCGCGGCACGCCGGGTCTCTTTCTCTCACCGCTTGAAGATCCGATTTTAACATTTCAAACATGATAACAATTCCCGACTAGTAAGTTTGGTTATTGGATATATAACTATGCCAACGGTTTTTGTCAACTTATTAGAAAGGAATTCAGAGTGATTAGTGACGGGTGGTTGAAACAGCAGCCCAAAACCCAAAGTCCAAAGAAAAGGTCGGTGACTCGTGACTGGTGATTGGTGAGGAATCTCAGGTCTCAGATCTCAGAATAAAACTTCAAACCTCAAACTTGTAAATTATTTTCCTTCCACCGTTAATCCAGAGCCAGTTCCTTCTTGAGCATCTCCAGGCGTGTCGGCCCGATCCCGGGAACCTCGAGCAGGTCGCTCAGGGAATCGAGACACCTTTTCCCCTCCACAAACCGTTTTATTTTCCCCCCGAGGGAGGGTCCTATGCCAGTAATGCGAGCCAAGTCCTCCTTGTCGCATTGGTGGATATCCATGGGAATCCGCCAGACCCACCTCTCTCTTTGCGTCATGGGGCGCACCTGCCAACCCTCCTTCTCCTTGAACAGCACCCCGGCCCGGGGAAGACAGAATCCGGATCCGACTGGTGAAACGTCCAACCCCATCCCGTTAACAGCGGTCATGATCCGCGTTCCCCGCGGGAAAACTTCCACGGCCCTGCTCTTCAAGGCGGTGGCATCCAGCAGGCATCCCGCGGGGGGCCACCCTCCCCCGGAAGCCGCGGAATCCGGATAAATTGGCCTGGTGAGACGGACTTTAACCAACCCGGCCGTCAAGACGACCAGGAAAAGGAGGACGCTGACGCGCGCCTGACGAAGGTCCCAGTTCATGTCCCGGTGCCTGCAAATGGCCGGCCAAGAAACGTTTAACGTTAAACGGTCTTCTTTGCACCCTGCACTTTGCACTCTGCACTGATTTTCACGTTGGACTTTGGACTGTTCCCTTAAGTTTGAGGTTTGAAGTTTGAGGTTGTGAAAATCCACGCTGGACGTTAGACGTT